>WYBA01000491.1 GCA_011526095.1 Myxococcales bacterium | reverse complement strand
GCGGTCGGCGCGCGCGCCGCGGCGGTGGGGGGCGGCTCACGGTGGGCGCGCTCGCCGCGGCCGGGCGCGGCGAGCAGCCACACGAGCGCGCCGGCCGCGACGAGCGTCAGCGCCGCGAGCAGCCAGCGGAGCCGGACTGGGCGGTCAGGCAGCTCACGAACAGGGCGGGTGGGTGACACCCGCGCAAGACACCCGGGCCCGCGGCGCGTTGCGCCGCGTGGCTCGAACGAAGGTCGCCGAGACCGCGGGCGGTGGTTCGGTCCGGGTGGGTGACGGAGGCGGAGACGGAGACGGAGACGGAGACGGAGACGGAGACGGAGACGGAGACGGAGACGGAGACGGAGGCGGAGGCGGAGGCGGAGATGGAGACGGAGGCGGAGACGGAGACGGAGACGTGCCCCGCGACCCCTCCGGGGTTACTCGCGACCCCTCCGGGGTTACCCGCGAAGTGTCGTCGCCCGTGACATGGCGTCCGGGTTGCGGACGAAGTGGCCGGTGGCCGGACGCTCCCGACGGGGCGTCGCGGGGTTGGGCGGGCGCGGCGGGTGCAACGCGGCGCGGGCGTGCTGGCCACGCTCACGTCCGCGACCTTGCTCGGGATCGACGCGCTCACGATCGACGTCGAGGTCGACGTCGGCAGCGGGCTGCCCGGCTACCACGTCGTCGGGCTGGCGACGCCCGCGGTGCGCGAGGGCGCGGTGCGGATCCGCAGCGCGCTCGAGCAGGTCGGGCACGAGCTGCCCAACAAGAAGATCACGGTCAACCTCGCGCCGGCCGACGTGCGCAAGCCGGGGTGCGGGTTCGACCTGCCGATCGCGCTCGGCGTGCTGTTCGGCGACGGCCTGTACGACCCGGCGCTGCTCGACGGCCTGCTCGTGCTCGGCGAGCTCGGGCTCGACGGCTCGCTGCGCCGCGTCCCCGGCGTGCTCGCCGCGGCGATGCTGGCGCGCCGGCGCGAGCTGCGCGGCGTGCTCGTGCCCGCGGCGTGCGCGGGCGAGGCCGTCGTCGTCGAGGGCATCGAGGTCTACGAGGCCGCGCACCTGAGCGAGGTCGTCGCCGCGCTCGCCGGCACCGGCACGCTGGGCGCCGGGCGCGCGCGCCGCAAGCCGACGCGCCGCGCCGCCGGCGTCGACATGTCCGAGGTCCGCGGCCAGGCCCAGGCGCGCGCCGCGCTCGAGGTCGCCGTCGCCGGCGGGCACAACGTCCTGCTCGCCGGCCCGCCGGGCATCGGCAAGACGATGATCGCCCGCCGCGTCCCGACGATCTTGCCGCCAATGACGCACGACGAGGCGCTCGAGACGACGCAGATCTACTCGGCGATCGGCCTCGCCGAGCACGGACTGATCGAGGAGCGGCCGTTCCGCGCGCCGCACCACACGGTCAGCGCCGCCGCGCTGCTCGGCGGCAGCTCACCGCCGCGCCCGGGCGAGATCTCGCTCGCCCACCACGGCGTGCTGTTCCTCGACGAGCTGCCCGAGTTCACGCGGCTCACGCTCGAGGGCCTGCGCCAGCCGCTCGAGGACCGTTGCGTGACGATCGCGCGCGCCGCCGGCACGGTGCGGCTGCCGGCGTCGTTCCTGCTCGTCGCGGCGGCCAACCCGTGCCCGTGCGGCTGGCTCGGCTCGCAGGTGCGGGCCTGCACGTGCAGCGCCGGCGCGATCGATCGCTACCGCGCCCGGCTGTCCGGCCCGCTGCTCGACCGCATCGACCTGCACGTCCAGGTGCGCTCGGTCGCGCTCACCGAGCTGCGCGACGCCGCGCCGGCGGAGAGCTCGGCGGCGATCCGCGCGCGGGTGATCGAGGCGCGCGACCGCCAGCGCGCGCGGCTCGCGCCCCACGGCGTCCGCACCAACGCCGAGATGCCGCCCGGCGTGATGCGCGCGACTTGCGCGCTCACCGCCGGCGCGGAGGCCGCGCTCGCGCGCCTGTGCCAGGTCCGCGCCGGCCTCACCGCGCGGACGATCGATCGCATGATCAAGGTCGCCCGCACGATCGCCGACCTGCTCGGCGACGACACGATCGACCGCGACCACATCCTCGAAGCGGCGAGCTACCGGGCGCTGGAGTCGGACCCTGCGCCCGGTGGCCCGCCGCGCCTCGCGCTCGCGCCGCGGGCGCCGGGGACGTGACGTGTCGCCGCGGATGACGCAGGTGCTGCGACGGCTGCAGGTCGCGGCCGTCCGGCTCGAGCTGGAGCTCACCGAGAAGGCGTGCGACGAGCTGGCGGCGCTGTCCCTGTCAGTGGTCGACGCATGCCACGTGATCGCGTGCCTGACGGAGACGGACTTCCATCATCGCGTCCGGTCGCGCCGGGGCGGTGCCCCGCTCTACGTGTTCAAGCCGGTCGTGGCCGGGCTGAGGCTCTACATCAAGCTGGTCGCGCGCGAAGCCTTCGTCGTAGTCTCGTTCCATGAGGACGGAGAGGAAGAAGCCCATGGCTCGCACTAGCGCGCAGCGGCGATCGGCTCGTCGTCCCGCGGCCACCGGTGCCGCCTGCACCTCGTGCGGCGGACAGATGCGCGCCCTCGTGGGGGACTGGTCGACGGTGATACATGGTGAGGCGGTCAAGCTGGGCGGGGTCCCGGTCCGGCAGTGCGAGGCGTGTGGCGAGCGTCGGATCGTCGCGAGGGACGCGATGCGTCACGAGCAGCGCGCGTTCGACGTGTACCGCGCGCGCCACGAGCTGATGACGCCGTCCCAGCTGCGCGCGCTGCGCCGTCGTCGGGCGCTCGCGCGCGAGGACCTCGCGCGCATGCTCGACGTGACGGTCGAGCAGATCGATCGCTGGGAGGGCGGGCGCTACGTCCACTCCGCGGCGATCGACACGGTGCTCTGTATGGTGCGCGATCTACCGGGCGCCCTGGCGTACCTGCGAGAGCGCACCGACTGACGGCGCCGCGCCCGCGCCCGCGCGATGCGCGACGACCGCGCGGTGGACGAGGTAGGCCAGGCCGCCCATCGAGCCCGCCGCGAGCGTGACGAGCAGGTACGGCCAGGCCGCGATGCCGCGGCGCCGGGCGTCGGGCACGAGCCACAGCGTGAACAGCGCGCACGACAGCACCAGATCGATCAGCAGCTGCAGCGCCCACGGCTCGCGCCCGGCGAGCCGGAGGAACTCGAAGTAGCCGGTGTCGGCGGCGAGCCAGGTCGACCACGCGGCGAACGGGAGCAGGACGAGGGCGGCGACGATTCCGAGGGGCTTGGTCATGCTCCCTGGATAGGGCGGCGCGCGCGGCGCCACCATGACCTGCCAGGTAAGGATCGCGCGGCGCGCCGCCTGCTAGCGTGGTGCCACGATGCCCGCCGCCGCGCCGTTCGGTCACCACCTGCGCACCTGGCGCACCGCCCGGCAGCTCAGCCAGGAGGCGCTCGCGGGGCGCGCCGGCGTGTCGCCGCGCCACCTCAGCTTCGTCGAGAACGGTCGCGCCCAGCCCAGCCGCGAGCTGGTGGTCGCGCTCGCCGGCGCGCTCGACGTGCCGCTGCGCGATCGCAACGCGCTGCTGCTCGCGGCCGGGTTCGCGCCCGCGTACGCCGCGTCGCCGCTCGACGGCGACGAGCTGCGCCACCTGCGCCGCGCGATCGACCACCTCCTGGCGCTGCACGCGTTCGGCGCGGTGGTCGTCGACCGGCTGTGGAACGTCGTCCAGCTCAACGACGGCGCGGCGCGGCTGATCGCGCGGTTCCCGCCGCGCACGCCCGACGGCACGGCGGCGATGCGCAACCTCCTGCTCGGCACGCTCCACCCCGAGGCGCTGCGCCCGTACCTCGTCAACTGGCACGAGCTCGCCGGTCACCTCGTCGCGCGCCTGCACCGCGAGATCGCCGCGGCGCCCGGCGACGACGATCGCCGCCGCCTGCTCGCCGCGTTGCTCGCGCTCCCCGGCGTCCCCGCCGACTGGCGCGCCGCGCCCGTCGGCACGCCCGCGGCGCCGTTCGCGCTCGTCCACCTGCGCGCGCCCGACGGCCTCGAGCTGCGCCTGTTCACGATGCTGACGTCGATCGGCACGCCGCTCGACGTCACCGCCGAGGACCTCCACATCGAGAGCTACTTCCCGGCCGACGACGCGACCGAGGCCGCGCTGCGCTCGCTCGCCCCGGCGCCCGCCCCGGCTCCGGCCCCGGGTTGATCGCCGCGCGCGGCTGCGGTGCAATGCCGCCCATGTCGACCTCGACCGCGGCGCACGCGCGCCTCGCCCGGTTCGCCGGCGCGTGGGAGGGACCGGAGACGTCGCCGGGCGGCACGACGCTCGGCCGGTTCACCTCGCGCGTGCTCGACGACCGCTTCCTGTTGCACGACTACGAGCAGGTCCAGGACGGCCGCGTCGTGTTCCGCGGGCACGGCGTCTACGGCGTCGTGCCCGGGACGGAGACGTGCACGATGTACTGGGTCGACTCGGCGACCCCCGCGCCGGTCACCGCGGCCGGGCCGTGGGTGGGAGACGTCCTCACCTTCCAGAACCAGGGCGACCTCGGGCATCATCGCTACGTCTACGCGCTGCACGGCGACGATCGGTTCAGCTTCCGGATCGAGCGCTCCACCGATGGGCATGCCTGGGCGACGGTGATGGAGGGCCACTACCGGCGGACCGCGTGACAAGGCTATTGACCAACGGTCAACAGCTCTGTCACGATCACGCCCCGATGTCGCCCATCCGGCCCTCGCGGCCAGCCCCGCTGCTCACCCTGCTCGCGGCCGCGCCGCTCTCGCTCCTCGTCGCCTGCGGCGGCGGCGGCTCCGACGACGACGACGACGACATCGACGCCGGCGACACCGCCGCGGTGACGTACTACCAGCACGTCAAGCCGATCCTCGACGCGAAGTGCGTCAACTGCCACAGCGCCGACGGCATCGGCCCGTTCGAGCTCGACGACTTCGACGAGGCGCGCACCTACGGCCCCGAGGCGTCGCTCGCGGTCGAGCTCGGGATCATGCCGCCGTGGCCGCCCGACGCCGACTGCAACGAGTACAAGGCGGACCGCTCGCTCACCGCCGAGCAGAAGGCGACGATCGCCGCCTGGGTCGAGGGCGGGATGGTCGAGGGCGACGCCGCGAGCCCCGGCGCGCCGCTCGACGTCGAGGACACCGGGCTGTCGCGCGTCGACGTCCGCCTCGAGATGCCCGCGGCGTACATGCCGGCCGCGAACGCCGACACGCCGGACGACTACCGCTGCTTCGTCATCCCGTGGGAGGGCGCGACCGAGCAGTACGTCACCGGGTTCCGCGCCGATCCCGGCAACGCCAAGATCGTCCACCACGTGATCGCGTTCTACGCGTCGCCGGCGCAGCTCGCGGAGTACCAGCAGCTCGACACCGACGAGGCCGGCGACGGCTACACCTGCTTCGGTGGCCCCGGCGGGTCCTCGCGCGGCGTGTGGCTCGGCGGGTGGGCGCCGGGCACGCTCGGCACCGACTTCCCCGACGGCACCGGCCTGCTCGTCGAGCCCGGCTCTGCCGTCATTCTCCAGGTCCACTACAACATCAACAACGTGCTCGACACCGGCGTCGATCCGGACCTGACCGCGGTCGAGTTCCGGATCGACGACTCCGTCGAGCAGGTCGCGATGATCATGCCGTGGGCCAACCCGAACTGGCTCAACGGCACCGGGATGACGATCCCCGCCGGCGACGACGACGTCACCCACGCGTTCCAGTTCGACCCGACGCCGTTCCTCACCGAGAACCGCGGCTTCACGATCTACTCGCCGGGGCTGCACATGCACCAGCTCGGGCGGTCCGCGACCGCGTCGATCGTGCGCGCGGCCGGCGGCAGCGAGTGCCTGCTCGGCATCGAGCAGTGGAACTTTCACTGGCAGGGCAGCTACGGCCTGCGCGAGCCGGTCCACTTCGCGCCCGGTGACCAGCTCCGCGTCGAGTGCAACTGGGACAACTCGGCCCAGAACCAGCCGTTCGTCGGCGGCGAGCAGCAGGCGCCGCGCGACGTGCACTGGGGCGAGGGCACGACCGACGAGATGTGCCTGGCGACGTTCTATGTCGCCATCGACGCGCCCTGAGCGCGGGCGGCCGGGTGCGACGCGGCGTCCCGCCCGCGCGACAGCGCGGACCGGGCGAGCCGGCGTATGATCGGCCCATGATGCGCTGGATCCTGCCGCTGGTCGGGCTGCTCGTCGTCGGGTGCGGGAAGGACGCGAGGTCGCGCGACCCGGCGGCGGGCGGCGAGCGCGGCGTCGCCACGGCGCCCGCGCCGGCCGACGCCGCGCCGGTCGCGGTCGTGGCCGCGGACGCGGCGGTCGCGGCGGTCGTCGCCGACGCGGCGCCGGCCGGGCCGCCGCCGGACGCGGCGCCGGCGATCGCGACGTGGCCGTTCACCGCGTGGGATCGCGCGGAGGCGATCACGTTCAACCACGTCGAGTACGGGCCGCGGATCCCGCTCTACGTGTACACGGCGGAGCAAGGCTGGAGCCCCAAGCTCGTCGAGCGCTACCCGCTCACCGTCGAGCAGGGCCAGCGCGCGGTCGGCTGGACGATCGAGACGCGCGGCGAGATGGAGGTGTCGAAGTGCCCGTTCCCGCGCCACGCCGTCGTGCTGTACGCGGGCCAGACGCCGGTCGCGTCGATCAACGTGTGCTTCTCGTGCGGCGACATCCTGGTGTGGCCGCCGTACGAGGCGCTGCCCGAGGACGGCAAGAAGCTCGAGAAGCTCTACGCGAGGAAGATGAAGGCGTACGACGTCGTGTTCCCCAGGTGGGAGGCGTTCTTCCGCGACGAGGTCGGCGTCCCGCTCGAGCCCGTCGCGCGCTGAGCGCGCCACCGGCGCGGCGCCCGGCGCATCACCGGTCGCGCTCGCGCAGACCACCCAGCGGGTCCTCGACGTCGGTCGGCGGGGCGACCCGCGCCGGGCCGCCGTCGTCGTCGTCGTCGAGCGTGACGTCGGCGTCGGCGTCGGCGTCGCCGTCCGCGGCCGCGCCGCCGTCGGCGTCATCGCCCGATCGGCCCGGCGCGAACCGCAGCGGGTAGCGGATCAGCGTGATCGCGTCGGGATCCTCCAGCGTGTAGCTGGCGATCTTCAGCTCGTACGCCGCCTCGGTCACGCAGTCGGTCATCTTCCTCGCGCCGGCCGATGACGTCGCGCGGACGGCGATCACCTCCGTGCGCGCGATCTCGATCTCGAGCCGGAGCTGGCCCTGTCGCGCCCCGCCGGCGCGGAGCTGCGCCTGCTGGCACCGCCGCGCCGCGGGCAGCAGCTGCGACGTCAGCAGGTCGGTGCGGATCCGCTCCGCAGGGTCCTGGCGCGCGAGCGGGCCGGGGCGCAGCGCCTGCGCGACCTCGTCGACCACGCCGTCGTCGACGCGGAGCTCGCCCTCGCCGGGCGGCGCGATCCGCGCGAACGTGCCGCCGCGGGCGGCGAGCGCGGCGCGCGCCGCCGCCAGCTCGTCGCGGCCATCGACCGCGACGAGCGAGGTCCACGCGCCGACCACGGCGACGCGCCGCTCGAGCCGCGCGACGTTGCGGTCGGCCGCCTCGGTGCCCTCGCCGTGGACGCCCGGCGCGTAGAACGACGCGTGGCGGGTCGCCAGCGCCGCGGCGTGGCGCAGCTTCGACTTCTTCGCGACCAGCGCGCCGGCCGAGGTCTCCACCCGCAGCTTCGTCGGCGCCTCGCCCGCGTACCAGCCGAACGCGATCGCCCCGCCGCCCGCCGGCAGCGCCGGCGGCAGGTCCAGCCGGACGTCGGCCGCGCCCGCGTCGACGCCGGTCATGGACCACGTCGGCGGCGCGGCGAGCTCGCCGGCGAGCCGGGCGCCGCGCGTCAGCAGCTCGCCGCGACGGAGCACGACGACGTGTCCGGCGCGCGCGGCCACCAGCTCGCGCAGCGCGCTGTCCACGGCGGGGAGGCCGCCTGCGTCGTCGACCAGCAGCGCCGCCGACACCGTCGCGCCGCCGCCGAGCGCGGCGTCGAGCGCCCCGGCGGTCGCGTCGGTCGGCAGCACGCCGTCGGTGACGACGACCACCAGGTCCGCGCGCTCGCGCGCGGGCGCGCCGTCGGCGTCGAGCAGCTCCGCGGCGAGCGCGAGCGCGCCGCGCAGGTCGCCGCCCGCGCGCGGCGAGGCGCCGCGCACCGCGTCGCCCGCGTCGCGCACCGCCGCCTCGTCGGTCGTGCGCGCGAAGCCGGCGGTCAGGCGGTGGGCGCGGCGGTCGTAGCCGACGACGGCGAACCGCGCCGACGGCAGGCCCTCGACGACGCGCTCGACGAGCTCGCCGCGGTCGTCGGCGTCGGCCGCGGTCATCGCCGAGACGTCGACGACGATCACCGCGCGCTCGATCGCCGCCGCCGGCGCGGCCTCTCGCGGGCGCAGCGCGGCGACCGCGACCGCGCCGCCCGCGTCGCCCACCGGCGCCGCGGTCCACACGACGAGCGGGTCGTCGCCGAGCGCCGGCCGCACGTCGATCCGCAGCTCGCCGCGCTGCGGGGCGGTGAACGCCCACGCCTTCTTGCCCGGCGAGGCCGCGAGCAGGTCGCCGCCCGCGTGGAGGTCGCGCATCGCCTTCACCCCGTGCGGCGGGGTCACCCGCACCGTCCCGCGCGCGGTCGTGAGCGCGCCGTCCCCGTCGCCGCGGCCGGGCACGCGCAGCGCCAGCCGACCGTCGTCGACCTCCAGCGGCGCGACCCACGTCACCTCCGCCACCGTGTCGCCGGCGGGGCCGACCGGCCACACCCGCAGCTCGTAGGCGACGGCGTGGTCGTCGAGCTCGCCGAGCCGGCGCACCAGCCCCAGGTCCGGCGCGATCACCACGTCCGCGTCCGCCGCCGGCGTGATCGCCCCGGTGGCGTCGACGGCGACGCCGCGCTGCGCCCTGTCCCCCGGCGGCGTCACCGCCAGCCCGACGACGGCGGCCTCGGCCGGCAGCGCGAACGTGTACACCGCGACCGTGTCGGCGTCGGCGGTGAGCGTGAGGCGCTCGGTCACCGTCGCGATCACCCCGTCGAGCTCGACGGCGTAGTGGAACGCCGTCTCCCGCGCGCCGCCCTCGAGCGTCGCGGCCGCGGCCGGCGCGGGCGGGGGGGCGAGCCACGACAGCACGGCGGCGGCGGCGAGGGCGGGCAGGGCGCGCATCGACAGGCACGACACCTCCGGCGCCGGCGGGTTGCGGTGGCCCGGCGCCCGGCCCGACAATGGGGCGTGGCCGAACCTCGCAAGCGACCCCGGGTGGGCTTCGTGCTCTCCGGCGGCGGCTCGCGCGGCGCCTACGAGGCCGGGGTCATCCAGTACCTGCGCGAGGACCTGCCGCGCAAGCTCGGCCATCAGGTGCCGCTCGACGTGATCACCGGCACCTCGGTCGGTGCGATCAACGCCGCGTTCGTCGCGGCGACCAACGACGATCCGGTGACGCAGGCGCGGCGCCTGGTCGAGGCGTGGAGCGCGCTGCGCATCGAGCAGCTGATCGGCGTCCGGCTGCGCGACCTGATGCGCGCCTCGCGCTTGCTGCTCGGGGGAGACCCCCCGCCGCCGGACCCGGGCACCTACCGCTACGGCGGCCTGCTCGACACCAGCGGGCTCGAGCGGTTCGTGATCCAGGCGATCCCGTGGCGCAACATCGAGCGCAACCTGCGCGCCGGTCACGTCCACGCGCTGTCGATCTCGGCGACCCACGTCGGCTCCGGCCACACGATCGTGTTCCTGTCGTCGCGCGACCCGGTGCCGCCCAGGGCGTGGAGCCGCGACCCGTTCATCGAGCACCGCACCGCGAGGATCGGCCCGCGCCACGTCCTGGCGTCCGCCGCGATCCCGCTGCTGTTCCCGGCGGTGAAGATCGGCGAGGACTTCTACACCGACGGCGGCCTGCGCCAGAACACGCCGATGTCGCCGGCCTTGCGCCTCGGCTCCGATCGCGTGCTGGTGGTCTCGCTGCGCCACGTCGCCACCGAGAGCGAGGCGGTGCAGCGCGAGCGCCAGATCGCGTACCCCAAGCCGCTGTTCCTCGTCGGCAAGGCGCTCAACGCGCTGATGCTCGACCGCACCGACTACGACCTCGACCGGATGCAGCGGCTCAACGCGATCCTGCGCGCCGGCCAGAACGCGTTCGGCGCGCCGTTCATGGACCTGATGAACGAGGAGCTGGTGCGACTGCGCGGCGCGCCGCTGCGGATCATCGACGCGATGCACATCCGCCCGTCGATCGACATCGGCGCGCTCGCCGCCGAGTTCGTCGCCAAGGGCCGCGTCTACCTCGAGAGCGGGTTCGCGCGGCGGCTGATCCACAAGCTCGCCGCGGGCGAGGCGTCGCACGAGAGCGACCTCTTGTCCTACCTGCTGTTCGACGGCAACTGGGCGCGCGAGCTGATCGCGCTGGGGCGGGCGGACGCCGCGCGCAAGGAAGAGGAGCTGGCGCGCTTCTTCTCCGACCTCCAGCCGGCGTAGGGTGCCCGCGCGATGGATCCGCTGCCCAACGACGGCAAGAGCAAGAACCTCGGCGTGCTGCGCCGGCTGGTCGCGCTGATCCGTCCGCACAAGGGGCGGTTCGCGATCGCCGTCGTGACGCTGTTCGCGGCGTCGGGCCTGTCGCTGATCTATCCGATGGCGGCCAAGCAGGCGGTCGACGTCGGGATGAACGAGCCGACCAGCGGCAAGCTCGACGCGCTCGTCGTCGTGCTGCTGGGGATCTTCGTCGTCCACGCCGTGCTGGTGTGGATCCGCCACTACTCGATGAGCTGGCTGGGCGAGCGCGTCGTCGCCGACCTGCGCGGGATCGTAGTCGACCGCGTCCTGGTCCTGCCGATGGCGTGGTTCCACGAGCGCCGCACCGGCGAGATCGTCGGCCGCCTCGCCTCGGACGTCACGACGGTCGAGAACATCGTCGGCAGCGAGCTCAGCCTGGCGCTGCGCAACGCGGTCCAGCTCGTCGGCGGGCTGGCGCTGTTGATCTGGGTCGACTGGAAGCTGACCGCGATGATGATGGCGGTCGTCCCGCCGCTGCTCCTCATCACGATGTGGTTCGGGCGCGAGATCCGGAAGATGTCCAAGCAGGTCCAGGACGAGCTCGCCGGGATCTCGGGGACGATCCAGGAGTCGATCGGCGCGATCCAGACGGTGCAGGCGTTCGTGCGCGAGCGCCGCGAGGCATCGCGCTACCGCGACGGCGTCGAGCGCGTGTTCCAGCAGACGCTGCGGATGGTGAAGTGGCGCGCGTCGTTCTTCTCGGCGGCGATGGCGGCGGGCTACCTCGCGATCGCCGCGATGATCTGGCTCGGCGGCCGCGCGCTGATCGCCGGCGACATCACCTCCGGCGAGCTGACCGCGTTCTTCCTCTACACGTTCATGGTCGCGGGCTCGCTCGGCGATCTCGCCGGGCTGTGGGGCTCGCTGCAGCGCGCCGCCGGCGCGACCGAGCGGCTGTTCGCGATCATCGACACGCTGCCCGACATCCGCGATCCGGACGCGCCGGTCGCGCTGCCCGCCGGCGGCGGCGCGATCGCGTTCCGCGACGTGACGTACAGCTACGAGTCGCGGCCGGACGTGCGGGTGCTCGACCACGTCGACTTCGAGGTGGCGCCAGGACAGGTCGTGGCGCTGGTCGGCCCGTCGGGCGCGGGCAAGTCGACGATCCTGTCGCTCTTGTTCCGGTTCCACGACGTCACCGGCGGCGAGGTCCAGCTCGAGGGCGTCGACGTGCGGCGCGTGCGCCTCGGCGAGCTGCGCCGGGCGATGGCGCTGGTGGCGCAGGAGCCGGTGCTGTTCTCCGGCACGCTGCGCGACAACATCGCCTACGGCAAGGACGGCGCCACCGACGCCGAGATCGAGCGCGCGGCGCGCGACGCCAACGCCCACGACTTCATCGCGTCGTTCCCCGACGGCTACGCCACCGTGATCGGCGAGCGCGGCGTGAAGCTGTCCGGCGGCCAGAAGCAGCGGATCGCGATCGCCCGCGCGCTGCTCGCCGACCCGCGCGTGCTCGTCCTCGACGAGGCGACGAGCAACCTCGACGCCGAGTCCGAGTCCCTGGTCCAGCAAGCGCTCGCGCGCCTGATGAAGGGCCGCACGACGATCGTCGTCGCGCACCGGCTGTCGACCGTGCGCGACGCCGACCGCATCCTCGTCATGGATCGCGGCCAGATCGTCGAGGCCGGCCGCCACGCCGAGCTGATGGCCGCGGCCGGCGTCTACAAGCGCCTGGTCGAGCACCAGGTGATCAGCGACGAGGCCGGTCCGCTCGAGCGCGAGGCGTGAGCCTCGGGCAGCCGTGGCTCACGCCGGCGCGTGCGCGCGCAGCCACGCCAGCGCGCGCGTCGCGACCTCGCGCGGCGCCTCGACCTGAAGGAAGTGGCCGACCCCGGGGAGCACGGCCTCCTCGAACGGGCCGGCGAAGTAGCGGGCCTGGCC
The DNA here is from genome assembly GCA_011526095.1 of Myxococcales bacterium. Taxonomy (GTDB): domain Bacteria; phylum Myxococcota_A; class Polyangia; order Haliangiales; family Haliangiaceae; genus WYBA01. The sequence goes on along the minus strand of WYBA01000491.1, from coordinate 28,153 downwards.
GCGCGCCGCGCCCGGCGCGACGCAGCCGTCGTCCGCGCCCTGCAGCTGGAGCAGCGGCGTGATCAGCGGCCGCGCGATCTCCGGCGTCCACCGCAGCTGCGAGCGGTAGTAGAGCAGCGGCGCCGGCCAGCTCGCGCGCAGGCATGCGTGGAGCGCGCCGCGCTCGTCCTCGGCGAGCCGGTGGCCGGGCGACCACCGGCGCCACAGCCGGTCGATCAGCGCCAGGTCGCGGGCGCGCGCCACCGCGGGCGCGCCGGGGAGCTGGAAGAACAGCATGTACCAGCTGCGCGCGAGCTGGCCGGTGGTGACGATCGATCGCAGGAATGCCATCGGGTGCGGCACGGCCATCGTCACCGCGGCGCGCACCCGCTCGGGTGCGCGCGAGCACGCGGCGTACGTGATCACCGCGCCCCAGTCGTGGCCGACGAGCGCGAACCGCTCGTGGCCGAGCGCGGTCGCGAGGTCGAGCACGTCGTCGGCGAGCCGGTCGACGTGGAACGGGCCGGCGAGCGGCGACGGCGCGTAGCCGCGCAGCCACGGCGCGACGACGTGGTAGCCGCCGGCGGCGAGCGCCTCGATCACCGGCGCGAACGTCGGCGGGTGGTCGGGGAAGCCGTGCAGCACGATCACCAGCGGCGCGTCCGCGTCGGCGGCGTCGGCTCGCAGGATCTGGAACCGGCCGCCGGGGAGATCGATCATCTCGGTGCGCATGCGCGCGCGACGCTAGCAGCTCGAGTCGCCACCGCGCGCGGCGAGCGCCGTTCGGCCCACACCCGCGCTGATCGTCGCCGACGCCTCCTGCTGCCACGGCAACCGAGGTGGCCGCTGAGTCCGCTCCTCACTTGACATGAGATCAACTACTTGGGCCGTGCGAGCGTAGGTTCCGCGACTGGTCCGGGGGTTGCTGATGCGGCGCGGCATGACCCGGTTCGCCGCCTTCCTCTCGCTCTCGTTGCTCGCCACCGCGTGCGTCGTCGACGACGCCACGGTCGCGGACGACACGACCTCCGACGACTCCACCGGCGCCGGTGGCAAGGCCGACGGCCCGGGCCCGAGCCCCGACGGCGTCTCGCACGTCGCCGACGCGGTGATCGAGGCGCTCGACGCCACCGCGCCCGGCGAGTACGGCCGCACGTGGACGGTCAGCCACAGCAACCAGCTCACCGCCGGGTGGCTCGTCCAGTCGCCGCCCGCCGCGCACTGGGGCCGGCCGCTGTCGGCGCTGCAGCTCCCCGCGCAGTGCACCAGCGGCGCCGGCTGCGACCTCGACTTCGGCCTGCGCACCTGCAGCGTCGACGCCGACTGCGGCGCGACCGGCAAGTGCGAGGCGCTCGCGTCGACGGTGAAGGTGCCCGGCCAGGCCGCGCGCAAGCTGTGCACCGGCCACTCCGACGTCACGCTGCTCGACGAGCTGTACCGCCTGATCACCTCGGCCCAGCGCGCGGTCGACATCACCTCGCTGCAGCCGCCCGACGGCCGGTTCATGGCGGCGATGCGCAACGCGCTGACGTACCTGGCGCGCGCCGGCCGCACCGTCGACGTCCGGCTGCTCGTCGGCACGTTCCCGGTCCAGGGCGAGGTCGACTCCGAGGAGGTGCTGCGCGGCCTCACCCGCGACCTGCCGTCGTCGTCGACGCTCAAGGTCTCGGCCGGGCACTACCGCTCGAGCAACCTGCCGCCGTCGTGGAACCACTCGAAGATCGTCGCGATCGACGGCAAGACCGCGCTCGTCGGCGGCCACAACCTGTGGTCGCAGCACTACCTCGACCAGGAGCCCGTGCACGATCTGTCGATGCGCGTCACCGGCCCGGCGGCGCGCGACGCGCACCGGTTCGCCGACGTGCAGTGGCGGTGGACGTGCGCGCACAAGTCGTGGCTGACGTGGCTGACCGGCTCGGTGTGGTCGAACACGTGGAAGAGCGGCCGGATCGACAGCAAGTGCCCCGGCGACATCGCGCTGCCGGCGGCGACCGCGGGCGCGGGCGCCGCGACCGTGATCGGCGCGGGCCGGCTGGCGTGGGTCGACGCGCAGGACGACGCCAACCAGGGCGACCTCGCGCTCGTCGCGATGATGGAGGCGGCGACCTCGTCGATCCGGATCTCGCAGCAGGACATCGGCCCGGTGAAGCTGCCGGTGATCGGCATCCCGTACGGTGACTGGCCGGAGGAGGCGCTCGACGCGATGGCGGCGGCGATCCTGCGCGGCGTGCGCGTCGAGATCGTCGTGTCGAGCCCCGAGGCCTCGGTCGGCGGGCTCGGCCCGTCGCAGGCGCCGTACGCCAACGGCTGGTCGCTCGACGACGTGGCGCAGCAGATCCGCGAGCGCGTGACGCAGCAGCCGGGCGCGCCGAGCGGCGCCACCCTCGACACGATGCTGTGCCAGCGGCTGTTCGTCGGCCCGGTGCGGTCGTCGAGCGACGACACCTGGCCGACCGGCGGCGCGCCGGGCAACCACGCCAAGCTGGTGTTCGTCGACGACGTGACGTTCTACATCGGCTCGCAGAACGTCTACCCGGCGGGCCTGACCGAGTACGGCTACATCGTCGACGACGCCGGCGCGGCCGCGGGCCTGCGCGCGCAGTACTGGGACCCGATGTGGCAGTGGTCGCGGGCGCGCGCGGTCAGCGGCGCGCGCTGCGTGAACTGAGCCGCGGCGCCGGCCGGGCTGGTCGGTGCTTCGAGCGAACAGCGCCGCCCAGCTCGCCCGATCACTCGCACGCGTCGCGTGCTCCGCTCGCCCCGAAGCGGCGCGGTGCGCGCAGCGGTGAGCGAAGAGTCGAGCGGTCCGGCTGACGGCTCGCCCGCGGAACGAGCGCGGGGAAGGCTGGCCCCTCGACTCGGGCCTCGCTGCGCTCGGCCCGGCTCGGGGCGAACGGACCGGGTGGCGAGGACGGGGACGGAGGCGGAGACGGAGGCGGAGGCGGAGACGGGGGCGGAGGCGGAGACGGAGGCGGGGGCGTCCTTTCGAGACGGCCCTCGCTGGCGCTCGGGCCTGCTCAGCAAGATGAGCGGGGAGGCGGAGGCGGGGACGGAGGCGGAGGCGGAGGCAGGTCGGCTCATCCGCCGCCGGGGCCGCCGCCGCCGGGGCCGTCGCCGCCGGGGCCGCCGCCGCCGGGGCCGCCGCCGCCGGGGCCGTCGTGCTCGTCGTCGTCGGGCTCGCCGTCGGGGCCGTCGGGCTCGTCGGGCTCGCCGTCGGGGCCGTCGGGCTCGTCGGGCTCGTCGGGCTCGTCGGGCTCGTCGGGCTCGTCGCCGCTCGGCGCCGCGTCGGGCTCGGCGCCGCTCGGCGCCGCGTCGGGCGCCGGGCCCGCGTCCGGCCCGAGCGGGTCGAGGTCGCCACCGGGGTCGCCCGGCGGCTCCGACATCGGGGCGCCGGCGGGGTCGAACGCGCAGCCGGCGGGGCCGGCGAGCAGCGCGAGCACGAGCGCGAGCGTGGGGCGCATGGGGTTCCTCCTCGCCGCTCCCTGTTTGCATCGGGCGATCCAGCGCGACCTTCGCGCACTTGAGCCCGCGATCCGTCGCCGCGCCCACGGGGATTTCGCCGGCGCGCGGGTGCGCCGGCCCCGGTGCGCCCCTCTCCCACAGCGGACGTGTACGATGCGTGCACATGGGGGAACTGCTCCGCGTGGCCGCGCTCGCCGCGGCGCTCGCTGCAACCGCGTGCGGCCCGTCGACCTCGCCCGCGACGCAGACAGGCACGAGCGGCGCGGCCGCCTCGCCCGCGCCGGCGGCGCTGTCCGCGCCCGACCTCGCGCTGTTCGTCGAGGGGACGACGTGGCGGTTCGCGCTCGAGCACCGCGAGCGCGCCCTCGACGACACCGGCGCCGTCGTCAGCGACGAGACGTTCCCCGGCGAGGCGTCGTGCAAGGTGACCGAGGTCCGCCCGCTCGCCGACGGCAAGGCGGCGCTGCTGTGGTGCGACGGCGGGCTCGACGCGACCGCCTCCGGCGCGCTCGCCGGGTGGTGGGCCGGCACCTCGCGCGGCCTGTGGTACCTCACGACCGAGCCGTCGCCGGGCGACGCGATCGGCGCCGAGCCCGGCGACACGCCGCTGCTCGCGCTGCCCGCGACCGCCGAGGAGCACGTCGAGCCGATGGACGAGGGCGAGATCCGCACCCGTGTCTACGCCGAGGGCGGCGCGTGGTGCGCCCACGGCGAGGCGCGGTGGCCCGGCAACACGTCGTGGAGCGAGCTGTGCGTCGACGCGACCGGCCCGGTGCGCGGCGGCATCGGTGGGAGCGACGAGACGATGACGCACGGCCTGCGGTTCACGCGCCTGCCATGACGACCCGTTTCGCCGACGAGCCCGACGACGCGCTGCCGCGCGCGGCCCGCGTCGCGATCGCCGTCGCGGCCGCGGCCTCGCTCGCGCTGGCGATCGCCGCGTTCCACCACGTCGAGCTGTCGGGCGGCGCGCGCCTCGACGGCGCCGCGGCCGTCTACGCCGCGATCCGGCTGTTCCTCCTCGACAATGACGGGTACCCGGCGCGCGGCAGCGACGGCTGGGTCGCCCTGCTGTGGGCGCTGTACTTCGCCGCGCCCGCGCTCACCGGCGCGACGGCCTACAACTACGTCCGCGCGCTGTGGCGCGATCTCGGCGGGCCCGAGCGCCGCGCGCGCCGACTCCGCGGCCACGTCATCGTCGCCGGCCACGGCAAGCACGCCTCGGCGCTGCTCGCGAGCCTCGACGGCGTGGCGACCGACGTCGTGATCATCGACGACAGCGGCCAGCTCGGCGACTGGTACCACGGCCGCTGGCCGGTCGTACGCGGCGATCCGACCCTGCGCACGACGCTCGAGGCCGCCGGCGTCCACGCGGCGCGCCGCGTCGTCGCCGCCGGCGACGACGGGTTCCGCAACATCACGGCGTGCAGCGTCGCGCTCGAGCTCGCGGCGTCACGCGGGCTCCGCGCCGTCGCGGTCGTGACCGATCCCGACTTCTGGGAGGCGACGACCGACTCCACCACCGCGGGCGCGGCGCTCGGCGACATCCGCCTGATCAACCCCTACGAGCGCGCCGCGGCGGCGTTGACGCCGCCGGCGCCGGTGCTGGTGATCGCGGGCTTCGGCGCGCTCGGGCGCGCCGTCGTGCTCGCGCACGGCGTCGGCGAGGCGCGCACCCTGCAGCGCGTCGTCCTGCTCGACCGCGCCGCCGACCGCAAGTGCCGCCACATGCAGCGCGCCTACGGCGATCGCGGGCTGTGCGAGCTGATCGCGGTCCAGGGCGACATCGCCGACCCCGACGTGTTCGCCGCGGCGATCGCCCACACCGGCGAGGCCGAGCCGACCGTGCTGCTGTGCACCGACGATGACGCGGCGAACATCGAGCGCGCGCTGCTGTTCCGCGATCGCTGGCGGTTTGGCGCCAACGTGATCGTCCGCGTCGCCGACACCCGGCACGTGCAGGCGTTCCTCGAGTCCAGGGGCATCCGCCCGATCGCGCTGAGCCGGCTGATCGCGCGCTCCGACCTCGGGCGGCTCGTGCTCGACGACGCGCCGCGCGGCGCGGCCCGGGCCGCAGACGCCGCGTCACCGCCGACCTGACGCACCCCGGATCACCGCAACGTCGCCGACACGCGCGCCGTCGAGGCCATGCGATGGGCCTGCTCGCCGTCGCCGACCCGGATCGCGAGCGCCATGTCGAGGCTGACCTCGCCCTCCAGCGTCGCGAGATCGAGCTGGACCGCGAGCGTCCCGGTGCTCGACATGTGCATCGTCTGGTCCCGGAACGGTGTCGTGGTCTCGGGGACCTCGAGCGCGCCGGCGAGCGTGACCCGCGCGCCGTCCGCCGCGGTCAGCTCCCACGTGATCGTGCCCGGCAGGCCGGCCTCGCCGACGCCGGGGCTCATCAGCGCCGGCGTGGTCCACCGCGCGCCGGGGCCGATCGCCTCGCGCGGCAGCGTCGGGATCAGGTGCTCGACCATCGACTGCTGCAGCACCATCCGCGCGCCGTCACCGTCGGTGGGCGGCGACAGGTGCCCGCGCTCGTCGATCGTCCACTGCCCGCGCGCGCCCGCGAGCGGGCCGTCGTCGACCGACATCGCCACGGTCATCGCCGGGGGCTCCGCCGCGGTGACCTCGAGCGTCCAGCTCGTGCGCATCGCGGTGGGCGACGCGCCCTCGGCCGAGAACTCCATCGCGTGCGCCACGGCGCGCCGCGTCCCGACCGGCACCTGCACGCGCCGCGGCGCGCGCGGCTCGGCGCCGGGGTCGAGCACGACGACGCCGTACGGGTCGGGCTCGGGCGCGGGCGTCGGTGCGGCCGGCGCCGACGTGGCCGCTGGTCCTCCGCACGCCGGCGCGGCGACGGCGAGGCCCAGCGCGAGGCCCAGCGCGAGGATGGTCGACCACGAGGCGAGGCGGAGCTTCATGCGCGGCATTGTGCACCTCCCCCCGCCGGCGGTGCCGTCGCCTACTGTGTGATCGAGCAGGATCAGGGGCGCGGGCGCGGCGCAGTGTGCACGGAGAGCCCAAGCGCTACTCACCATCGGATGTCGAGGTCGGGCAGATCGGGGACTCCGATCTCCGCACCCCAAGGGGCGACAGCCTGGCGGGCGGGCTTCGGCGCGCCCGCCCGGGCCCGCCCGCCCGTCACGCCCGGCCGGAACGCCGCGCGCGTCGCGCGCGCTTGCCCGGGCGCGGGCGTAGCGGCTCGTGGCCGATGACGTCCGCGGTGACGTCGACCGCGCCGCACGCGTCGAGCGCGGCGCAGATCGGGCAGCCGTCGGGGTCGTCGCCGCTGGCCGCGGCGCGCAGGTGGCGCCACTCGGCCTCGAGCCGGCGCCACGCGCCGTCGACGAGCACGCCGGCGACCGCGCCCGGCGGCGCGTCGTCGCCAGACATGCCCGCGAGATCGGTCATGACGCGCTCGATGCTGGTGTCGAGCTCGACCTCGAAGCACGTCAGCTCGAACAGGTCGACCTGGGTGCGGACGCGCTCGTAGATCAGCTCCTCGAGCAGGCGCTGGGCGAGCGCGGGGTCGAGCGCGAGCCGGCCGCCGGCGCCGGAGGCGGGCGGGGCGTCGGCGAACGCGGCCTCGGCGAGGGTGGCGCGCAGCGTCTTCACGGCGTCACCCCGTTCCCGCCGGGCGCGATCCCGGCCGCGACCGCGCGCGCCTGCTTGACGAGGGCGTCGCGCAGCTGCTGGGCCAGCGCCGGGTGCTCGTCGAGGTGCGCGAGCATCTTGTCGCGCGACTGCGCCAGCTTGTTCCCCTCGTGCGCGTACCACGAGCCGGACTTCTCGAGCAGCCCGACCTTCTCCGCGGTGTCGACCAGCTCGCCGGTCTTGTTGACGCCGGTGCCGTAGAGGATCTCGAACTCGGCCTCGCGGAACGGCGCGGCGAGCTTGTTCTTGACGACCTTGACCTTCACCTCCGAGCCGATCACCTCCTCGCCGCGCTTGATCGGCTTCTTCTTGCGGATGTCGAGCCGCACCGAGCAGTAGAACTTGAGCGCGTTGCCGCCGGTGGTCGTCTCCGGGTTGCCGAAGACGAGCCCGATCTTCTGCCGCAGCTGGTTGATGAACACCACGCTCGTGCGCGTCCGCGACACGACCGCGGTGAGCTTGCGCAGCGCCTGGCTCATCAGCCGCGCCTGCAGGCCCATGTGGGCGTCGCCCATCTCGCCCTCGATCTCGGCGCGCGGCGTCAGCGCGGCGACCGAGTCGACGACGATCAGGTCGATCGCGCCGGTGCGCACGAGCGTGTCGCAGATCTCGAGCGCCTGCTCGCCGCAGTCGGGCTGCGACACCAGCAGGTCGTCGAGCTGGACGCCGAGCCGGCGCGCGTACTGGGTGTCGAGCGCGTGCTCGGCGTCGATGAACGCGCACACGCCGCCGGCGGCCTGGGCCTCGGCGATCGCGTGCAGCGTGAGCGTCGTCTTGCCGCTCGACTCCGGGCCGTAGATCTCGATGATGCGGCCGCGCGGCAGGCCGCCGCAGCCGAGCGCGACGTCGAGCGCGACCGAGCCGGTCGGGATGACCTCGACCTGCTGCACGTCCTTGCCGTCGAGCCGCATCAGCGAGCCCGAGCCGAACTGCTTCTGGATCGCCTTGATCGCCTCGGCGATCGCCTTCTGCTTCTTCTCGTGATTCGACATGGGTGGGGAACCTCCTGCCCGCCCCAGGAGCACCCGTCGTGCCGCGCCAACTCCGCGGATCGTCGTCGCGCGCCGTCCGGCGGCCGGACGAATGGCCGCAACCCGGACGCCATGTCGGGAGCGCGGTCAGGGCGGTCAGCGGTGCTCGAGCAGGACCCCGTAGACCAGCTGGGGCGGCGGCGTGGCGCCCGGCGGCGCGATCCGGACCTCGAGCCGCATCGCGCCCCATCCCACGAGCGTGGCGAGGTCGAACGCGGAGTCGATCCGACCGGTGACGGAGACCTCCAGGGGCGGGTCGCTGCCCTCGATTCGCTGCGGCTGCGAGCTGACCGTCCCGCGGACCGTGATCCCACCTGCGTCCGTCGAGATCAGCTCCCACGCGATCGAGCTCGCGTGCGCGGGATGCGAGGCATCCAGGAAGATCGCTGCCGGCGCGTTCCATCGTGCGCCTGGCCCGATCGCCTCGCGCGGCAGCAGCGGGAGCAGCGGCGCCGCGAACGCCTCGCGCATCACGCCCCCCGGCCCGTCGCTCGCCACACGCGCGAGGAGCCCGCGATCGTCGATCGACCAGGTATCCGTCATGCCCGCCCGAGGGCCACTCGTCACCTTGACGTCGAAGACCATCGCCTGTGCGGTGGTCGTGACGGCCAGCGTCCACTCGTTGACCTCTCGGCTGTCTTCGACGTCGTCGACGGTCTGGATCAGCGCATGGGCGGCCGTGCGCTTCGTCCCGGCCGAGACCGTGTACTGGCGGACGGCTCGAGGCTCGGCCCCGGGGCGGATCACGAAGACGCCGCGAGGATCCGCCCCGGTCGGATCGGCGGCCCGGGTGTCGCCCGCGCCAGGCGCGGCCGGGTTATCGCTCACCGCGCGCCCTCGTCTGGACGGCCGTGGCACGAGCGCGAGTGCGATCGCGGCATGATGAAGAGATACTCCGACCCGGTGCACGGGAGTCAACGTGAGGGCCGCCGCCGTGGTGAGTCGCCGTTCCAGGTTCGCCCTGACTTCTTAGTGTTGACATGACACTATCGGACACGGTACGAGAGAGGCCGTCCGTGTCATGTCTGCCACCCGCACCAGCAAGTTCCTGTCCCTCGTCCTGCGCCACGATCCGGCGCGGATCGGCCTCGTGCTCGACGAGGCCGGCTGGACCGACGTCGCCGCGCTGCTCGCGGCGTGCGCCGCGCACGGCGTGGTGATCACGGCCGACGAGCTGCACGCGATCGTCGCCGGCTCCGACAAGCAGCGGTACGCGCTGTCGCCCGACGGCGCGCGGATCCGCGCCAACCAGGGCCACTCGGTCGAGGTCGAGCTCGGCCTGCCCGACGCGACGCCGCCGGCGCGCCTGTACCACGGCACCGTCGCGGCCGCGCTCGACGCCATCCGCGCCGAGGGGCTGCGCCCGCGCGCGCGCCACGCGGTCCACCTGTCGGCTGACGCGCGGACCGCGACGCAGGTCGGCGGTCGCCGCGGCCGGCCGGTCGTGCTCGTGATCCGCGCCGACGAGGCGGCCACGGCCGGCCACCGGTTCCAGGTCTCGGCCAACGGCGTGTGGCTCACCGCGCACGTGCCGCCCGCGTTCATCGACTTCCCGACGCCGTCTCCGACTCCGTCTCCGTCTCCGTCTCCGTCTCCGTCTCCGTCTCCGTCTCCGTCTCCGACTCCGACTCCGTCTCCGTCTCCGTCTCCGTCTCCGTCGCGCGCGCCCTGCCCCGGCTCCCCCGGCGCGGCGCGCGCCGCGATCGCGCGCGACACCGTCGCCGCGTGCGACGCCGGCGGCTACGTCACCGCGGCCGGCGATCGCGTCGACCTCGCCGCCGCGATCGCCGCGGCGCGCGCGGGCACCACCCTGCACGAGCTCGGCGTCGACGCGCTCCGCCCGCCCACCGGCGGGCGCGCCACCGCGATCACCGTCACCGGCGAGAGCACGTTCGAGGCGCTCGCGCGCCTGGACCGCGCGCCGGGCGGCCACCTCGCGTGCCTCAACTTCGCCTCGGCCAAGAACCCGGGCGGCGGCTACCTCGGCGGCGCGCAGGCGCAGGAGGAGGCGCTCGCGCGCTCCAGCGCGCTCGTGCCGTGCCAGCACGCGCAGCCCGCGTACTACGCGCGCAACCGCGCGTCGTCCTCGGTGCTCTACCTCGACCTCGCGCTGTTCTCGCCGCGCGTCCCGTTCTTCCGCGACGACGCCGGCGGCTGGCTCGACCGGCCGGTGCTGGCCTCGGTGATCACCGCGCCGGCGCCCAACGCGGGCGCGCTGCGCCAGCAGGGCCGGTTCGACGCCGCCGCGGTCGAGGCGACGCTGCGGCGCCGCGCCGGGTTCGTCCTGGCGATCGCCGCGCAGCACGGGGTCGAGCGCCTCGTCCTCGGCGCGTGGGGCGCCGGCGTGTTCGGCAACGACCCGGCGCTCGTCGCCGACGCGTTCGCGACGCACCTCGCGGGCGCGTTCGCGAATGCGTTCGCCGAGGTCGTGTTCGCCGTGATCGGCGGGCCGGGCCAGCCCAACCACGACGCGTTCGCCGCGCGGTTCGCGCGGGCCTGACGGGCCAGCGCGTCCCGGCGGCGGCCGCGCGGCGCGTCAGTTGTCGTAGACGCTGATGCAGTTGATGCCCGCCTCGAACTTGGTGTCCTCCTCCTGCGGCTCGCACGCATCCGGCTCGAGGTCGCAGTTGGTGTCGACATCGTCGCCGACGCCGCCGCACTCGCCGAGGAACTCGCGGTCGCCGAACTTGTTGACGTAGGTCAGGCGCGGCAGCAGCCAGTCGATCGCCTCCTCGGAGTCGAGCGCGACGTGGCGCTGGCCGACCGCCCAGCACACGCCGGTGATGCCGCACTGGAGCAGGTCGAACGCGGTCGTCGGGTACGTGCCGCTGGCGACGCCGCACAGCCGCACCTGGTAGTTGCGACCGTCCTGGTCGACGGTCTTGTAGAGCAGCGGGCCGCCCGAGTCGCCGCCCTCGATGCCGCCGTAGACGTTGCCGAACACGGCCTGGTTCGCGAACCACGGCAGCGACGCGATGCCGAACGCGGGATCGACCACCGGCACCGGCAGCAGCCACTCGTGGGTGAAGAACTCGCCGTAGGTGTTGCCGACGCCCTCGCGGTGGTGCTGCTTGTTGAACCGCGACTCCTTGGTGGCGCCGCCGTTGAACCCGACGATCGTCGCGCCGAACACGTCGCCCTTCTCGGGGCAGGGGTCCATCCAGTCGAGGATCGGCGGGTGGAGCGGCGTCGCGACCTCCGCCGGGACCGGCTTGTCGAGCTTGATGATCGCGAGGTCGCGCTCGGCGTCGTGGGTGTTGTCGAACGGCCCGAGCGCGAGCTGCTTGTCGCCGGCCATGACGATCACCGGGCCGCTCTCGGCGTAGGTGTGCGCGAACTTCTGGACGACCGGCTTGGGATCGCTGCCGTCGGCGCAGAACACCGGCGTGCCGGGGATGTTGAACGCCTCGGCGCCGTCGGCGCAGACCTGATCGTCGATCGAGTCGAAGCCGTAGGGCAGGAGGTAGATCGTGTAGTCGGCCTCGGGGCCGCCCATGCCCTTGCTCTCCTTGAACTCGTTGGCGGTGAGGCCGGTGATGCAGTGGTTGGCGGTGAGGACGTGGCGCGGCGTGACGAGCGTGCCGGTGCAGCTCTTGCCGACGCGGACGACGTAGGGCGCCGTGTGATCGGCGGCGCCGCCGGAGATCGCCTGGTCGACGGTCTCGACCTCGACGCGCTCTTCCTGGACGCAGGCGGCGGGCGCGACGGCGAGCGCGGCGGCGAGCAGGCCGCGGCGGAGGTGGCGGGTGAACGTGGCGGGGTGGTTGCGAGCGGTCATCTGGGTCTCTCCTTGGGTCCGGTCCCGTCAAGCGGGATTCGGCCGGGGTAGAGGACCCTCGGAACGGCGCGTTACGCGGTGGACCAGGCGCCACCGGGGTGGACCAGAGTGGACCAACCTGGTGTCGCACCCCCGACTTCCGGACGTCGGTAACGTCACGCCGCGAGCTGGCTCTCTCTAGTCCATGATGATGAAGCCCAGCACCCTGTTCGCCGCCGCCGCCGTGCTCGCCTCCGGGGTGGCCACCTCTGCGTGTGTCGAGGCGGAGCCCGAGGTGGGGACGACCGACGAGGCCGTGATCAAGTGCCCCAAGACCTGGGGCTGCGGCGAGAACTCGCCGGTGATGGACGTGTGGGAGTTCCACGAGCTCAACGTCAACGGCTTGCCCAACGAGGCCGGCGTGCGGGTGCTGGGCCTCTACCGGAAGGGCGACAGCTACCGCCCCGTCGTGACCGGCGCGGAGCTGACCGCGCGGTCGAACAACCCGGCGGTCTACAAGGACCTGACCGGCTTCGACCTCGAGGGCGCGTACTTCGAGGTGTCGGCGCCCGGCGCGGCGTACCCGCTGCGCATCCACATCAAGCAGGTGAACCTCACGACCAAGTACTGGGTCGGTGACCCCGACGCCAACTACACCTACGAGCTCGAGTACGAGTACACCAACCCGGGCTCGACCCACCCGGTGACCAACCTGTGCTGGAACCCGCCCGAGGAGTCGACCCAGTTCCCCAACGCGGTCGAGGCGCTGCTGTTCGCGGGCGATCGCTACGACGCCGTGACCAAGGAGGTCACGACGACGAACGACAAGGACGGCTGGTTCAACATCGGCTGCGCCGGCAGCGCGCTCGCGAAGATGCACCTCACCCGCCACACCACCGCCGGCGCGACGCCGAAGCTCGACGCCGGGTGGGATGCGCGCCAGGCGCTCCTGAAGATGTACGTCTCGGACGTGTGTGGCACCGGCCACGCGTTCACCGAGCAGGGCACGCCGCTGCACTGGGAGAACGTGGACGCCTGGATGACGCTGGCCGGCGACGAGTCGAGCTACGAGGCGGTGTGGAGCGAGAAGGGCGCGATCTGCCTCGATCAGCATCGCCTGGAGAAGAAGTATCCGGGGCTCACCGCGGACATCGTCGCGACGTGCCAGGCGGCGGGCAAGCCGCTGCCGCCGTGCACGGGGACCCCCGGGTTCCCGGCGGCGTGGCCCGGCGGCGCGCAGGTGCTCAGCGCGAACCCTTGAGCGCGCCCTCGACGCGGGCGGCCAGGCGCGCGCGCCGCTCGCGGGCGGCCGGCGGCGCCTCGGCGGCCTCGTCCCAGTGCTGGCGCGCGCGCGCGAGCCGTGCACGCGCGGTGGCCGTGTCGCCCGCCGCGACGGCGGCGACGGCGGCGCCGAGCGCGTCGTCACCGGCGAGCAGCCGCGCGAACCACGTCGGCCCGGCGCTGGCGGCCTGATCCGCGAGCGCGGTGAACTGCCGGACGGCGTCGGCCGGGGCGGTGGCGAGGGCGCCGAACGCGCGGGCCTGCGCGGCCGCCTCCGGCTCGAGCGCGGCGCCGGCGGCCTCGAGCACGCGCGCGCCCCAGGCGGCGGCCGCGGCGACGTCGCCGTGCGCGGCCGCGACGAGGGCGAGCTCCAGGCCGCACTCCGCGACGATCGCGTGCTGCGACGGGTGGCGCGCGCGCATCGCCTCGCACGCCGCGCCGAGCTCGTCGAGCAGGCGCGCGTCGTCGCCGAGCGTCATGCCGGCGTTGATCCTCGCGATCAACGTGCGCGGGTGCGTCGCGCCGAGCAGCCGCGTCCGCGTCTCGATCAGCTCGGCGGCGATCGCGTCCCGCGCGTCCGGCTCGTCGATCACCAGCAGCAGGCCCGACAGCGCCGCGGTCAGCTCGATCGCCTCGGCGTCGCCGAGCCCCGAGGCGGCGGCGCGCGCGGCCTCGAAGCGCGCGCGCGCCGCCGCCCGGTCGCCCTGCGCGAGCGCGACCGAGCCGCGGTTGTTCTCGAGCAGCGCGCGCGCGAACCCGGCGCGCTCGCCCGCGCGCTCGGCCATCGCCTCGATCAGCGGCAGCCCGTCGAGCGCGCGTGACGGATCGCTCGTCGTCGCCACCGCCCACGCCTGGCGCGCGTACGCCTCGATCGCGAGCGGCTCGTCGCCGACCGCGATCGCCTCGCGCGTCGCCACGGCGAGGTCCGCGGCGCCGCGGTCGGGGGTGTCGACGTCCATGCCGACGCGGCCGCGCGCCAGCCGCGTGCGCGCGACCAGCGGCCGGTAGCCGAGCGCCGCGGCGCGCGCGACCGCGTCCTCGGCGTCGCGCCGCGCCTCGTCGAACCGCCCGGCGTCGCGCTCGACGTCGACGCGCGCCACCAGGTCCGCGATCGCGGACGCCTCGGCCGCGGCCTCGCGGGGCGGCGGCGCGACGGCGGCCATCAGCGCCGCGTCGTCGTCGCAGGCGTCGAGCGCCGGCAGGCCGCTCGCCGCCTCGACGAGATCAGCGAGCCCGTCGGCGGTCACGGTCGTCGCCAGCTCGCCGATCGTCGCGAGCGCGGCGCGCCGCCGCGACAGGCAGCCGGCGCGGCGATCGAGCAGGTCGGCGGAGATCTCGCCGCGGTGGTGCGCCTCGCACGCGCCGCGGTGCAGCGCCGTCCACCGCGACGCGTAGCCGTCGAGCCCGGCGAGGAGCGCGGGCGCGGCGTCGGCGGCGTAGTTGCCGCCGAGCGCGGCCAGGTGCTCGCGCACCGCCGCACGTCGAGCGCCCCAAGCCTCGGTCACCAGCGCCTCGCCGCCCGAGCACCGCGCCGCGGCGTCGTCGCCCGAGGCCGCGCGCCCGGCGACGAACGCCGCGGCCGCGCCGCCGAGCCCGAGTACCGCCGCCGCCACCGCGCCGCGCCGACGCAGCCTGGTCCGCGGGTCATCCGCGAGCGCGGCGAGCAGCGCCCGCATCGACGGGTAGCGGTCGGCGGCTCGATCGGCGGCGCCGCGCGCCAGGATCGGCCCGAGCCACCGCGGCACCGCGCCGCGCGCCTCGACCGCCTCGCGCAGCGCGACGCACAGCGCGTACTGATCGACCGCGGGCGTGAGCGCCTCGCCCGCGCGCTGCTCCGGCGCCATGTAGCGCGGCGTCCCGGCGATCTCGCCGCTGCCGCCGCCGTCGGCGTGGGCGAGCCCGAAGTCGAGCACGCGGACGCGGCCGTCCTCGGCGAGGATCGCGTTGTCGGGCTTGAAGTCGCGGTGGACCAGGCCCGCGGCGTGGGCCGCGGCGAGGCCCTCGCCGGCCTGGCGGTAGGCGCGCACCAGCTCGAGCACGCCCGGCTTGCCCGCCGCGTAGGCGCGCAGCGTCTCGCCCTTGACCAGCTCCATCACCAGCATCACGCCGGCCTCGTGCTCGAGCACGTCGTAGATCGGCACGACGTTGGGATGCGACAGCCGCGCCAGCGCGCGCCCCTCGTCGAGCGCGCGGGCGCGCGCCGCGGCGTCGCCCGACGACGCCAGCTTGAGCGCGACGCCGCGGCCCAGCTCCGGGTCCCACGCCGACCACACCACGCCCATGCCGCCGGCGCCGGCGCGCTCGATCACCCGGTAGCGCCCGAGCGTCACCGGCGCGGCGTCGCCGAACAGCGCGGCCTCCGCCGACGCGCGCGCGACCGCCCGCTCCAGCGGATCGCCGAGCGCGGCCGGGCGCTCGAGCGCGGTCGGCGCGACCGGATCGGCGTCGCCGGGCGCCGGTGGGGTGCGAGGTGGGGTGTCGGGCGGGCGGGCCATCGAGGCTCGCGACGATGCTAGCCGCGGACCGTCCCGCGCGGGTGATACGCTGGCGGTGATGGACGCGGACGATCCCACCCTGCTGGACCGCTGGCGCGCCGGCGATCAGCCGGCGGGGCGCGCGCTGTTCCAGCGCTACTTCGACGCGATGTACCGGTTCTTCGCGACCAAGTGCGACGAGCCGGACGAGCTGGTCCAGGCGACGTTCCTGGCGATCGTGAAGGCGAAGGACCAGTTCGCGGGGCGGTCGAGCTTCCGCACGTACCTGTACACGGTGGCGCGCCACGAGCTGTACCGCCACTGCCGCGGCAAGCGCCGCGACGGCCAGTTCGACCCGTACGTGTCGACGGTGGCCGGCATGATGACCTCGGCGCCCGGCAAGCTCGCGCGCGGCGAGGACCACCGCCGCCTGATCGAGGCGATGCGCGCGCTGCCGGTCGAGCAGCAGACGCTGCTCGAGCTGCACTACTGGGAGGACCTCGACGCCGCCGCGCTGGGCGAGGTGTTCGAGCTCGCGCCCGGCGCGATCCGCACCCGGCTGACGCGCGCGCGCGCCGCCCTGCGCGATCAGCTGGAGAAGCTCGCCGAGATCCCGCGCGACCGGCTCGCGACCGACGTCGACCTCGACGCCTACGCGCGGACGTTCAGCGGCCTGCGCGCGAGCTGATCGCGGCGGCGAACGCGCCCGCGGCGGCGGCCTCGGGCTCCTCGAACTGGAACCGGTAGCGCTTGCCGGCGCCGGTGAACCGCAGGTCCAGGTACTCCGCGTTCCACTGGACGTTCGAGACGTCGCTCCACGCCAGCACCGCGCCGCCCTTGCCGGCGGCGAGCCCGCGCAGGTCGCCAGCGAGCGCGGCCGTGGCCTGCTCGGCCTTGGTCCGCAGGTGGCGCAGCGTCGCGTTCGCGACCGCCTGCTTGAGCATGCCGCGCGGCGAGAAGTTCACGCGCCAGCCGCGGCAGACGTGGACGATCGCCACGCCCTGATCGTCGGCGAGCAGCGTGTGGCAGCGGGCGCCGCGGATCAGGCCGGGCGGTGAGATCGCGAGGTCGACGCGGGTGGCGGACATCGGACGGGAGGATAGGCCACGAGCGCGGGCGCGCGGTAGGCTGCGCGCCATGGTGCACCGGCTCGCGACGTGTCCCTTGTGCGAGGCGACCTGCGGGATCGTCGTCGAGGTCGACCCCGAGGCGGGCGCGGTGCGCGGCGTGCGCGGCGACCCCGACGATCCGTTCGCGCGCGGCCACATCTGCCCCAAGGCGCACGGGCTCAAGGCGCTGCACGAGGACCCCGACCGGCTGCGCGCGCCGCTGGTCCGCGTCGGCGGCGAGCTGCGCGAGGCGGGCTGGGACGACGCGCTCGGCGAGGCGATCACGCGGCTCGATCGCGTGCGCAAGGCGCACGGCAACGACGCGGTCGCGATCTATCTCGGCAACCCGTCGGCCCACAGCCTCGACGTCATGTTCTACGGCCAGGTGCTGATCCGCGCGCTCGGGACGAAGCAGCGCTACAGCGCCAGCTCGGTCGATCAGCTGCCGAAGATGGTGAGCGCCGCGCTGATGTTCGGCGGCGGGCTGACCGTGCCGGTGCCCGACGTCGATCGCACCGATCACCTGCTCGTCCTCGGCGCCAACCCGGCGGCGTCGAACGGCAGCCTGATGACCGCGCCCGGCATCGTCGACCGGCTGCGCGCGATCACCGCGCGCGGCGGCCGCGTCGTCGTCGTCGATCCGCGCCGCACCGAGACCGCGGCGCTCGCCTCCGAGCACGTGTTCGTGCGCCCCGGCGGCGACGCCGCGCTGCTGCTGGCGATGATCGAGACGCTGTTCGCCGAGGGCCGGGTCCGGCTCGGCGCCGTCGAGGGCCACGTCCGCGGCCTCGACGAGGTCCGCGCGATCGCCGCGCGCTACCCGGCCGAGCGCGTCGCCGCGCGCGTCGGCGTCGACGCGGCGACGATCCGCCGGCTGGCGCGCGCCCACGCCGACGCGCCGACGGCCGCGTGCTACGGGCGGATCGGCACGACCGCGCAGGAGCTCGGCACGCTGGCGAGCTGGGCGGTCGACCTGCTCAACGTCCTCACCGGCAACCTCGACCGCCCCGGCGGCGCGATGTTCACGACGCCGGCGGCGCTGCCGGGCCGGCACAGGAGGCGCGCCTCGACCCGGTTCGGCCGGTTCCGCAGCCGCGTGCGCGGGCTGCCCGAGGCGTTCGGCGAGCTGCCGGCGGCGACGCTCGCCGACGAGATCCTCGAGCCCGGCGACGGCGCGGTGCGCGCGCTGATCACGGTCGCGGGCAACCCGGTGCTGTCGGTCCCCGGCGGCGACCGCCTGGCGCGCGCGATCGCCTCGCTCGAGGCGCGCGTCGCCGTCGACATCTACCGCAACGAGACGACGGCGCTGGCCGACGTGATCCTGCCGCCGCCGTCGGCGCTGGCGCGCGGCCACTACGACGTCGCGCTCTACCAGCTCGCGATCCGCGACGTCGCGCGATGGGCGCCGCCGGTGCTCGACCGCGCGCCGGGCGCGCCGGCCGAGTGGGAGATCCTGCTGACCCTGGCCAAGGGGCTGATGGGCATGGGCGCGGCGCCGCTGGCGATGGCCGACGACTTCGTCGCCAAGGAGCTGGTCGAGCGCGAGCTCGCCGACGCGCCGCCCGAGGTGTCCGGCGGCCGGACATCGGCCGAGGTGCTGGCGGCGCTGGCGCCGCGCCGCGGCCCGGCGCGGCTGCTCGACCTGCTGCTGCGCACCGGCGCGCACGGCGATCACTTCGGCGCGCGCCCCGGCGGGCTGTCGCTCGCGGCGCTCGAGGCCGCGCCGCACGGGCTCGACCTCGGCCCGCTGAGGCCGCGCGTGCCCGACGTCGTCCGGACCGCGGACGGCCTGATCGACCTCGCGCCGGCGCTGATCGTCGGCGACCTCGCGCGGCTCGACGCCTGGCTCGACCGCCCGGCGCCCGACGTCGCGCTGATCGGCCGGCGCCAGCTCCGCAGCAACAACTCGTGGATGCACAACCTCGTCCCGCTGATCAAGGGACCCGAGCGGTGCACGCTGCGCGTCCACCCCGACGACGCGGCGCGCCTCGGCCTGGTCGCGGGCGGACGCGCGCGCGTGACCAGCCGCGCCGGCGAGGTCGTCGCGCCGGTCGAGCTCACCGACGAGCTGATGCCCGGGGTGGTGTCGCTGCCGCACGGCTTCGGCCACGACGCGCCGGGCGCGCAGCTCGCCGTCGCGCGGGCGCACGCCGGCGTGAACACCAACCTCGTCACCGACCCGCTGCTGCTCGACGTCAGCGGCAACGCCGCGCTCAACGGCGTGCCGGTGACGGTGGCGCCGGCGTGAACGCGTGCCACCCTGCCGCATGCGCCTCGCGCTGATCGCCGCCGTCGCGTCGTCCACGAGCCTCGTCATCGCCGCGCGGGCGCACGACGCCCACGCCTGAGGCGCGACGCCGCCGGTCGGTCCGACCGGCTTGCCCTACCGCTGCGACGGCGACGGCGCGCAGCCGCGGTGGCGCGTCAGCGGCGCCGTCGGCGCGGTGTCGACCGACATCGTGTTCGGCGGCGGGGACGCGGACACCGTCGAGGTCGAGCAGGTCACGGTCGGCGCCAGCGTCGGGTGGTTCCCGACGTGGAAGTGGGGCGTGACCGTGTCGGCCGGCGCGATGGTCGCGGGCACGGTCGAGGGGCGCGCGCTCGGGCCGGGCGGTCAGCTCGCGGTCGGCGCCTCGTACCTGGCGCGGCGCGAGCGCAAGCGCACGCCGTGGCCGTTCCTGCTGGTGACCGGCTCGTTCGCCGGCGTGGTCGCGCGCGGCGAGGCCGACGACGGCGACGCGACGTACGGCGCGACCGACCTGCGCGTCGGGGTGGCGGCTGGCCGGTCGGTCGCGCAGGGCAAGCTCACCGGCTACGTCGCGGCACGCGCGTTCGGCGGCCCGGTGTTCTGGCGGCGCGGCGGCGAGCGCGTCGTCGGCGGCGACCGCTACCACGTCACCGCGGGCGTCGGCGTGACGGTGCGCGTGCCGGGCGTGATGGACCTCGGCGTCGAGGTGCTGCCGCTGGGCGAGCAGGGCGTGACGGCGAGCGTCACGGTGCACCGGTAGCCGGCCCGCGTGGCGGGCTCGTGGGGCGGCGCCCGCGCGACTGGGACCCGGGGCCCCGCGGAACGTGGGTTCGCGCACGGAGATCCGCGGGGATCCGCGCGACACCACGCCGGCACGGTGGGTGCAAACCCAGGGTCGCGAACCCCCAACCGCCGCCCGGAGCCCCCATGCGCGCCCTCCTCTTCGTGCTCGCGACGTCGACCCTGTCCCTCGCTGCGTGCGGCGCCTCGGACGGGCCCGACGCCGATCTCGCGTTCGCGGACGACGCGCAGCTGCGGCGCGCGCTCGCGGCGGCGACCGGCGCCGACGCGCTCGACGCGCACGCGCTGGCCGAGGCGCTGGCGGCCGGCGACGCGACGAGCTGCCCGGCGGTCACGATCGAGGGCGACACCACCACGATCACCGGCGGCTGCAACGGCGAGGTCGGGCCGATCGTCGGCCGCATCGTCGTCGAGAGCGCGCCGGGCGATCGCAGCGCGATGGCGCGCGTGCGGTTCGAGCAGTTCGGCGACGGGGCGTGGACGATCGACGGCCTCGTCGAGCGGTCGCCCGACGGCGCGCGCGTCGTGGCCGAGCTGTCGACCACGGTCGATGGCCTCGCCGCGCACGCCCAGGTCAGCCTCGCGTGCGACGAGCGCGCCGTGTGCGGCGTCGCCGCGCCGTCGACGATCGAGGTCGACGGCCTCGGCACCGCCGAGGTGCTCGGCGCGTGGCGCCACGCGCCCCTCGGCGGCTCGCTGACGCTGGTCGGCGCGAGCAAGGCGACCTTCGACTTCAACGCCGTCGCCGACGGCTGCATCCCGTTCACCGTCGACGGCGGCGCCGGCCACCGCCTCTGCGACTGATCGGGCGCGCCGCGCCCGCGCTCAGCCCGCGTTGCGCAGGAAGTCCGCGACCTCGGCCAGCCGCGCGTCGAGGAACTCGCGGACCCAGCCGTCGACGCCCTCGGCGTCGAGCGCGATCTGCATCGCGCGCAGCCAGGCGTCGCGCATCGCGGCGTCGACCGGGACGCGGCCGTGGCGCATGCGCAGCCGCGGGTGGCCGTGCTGCGCGACGTAGTCCTGCGGGCCGCCGAGCCAGCCGATGAAGAACAGCGCGAACCGATCGCGCGGGCCGCGCGCGACCTTGCCGTCGGCGTCGTGCTCGTGGAGCCGCGCCAGCGGCGGCTCCATCGCGTCGTAGAACCGCTCGACGATCCGGCGCACGCGCGCCTCGCCGCCGAGCGCCTCGTACGGGTTGCCGGCGGGCGCCGGCGTCGTCGGCGTCATCGTCACGCGCGCGCCTCTGCCCGGCTCACCAGCCGCACTGCTTGCCCTGGTTCTGCTCCTCGAGCCACTTCTGCAGCGGCGCGAAGTACTCGAGCAGGGCGCTGGCGTCGCCCGCGGTCTCGCCCGTCACCGCCGCCATCGCCTCGGGCCACGGCTTGCTGATGCCCATCTTCAGCATCGCCTCGAACTTCGCGCCCGCCTCCTTGCTGCCGTAGATCGAGCAGGTGTGGAGCGGCCCGGTGTGCCCCGCCGCCTTGCACAGCGCGCGGTGGAACTGGAACTGATAGATGTGGGCGAGGAAGTAGCGCAGGTACGGCGTGTTGCCCGGGACGTGGAACTTCGCGCCCGGGTCGAAGAACTGCTCGTCGCGCGGGCTGGGCGGCGTGAGGCCCTGGTACTGGCGGACCAGCGCCCACCACGCCTCGTTGTACTGCTCCGGCGTGATCTTCCCGGCGAACACGTCCCACCGCCACTTGTCGATCATCAGGCCGAACGGCAAGAACGCGACCTTGTCGAGCGCGCGCTGCATCAGGATGTTGATGTCCGCCTTGTCGTTGCGCGTCGCGCTCGCCAGGATGCCCTGCTTGACCAGGTACTCCGGCGTGATCGACAGCGCGATCGTGTCGCCGATCGCCTCGTGGAAGCCGTCGTTGGCGCCGTCCTGGAACAGCAGCGGCTGCTGGTTGTAGGCGCGCTGGTAGTAGTTGTGGCCGAGCTCGTGGTGGAGCGTGACGAGGTCGTCCTCGTTGACCTCGGTGCACATCTTGATGCGCAGGTCGTCCTTGTAGTCGAGCGACCACGCGCTGGCGTGACACACCACGTCGCGATCGCGCGGCTTGGTGATCTGCGACTTGGTCCAGAACGACTCGGGCAGCGGCGGCATCCCGAGCGAGACGAAGAAGCCCTCGGCGATCTTGGTCATCGCGACCGGGTCGAGGCCCTTCTTCTTCATGCCCGCGGTGACGTCGAGCGACGGCTGGCCGGGGAACGGCTCGACCTTCGGGTAGATCTCCGCCCACTGCTGCGACCACATGTTGCCGAACAGGTGCGCGGGGATCGGCTGCCCGTCGGGCACCTTGTCCTTGCCCCACGCGTCCTGCATCTTGCCGCGCACGTAGCAGTGGAGCTGGTCGTAGAGCGGCTTGACCTGCTGCCACATCCGCTCGATGTCGGCCTCGAGCGCGTCGGTCGCCATGTCGTAGCGGCTCTTCCACACCGCGCCGACGTCGGCGAACCCGAGCTCCTTGGCGCCCTGGTTGCCGAGCTCGACGAACCGCGCGTAGTCGGCGCGCATCGGGATCGAGATCGTGCGCCAGCCCTCGAACGCCTCGACGAGCTGGTCCCAGCTCGCCTTGGGGTCCTTGAGGACGTTGGTGAGGTCGCCGACCGCGAGGCACGCCTCGCCGGCCTTGGCGCCCTCGGGCGCCCACGCCTTCAGCTTGTCCGAGCAGTACTTGCCCTTGCCGTAGGTCGAGTTGAGCTTGACCGCGAGCTCGGCCAGCTCCTTGCGCGCCTTGTCGTCGCCCGGCGACGGCAACGTGGCGGCCGCGCGCAGCAGGTGGAACTTGCGCGCCAGCTCCGGCGACATCCCCTGCAGCTCCTTGAACCGGACCGAGTCCTTGATCGCCGTCGTCAGCACCTCCATCGACTTCTCCGACGCCTCGGCGGCGAGCGCGTCGGTGTCGTCGGTGATGTGGGTGTTGTTGATCCAGTCGATCCGGTACTGCGAGATCCACTGGGCCAGGAGCCGCTTCTCGACGTCGTCCATGAACGCCTGGGCCTCGGCGACGGTCGGCGCGCCGGCGGGCTTCGCGGCGCCGGTGCCGGCGACCTGGCTGGTCGCGGCGCCGGTGCCCGGGGCCGGGGCCGGGGCGGGCGGGCAGTCCTTGCTGCCGCAGCTCGCGAGCAGGGCCGCGCCGAGCGCGAGCCCCAGGGACGGAACGGGTCGGAGACGGTCGAAGCGGGCCATGGGGCCCGCTTCATAGCCCAGCCGGGGTACGATGGAAAGCATGGAGGGAACCCCGGTCGACCTGCGCGTGCCGACCCTGGCCGTGCCCGTCGAGCTCAGCCGCGCCGGGCAGGCGCGCGAGCGCGTCGAGCTGTTCCTGCCGAGCGGGCGCGCCGGCGAGGCGGTCGTCGCGCGCGGCCGCACCGCGATCGCCTCGGAGCTGGCGACGCTGCTCGAGGCCGAGCCGCTGTTCCTGCCGGTGCGCGAGCACGCGCCCGGCGGGCCGCGCGTCGCGCTCGTCGGCAAGCACGCGATCGCGTGGGTCGCGATCTCGCTGCGCGCGGGCGCGGGCGCGGGCGTCGGCGCCGCCGGCGACGGCGTGCCCGACGAGGTCGCCGACGAGCCGTCCGACGCGCTCGCGCTCTACGACCACCACCACGGCGTGCGGGTCGAGCTCGACGGCGGCGAGGCGATCGACGGCCACGTCCTGTACTCGTCGCCGGCGGACCGCCCGCGCCTCGCGGACCACCTCAACCTCGCGCCGCGGTTCCTGCGCGTGTGGACGGCGACCGCCCTCTACCTCGTCAACAAGCAGCACATCGTCCGCGTGCTCGAGCTCGACTGAGCCGCGCCATAGGTCCCAGACGTCGTCCCAGAGGTCCCATGTCACGCATCGAGACGTTCCTGCGCTCGCTCGAGAAGTTCGGCGCCCAGGCCCTGATCCTGCAGTCGAACCAGAACGTGATCCTGCGGTTCCCGACGGGCGACCGCCACGCCAGCCAGCAGACGCCGCACCAGCTCGTCGTCCAGATCCTCCAGGAGGTCGCGCCCGCCGACCTGATGACCAAGCTCGAGGGCGGCAACCCGGTGCGGTTCGAGATCCAGCACGCGGCCGGGCGGTTCCAGCTCACCGCGCAGATCCGCGGCGGCGGCATGACGGTGATGATCGAGCAGCTCGGCGCCGCCGGGGCCGCCGCCGTGCCGCCGGGCGCGCGCGCCGCGCCCGCCGCGTCCGCCGCGACCGTGATGGCCGCGGCCGCCGAGGTCGCGCCGGCCGCGCCCGGCGAGGAGATGGCGATCGAGCGCACCGCCTACGAGCCGGTCGCGACGCGCGCCGAGGCCGGGACCTCGAACTTCCTCGACAACCTGCTGCGCCAGATGAAGGCGCAGGGCTGCTCGGACCTCCACCTCGCGACCGGCGCGCCGCCGATCGTCCGCCTCCACGGCGACATGACGCCGATGCCGGGGCACGCCCCGCTCGACGGCGAGCACCTGCTGCGCGAGCTGCTCGCGATCGCGCCGCCCGAGAACCGCGACGAGTTCGAGACCCGCAACGACACCGACTTCGCCTACGCGATCCCCGGCGTGTCGCGGTTCCGCGCCAACCTGTTCCGCGACCGCAAGGGCCCCGGCGCGGTGCTCCGCGCGATCCCGTTCGAGATGCCGGACGTCAAGAAGCTCGGCGTCCCCGACCACGTGCTCAACCTGTGCGACCTCAGCAAGGGGCTCGTGCTGGTCACCGGGCCGACCGGCTCGGGCAAGTCGACGACGCTGGCGTCACTGATCGACCACATCAACAAGACGCGCAGCGCGCACATCATCACGATCGAGGACCCGATCGAGTTCGTGCACGAGAACAAGAAGTGCCTGGTCAACCAGCGCGAGGTGCGGACCCACACGCGCTCGTTCAAGGACGCGCTGCGCGCCGCGCTGCGCGAGGACCCGGACATCATCCTCGTCGGCGAGATGCGCGATCTCGAGACGATCTCGATCGCGATCGAGACCGCGGAGACCGGCCACCTCGTGTTCGGCACGCTGCACACGACGACCGCGCCCGGCACGGTCGATCGCATCGTCGACCAGTTCCCGCCCGACCGGCAGGAGCAGATCCGGATGATGCTGTCGGAGTCGCTGCAGGGCGTGATCAGCCAGGTGCTGTGCAAGAAGATCGGCGGCGGCCGCGTCGCCGGCTACGAGATCCTGCTCGGCAACAACGCGGTGTCGAACCTGATCCGCGAGAAGAAGACGTTCCAGCTGTTCAGCCTGATGCAGACCAGCCGCAACCAGGGCATGACGACGATGAACGACTACCTGCTCGACCTGGTGAAGCGCAAGCTGGTCGAGCCGCGCGAGGCCTACTACAAGGCCGTCAACAAGGCCGAGATCAAGAGCCAGCTCGGCAAGGCCGGGTTCGAGATCACTTGACCGCGCGCGGGGCGCGTCGCCGCGGCGCGCGGGGCGAGGCCGGCCGCGCGCGCCGCGCCCCGTAGGTCCGCGCGTCGAGCCACGCCAGCAGGTTGTCGATCGCGGCGGTCGCGCGCAGCCGCGGCGCGCCGCCGGCGCCGATCCGCGCCGGGTCGAGGAAGTGGACCACGTCGTCGGGCGTGACCGCGGCGACGACGAAGTCCCAGCCGAGGCGCGCCGACTCCGCGCGCATCCGCTTCCACGCCGCGGCCGCCACGCTCGCCGGCAGCTTCGTCCGCTTGACCTGGACGCCGAGCTGCGCGGTGCCGCGCGTCGCGAGCAGGTCGAACGCGCCGCGCGACGCGCGCGACTGGTAGACGAGATCGAACCCGAGCCGCGCCAGCTCGTCGGCGACGCGGCGCTCGGCCTCGTCGCCGATCGTCGCCATCGGCACCGCGGCGCCGCCCGGCGCGCGCCACGCCAGCCACCGCGCGAACACCGGATCGGCGATCCGGTGGTGGTCGTCGTCGCGGACGACCGCGTCGCCGAGCCGGCCGACGTAGGCCGCGGCCGCGCCGGTGGCGGCGCGGATCGCGGTCGCCAGCTCGCCCAGGCGCAGCGGGCCCGGCGCGAGCGCCGCGAGCACCGCCGCGAGCGACGCCGACCGCCCGACGAGCCGCTGGTACTCGGCGGTGAAGTACAGCGCCAGCCGGCCGGTCGACGAGAACAGCAGGTCGCCGACGGCCTGCTTGAGCGCGGGCTCGTCGATCGCGCCGGGCTGCGCGGTCAGCGCCTCGCCGAGGAGCTGGAGGTAGAACGGGTGCCCGCCGAACAGCGCGACCGCGCGTCGCGCCACCGCCGGCGGGATCGCCCGGCCCGGCGGCGCGTCGTCGACCAGCAGCGCGATCGCGTCGGCCTCGGCGAACGGGCCGAGCTCCATGACCTCGAAGTGGTGGAAGAACGGCGATCGTTCCGAGGTGACGAGCTCGAGCAGCATCGTCGGGGCGGAGCCGGAGATCACGTACGCGACCCGTCGGTGGTGCTGCCACACCGCGCGCAGCAGCGGGACCAGATCGCCCTTGCCGCGCCCCGCGCCGACCGTGACGCCGGTCAGCTCCTGGAACTCGTCGATCGCGACGACGACGTGCAGGCCGAGCGCCGAGGCGAGCTGCTCCGGCAGCTCGAGGCACGCGCGCACGCGCGCCGCGTCGAGCGCGGCGTCGGGCAGCTCGAGCAGCGTCGTGCGCACCGCCGGCGGCAGGCGGGCGAACGCGGCGGCGCCGGCGAGGACGGCGCGGTACTCGGCCGGGCGGGGCGCGAGCGCCTCGAGGCTGGCGCCGAGCGCGGCGCCGAGCGCCTGGTCGGCCGCGCGCAGCGCGAGCGTGCGCACGACCTCGATCGACGGCGGCGCGGCCTCGAACACGTCGTACAGCACGAACGCGAGCGCGGGGTCGCGACGGCGGCGAGCGACCTCGCCGAGCAGGCTGGTCTTGCCGATCTTGCGCGGGCCGATCAGCGCGATCCACTTCGGCCGGCCGGCGCGGAGCAGGTCGACCGCGGCGTCGAGCCGGGCCACCTCGGCCCGGCGGTCGCGGAAGCCGTCGTCGCGCGCCGGGTGGTGGCTGGTGAACACGCCGCCAGCGTACGGCACCGGCCGGTCCGTAGCAAGGTTGCTACGGAGCAGGATCGCTAGTAGCAAACTTGCTACGTAGCAACCTTGCTGGCGGCCGGCGCCGTCGGGCCGTCGAGCTCGACCTGCAGGCCGGTGGGCTCGGCCGGGGTGAACCGCAGCCGCAGCCCGTGGAGCTCGGCGACGCGCCAGGTGATGTGCAGGCCGATCCCCTGGCCGTCGGGCGCGCGGCGTCGCGCGGCGTCGCTGCGGAACCCGCGCTCGACCAGGCGCTCGAGCTCGTCGGCGGCGATCCCGGGGCCGTCGTCGAGCACGCGCAGCGTGAACCGGTCGTCCGGCGCCTCGAGCACGACCGCGACGTGGCCGCCGGCGCGGTTGTGGCGGATCGCGTTGTAGACGACGTTGCTCACCGCCTGCTCGAGCAGCGTGACGTCGCCGGCGACGATCACCGGCGCCTCGGGCACGGCGTGGTCCAGCGCGACGCCGCGCTCGCGCGCGATCGGGCGGTGGCGACCGACCGCGCGGGTGACGAGCGCGGCGAGGTCGACGTCGCCGCGCACCAGCTGCGGCGCGCCGGCGTCGAGCTTGGCGGCGATCCCGAGGTTGTGGACGAGCGCGCCGAGGTAGTGCGCCTCGTCCATCGCCGCGGTGACGACGCCGCGGTCGACCGGCGCGCCGGCGGCGGCGCCCTCGCGCAGCGTCGTGAGGTGGGCCTGCAGCACGGTCAGCGGGATCATCACGTCGTGCGTGGTGTTGGCGAGGAACTCGCGCAGCGCGCGCTCGCGCTGGTCCTTGGCGGCGAGCTGGGTCTGGACCTCGCGTCCGGCGGCGTCGAACGCGCGCGCCAGCTCGGCGACCTCGTCGCGGCCCTCGACCGGGATCGGCCGGGTGAACCCCGACGCCGCCGACGCGCGGACCGCGTCGGCGAGCCGGCGGATCCGCCGGATCACCGGCCCGACGGCGAACAGCACCGCGGCGAGCACGCCGGCCAGCGGCAGCAGCCAGATCGGGCTCGCCGGCAACAGCGCGCCGATCCACCCCGGCACGGTCGTGCCGCGGGCGTGGACGTAGGCGCACGGCCCGGCGCCCCAGCTCGTCCGCACCACGACCTCGACGTCGTCGCCGTACCACGCCGTCGGCACCATCACCGCCTCGCCCGGCGCGAGCCCGCGCGCGAGCGCCGCCGACAGCGCGGGCGCGCCGGCGCGCGCGGCGCGCAGCGCGTCGTCGTAGGCGGTGAACATCGGGGGCTCGACGTCGGCGTGGCGCGGCGGGGCGCCGCTGGACGGCGGCGGCTCGGCGGGCGCGGCGCGGCCGTCGAGCGGTTGAGGCCTCGTGTGCACCGCCGAAGCCATGTTGGGG
>WYBA01000490.1 GCA_011526095.1 Myxococcales bacterium | reverse complement strand
GACCGCGAAGTCGAGCGCGCCGCGGACCTCGTCGGCGCTGCCCGCCGCGATGCGGAAGCAGCGCCGGCGGTCGGCGCCGCGCCGGCGGTTGCCCTCGCGCAGGTTGAGCACCGCGGACGACAGCGCGTCGCGCGCCTGCTCGACGAGCTGGCGGTCGGTCATCCGCGCCAGCAGCGGGCGCATCTGCCGGCACAGCTCCAGGGTGACTTCGTAGGCGATGAACGGGACAGGCATGGGATGGGCTCCTCGGTCCGGGGTTTCCCCCCGACCCGCGCAGGCGCCGTGACGACCCGTTCGAGGGGACATGCCATCCCCGCCATCCGCGCCCTCCCCTCGGACGGGTCGGCGCGGCGCGTGCGCGATCCGGGGGTGAACCCCGGATCGAGGAGCCCATCCCCACCCGCATCGCCTCCGAGTCGCCCGGTGCTCGCGCCGGCGGATGCGCCGCGCGTGCGAGGACGCGGGCGGCGCGCGCGCGGCCCGCCGCGAGCCAGGACTGTCACCATCCTTCGACACGGGCCTCGCTGGCGCTCGGCCCTGCTCAGGATGAGCGGAACTTTCCGGACTCCATCTCCACTGCATCCGCCTCCGCCTCCGTCTCCGTCTCGGCCTCCGTCTCCGTCTCCGTCTCCGTCTCCGTCCCCGCCTCCGTCTCCGCCTCCGTCTCCGTCTCCGTCTCCGCCTCCGTCTCCGCTTCCGTCTCCGTCTCCGCCTCCGCCTCCGTCTCCGCCTCCGTTTCCGTCTCCGCTTCCGCCTCCGTCTCCGCCTCCGTCTCCGCCTCCGTCTCCGTCTCCGTCTCCGCCTCGGCCTCCGTCTCCGTCTCCGTCTCCGCCTCCGCCTCCGCCTCCGCCTCCGTCTCCGTTTCCGTCTCCGTCTCCGTCTCCGTCTCCCAGCCTCAGCCTCAGCCTCAGCCGACCGCGCGCAGCGCGTCGCGCTCGCGCTCGGCGGCGCGGGTGGCCTCGTCCCAGTGGGCCCAGCACACCGGGACGTACTGCTCGTCGGCGCCGAGCAGCACGGACGGGCCGTCGAGCGCGGCGCGGCCGTCGACGAGGCGCAGGTTGCACGTCGCCTTGCGGCCGCAGTACTGGCAGGTGACCTTGACCTCCTCGATCGCGTCGGCGAGCTCCATCAGCCGCGCCGAGCCGGGGAACAGCCGGGTCTGGAAGTCGGTGCGCAGGCCGTAGCAGATCACCGGGACGCCGGGGCGGATCGTGATCCGGCGCAGCTCGTCGACGACGCGCGGCGGCAGGAACTGGGCCTCGTCGACCAGCACGCAGTCGATGCCGGCGAACTCGGCCGGGTCGAGGCGGGTCGTGTCGTCGACCAGCAGGTCGGCCTCGGCCGACAGCCCCGAGCGCGAGGCGATCGTGGTGGCGCCGAACCGGGTGTCGAGGCGCGGCTTGACCAGCAGCACCCGCTTGCCCTGCTTGCGATAGTTGTGCGCCACCGACAGCAGGTCGAGCGTCTTGGCGCTGTCCATCGTGCCGTACCGGAAGTAGAGCTTCGCCACGGGCCGACCCTACGGGCGGCCTCTGACGTCTGGCGGCGTCCGGCGCGCACGCCCGGCGCGGCCCGTCACTCCCGGGCGTGGGCCTGCAGCCAGGCGAACATCCGGTCGCCGGCGCCGTCGACGAGGTTGGGGATGTGGCTGCCCGCGACGATCGTCCACAGCTCGACGCCGACGCCCGCCGGGCAGTCGTCGTGGACCTCCACCTGCGTCTCGGCGCCGGCGAGGTCGCGCACCAGATCGACCGGCTCCCCCGCGGTGCGCGTCGCCGCGCAGCCGGCCTTGTCCGCCCACAGCTCGACCGAAGCGATCGCGCCGGGGTAGGCGCCCTCGATCGTGCCGCCGTCGTAGCCGATCGTCGCGTCGGCGGTGCCGTGGAGGTGGAGCGAGCTGACCGGCTGCGACGGGGTGCAGCCCGTGCCGTCGGTCGAGATCATCGCGCCGGCGAGGCCGACGATCGCGCTGATCACGTCGGCGCGCTCGCACGCCATCCGGTACGCCATGAAGTGGCCGTTGGAGTGCCCGATCACGTAGATCCGCGCCGGGTCGACCGGCCACGCCGCGGCCACGTCGTCGATCAGGCCGCCGAGGTAGGCGACGTCGTCGGCGGTGCGATCGCCGCAGCACGCGCCGCCCGAGTTCCACGCCCGGTTGCCCTGCGAGTCCTCGACGCCGTCCGGCGCGAGCACGAACGCGTGGCCGTCGAGCGCCAGCTCGCCGAGGCCGAGGAACGCCTGCTGGAGCAGGCCGTTCGCGCTGTAGCCGTGGAGGATCAGCACCAGCGGGTAGCGCTGGGCCGGGTCGAACCCGGCCGGCACCTGGAGCTCGACCTGGCGCTCGCCGCCGAACACGCGCGGCGGCGCCGCGTCGGGCGCGACGTCGTCGTCGCCGTCGTCGCCTCCGCCGCCGCAGGCGGCGAGCAGCGAGGCGAGCAGGAGCGCGGCGGCGAGCGAGGCGGCGGGGCGCGACATGGCGCGCACTCTAGCCGCCCGGCCCCGCGGGCGCACCCGCGCCGAGGTAGCATCGGGCGGTGAGCGGCGTCCAGCCACCGCGCCCCCCCGGGGACGAAGAGCTCGCGCTCCAGCAGACCGCGATCTCCGATCAGGGGCTCGGCGCGCCCGGCGTGGACCGCCCGACGCTGTCGGTGTCGCCCGACGAGGTCGGCGTGCTCGGGCCCGACCTGCCGCGCGTCGACCGCACCCGCTACAAGGTCGACGGCGAGCTGGCGCGCGGTGGCCTCGGCCGGATCCTGCGCGCGAGGGACGTTCACCTCGATCGCCAGGTCGCGATCAAGGAGATGCTCAGCGTCGGCGGCGACGCGGAGCGGCGGTTCGTGCGCGAGGCGCTGATCACGGCGCGGCTCGAGCACCCGGCGATCGTGCCGGTCCACGACGCCGGGCGCGGCGCCGACGGCGCGCCGTTCTACGCGATGAAGCTGGTCGGCGGGCGGCCGCTCGCCGAGGTCGCGGCCGCGGCGCGGACGATCGGCCAGCGGCTGGCGCTGGTCCCGACGGTGCTGTCGGTCGCGGACGCGCTCGCCTACGCCCACAGCCAGGGCGTGATCCACCGCGACCTCAAGCCGCACAACGTGCTCGTCGGCGAGTTCGGCGAGGTCGTGGTCATCGACTGGGGGCTGGCCAAGGACCTGCGCGCGCCGGTCGACGCCGACCTCGACGCCGCGCCGGCCACGCCGTCGCTCGTCGGGCGCGCCGACACGCTGCCGCCGAACGTCGATGACGGCGCGCCGCCGGCGGCGGCCGGCACCGGCGGGCGCGCCGGCCTGCACCCGCGCAGCCAGGCCAGCCTGTCCGCGACGGTCGGCGGCGCCGTGCTCGGCACGCCGGCGTACATGGCGCCGGAGCAGGCGGCGGGCGACCCCGTCGACGAGCGCGCCGACGTCTACGCGCTCGGCGCGATGCTCTACGAGGTGCTCGCCGGGATCGGTCCGCATCACGGCAAGACGATCGACGACGTGCTGCGCAACGTCGTGTCGGGGCGGATCAAGCCGCTGGCCGAGCGCGTGCCCGAGGTGCCGCGCGATCTCGCGGCGATCGTCGGCCAGGCGATGGCGCGCGAGCCGGCGGCGCGCTACCGCAGCGCGCGCGAGCTGGCCGAGGACCTGCGGCGCTACGTCACCGGGCAGCTCGTCGCCGTCTACCAGTACGGCTGGCGCGAGCGGGCGTGGCGGTGGCTGCGCCGCAACCGCGCGCCCGTCGCGGTCGCGGCGGTCGCCGCCGCGGTGCTCGCGGTCGTCGCCACCGTCGCGATCCAGCGCGTGGTCGCCGAGCGCGACGAGGCGCGCGCGGCGCGGCGGATCGCCGAGGTCCGTCAGGGCGAGGCGCGCGCGGCGGCGGACCGCGAGCGCGCGCGCGGCCACGAGCTGTTGATCGCGCAGGCGCAGGGCGCGCTCGCGACCGACCCGACGCGCGCGCTGGCGCTGCTGGCGCAGCTGCCCGAGGACGCCGCGGCGTGGTCCGCGGCGCGCGTCGTGGCGGCGGCGGCGCACGCGGTGGGCGTCGGCGACGTGCTGGTCGGGCACCTCCACCCGACCGAGGCGGTCGCGGTGTCGGCCGACGGCGCGCGCGTCGCCTCGGTCGATCGCCGCGAGCTGCGGGTGTGGGACCTGCCGGCGCGCACGGTGCGCGTGATCCCGCTGCCGCCGCCGTGCGGCGATCAGGGCGAGTGCCAGTACTCCGGCTGGCAGCTGGCGCTGTCGTCCGATGGCCGGACGCTCGGGGCGGCGGCCGGCCAGGTCTACCTGTGGGACGTGGACGAGGTCGCCGCGCCGGCGCGGACGTTCGCCGGCGACGCCGTGTGGCTGACCGACGACGGCGCGACGTGGCTGCGCACGCCGGCCGGCCTGGCGCGGCTGGCGCCGGGCGCGACCGCGCCCGAGGTCGTGCTCGCGGGCGCGGCGCGCGCGTGGCAGGTCGCGAGCTCGGGCGAGGCCGCGGTGGCGATCGCCGACGACGGGCTGCGGGTGTGGCGCGCCGGCGCCGTGCGCGCCCGGGGCGGGGCGGCGCGCGCCGAGGCTACGGCGCTGTCGGCGAGCGGGCGGGTGCTGGCGTGGGCCGAGGCGCGCGTCGGCGACGACGGGCGGGTCGCGCCGCGCGAGCGCACGACGCTGTGGGTGTGGGCGCTGGACGAGGCCGCGCCGCGCGGCTTCCCGGTGAGCTGGCCGCACCACCTCGTCGTGTCGCTCGACGACACGACCGTGAGCTGGCTCGAGGCGGGCGGGCGCGCGCGGTGGCTGCGCCGCGCGCCCGTGGTCGATCTCGGCGAGGGCAGCGGGCCGTCGGTCGACGCGGTCCTCGACCTGGTGGCCGGGCCGACCGCCGGGCAGGTCGTCGCGTTCGGCGGCGGGCGGGTCGAGGTCGTCGACGAGGTGCTCGGCCCGCGCACGCTGCTCGCCGATCACGTCGTGCGCGGCGTCGCGCGCAGCGGCGAAGGCCGCGTGATCGCGCTCGCCGGCGGGCCCGCGGTCCGGCTGTGGCGGCTCGACCACCCGCCGGCGTTCGCCGCGACCGGGCCGGCGCCGCCGCGCGTCCCCGGCGCCGCGGCCGAGCCGCGCGTGCGCGTCACGCCCGACGTCGTCGCCAGCGCCGACGGCGCGACGCTGGTGATCGACTGGCTGACCGGACCGGTCGAGCTGTGGCGCCGCGACGGCCAGGTGCTCGCGCGGGTGCGCGAGCTGCCGATCGAGCCGGGCTCCGACCTCGCGGTGTCGCCGGACGGACGGCACGTGCTCTACGTCGGCGACGACGGCGCGGCGGTGCTGCCGCTCGACGGCGGCGCGCCCGTCCCGCTCGGCGGCGACGCCGTGCTCGGGTGGTTCGCGCGCGACGGCGCGCTGTACACCGCGAGCGACGATCACCGCCTCCAGCGGTGGACGCTCGACGGCGCGGGCGCGGCGGTGTGCGAGGCGTCCGCGACCTGGCCCGATCTCGCGATCAGCGGCGACGGCGCGACCGTCGCCGCCGTCGTCGACGGGCGGCTGCGGCGGTGCCGGCTCGCGACCGGCGCGGTCGACGCGATCGAGGGCGTCGGCGCGCTCACCGCGTGGTGGCTGCGCGAGGACGGCGGCGCGGTCGCGGGCTACGACGCGCGTGCCGCGGCGATCACGATCGCCGGCGACGACGGGCGCTACGCGCTGCTGTCCCCGAGCACGCCGTCCGAGGTCCGGCCGTCGCCGGACGGCCGGTGGCTGGTCGCGCTGGTCGGCGAGGGCGGCTTCCTGATCGCGGGGCGCGACGGCGAGGTCCGCCCGGTCGTCATCCCCGGCAAGTCGGTGCGCGAGGTCGTGTTCCTGCCCGGCGACCGGATCGCGGTCGGCGTCGACGACGCGGTCGTGCTGGCCGACCTGCCGAGCGCGGCGTGGCGGGCCGAGGACACCGGCTCGACGCCCGGCGTGCTGCTCGCGTTCCCCGACGGCGCGCTGATCGCGGCGCTGCGCGATCAGGTCCGCGTGTGGCTCGACACCCTGCCGGTCGAGCCGGTGGCGCTGCGCGCCGCCGTGCTCGCCGCGACCTCCGCCCGCGTCGGCGCCACCGGCGAGCTGGTGACGGCGGCGGCGTTCACCGAGCGGCGCTGACCGGTGGAATCCTGGCTTGCCAGCGGTGGTCGTCTGGGCCAAGATGCAGAACCGACACGTCAGTTCTGTATCTATCCAATGAGTTATATGAGGTCACCGGCGCGTCAGCGCCAGATCCTGGAGCACGCCAAGCGCGTGTTCGCCGAGCGCGGCTTCCACGCCGCCAGCGTCGCGGACATCTGCGAGGCCGCGGGCATCGGCCGCGGCACGCTCTATCAGTACTTCGCCAACAAGCAGGCCGTGCTGACCGCGATCCTGCGCCAGACGCTCGATCGCGTCCGCGCGCTGATGGAGCGCCAGTCGGTCGTCGGCGTGCCGCTGGCGCGCCCCGAGGACATCACCCGCGACCAGGCGATCGCGTGGTCGGCCCGCCAGCTCCGCGCCGTGCTCGGCGCGGTGTTCGAGGATCAGGACACGCTGCGGATCCTGCTGCGCGAGGCGGTCGGGCTCGACGTCGACGTCGAGCGGCTCCTCGGCGAGATCGACGACGGGCTGATCGCGATCGTCGAGCGCGGCCTCGGCGCGCTGCGCGAGGCCGGCCTCGTCCGCGACCTCGACACCCGCGTCGCCGCCACGCTGATGGTCGGCGGCATCGAGAAGCTCGCGCTCGCCGCGCTGCGCGGCGATCGCCCCGTCGATCTCGACGCCCTCGCGCTCGAGGTCGCGCGCCTGCACGGCGCCGGCTCGCTGTCCGATCGCGTCCGCACCACCCGAGGAGGCCCCGCATGACGACGCTCACCGATCAGTGGCTGCACCCGCGCGCGCCGCGCGACCAGTTCCCGCCGTACGAGCTGGGGGATCCCGACGTCGTCGGCCGCGCCGAGGCCCGCACCTCGACGCTCGCGCGCATCTACCACAAGAGCCAGGAGCAGGCGTGGGACGGCCGCGCGGTCCTCGACGAGCTGGAGGCGAAGCACGGCGGCATCCGCTTCCCCGAGGACAAGAAGGCCGCGTTCGCGCGCGTCGCCGCGGTCCTGTTGTGGGGCGAGCTCGCCGCGTGGTCGATCAGCGCGGACCTCGCGCTCAAGCTCGAGGACACGCCCGCGAAGATGGCGGCGTCGAGCCAGGTGTTCGACGAGGCGCGCCACTTCTACGTGCTGCGCGACTACCTGTGGCGCGCCGGGATCCCGGTGGAGCGGCTCGGCGGGTTCTCGCGCAACCTGCTCGTCGATCTGCTCGAGACCGACAACCTGCTGCACAAGGTCGTCGGCATGCAGCTGATGGTCGAGAACACCGCGGTCATCCTGTTCAAGATGATCGCCGAGGCGCGGCTCGAGCCCGTGCTGACCGAGCTGCTCTACTACTTCGAGCGCGACGAGGCGCGCCACGTGGGGCTCGGCGTGCTCGTGTTGCCCGACATCCTCGCCGGGCTGTCGCCGCGCGAGGCGCGCGCGCTGTGGTGGTTCCAGACGCGGATCCAGCTCGCGATGCTCGCTGGCGGGATGACGATGCGCGAGCCGTTCGCCGCGCTCGGCGTCGACCAGCGCGAGATGCAGCGCTACGGCTTCCGGCTCCACGCCGACGCGCTGCGCCGGATGCGCGCGCAGCACGGCGAGGGGACCGGCGCCGACGACGCGCGGGTCAAGGGGCTGTTCGCGGTGTCGAAGCAGGGTCAGGAGCGGCTGGGGCAGTTCCTGTTCCCCGCCGCCGACGCGCCGGCGTGGCACAAGGCGACGATCCGCACGATGGTCGCGGCCGCCGCGCGCGCGGACGGCTGGCTCGCGCGGCGCGGCGACGGCCGCCGGGCGGACGCGGCGCCCGGCGTGCCCCACATGTAGGCCTGCCAGTGCCCTGCCGCACGCGCGCGGCGCCCGCGCGCCTCGCGAAGCGAGCGGTCGTTAGGCGCCGCGCGCGACATCCCGCTCGCCCCGCGCGGCGCCGCCGGGCGAGACTGGGCGCCATGCTCCGCTCCCCCCTCCGCGCGGCGCTCCTCGTCGCGCTCCCCGTCGCGCTCTCCGGCGCGCTGCTCGGCGCCGCCTGCGGCGGCGGCGGCGACGGCGCCCCCGACGCGAGCCCGGTCGACGCCGACGTCGCGCCCGCGTTCCGCAACCCGGTCGACCTCCCCGACGATCAGCTCGCCCTGCGCGCGCTGCAGGTGCTCGGCGCCGACGTCGAGGGCGCCTCGTCCACCGGCTGCACGCCGTGCCACTCGATGACCGAGAACCGGCTGCGCGAGTGGGCCGACTTCACCAACGACGCGCTCGGCGACTGCCTCACCGACCTCGCGGTCAGCTCCGAGGCGTCGGCGCGCCAGATGCTCGAGTGCGTCCAGCAGCGCGGCGGCACCAAGACTGGCAAGTACGTCACCTACGCGCTCGGGTTCTGGTCCGCCGGCGCCGAGCGCGACTGGTGGAGCTACGCGTTCCGCAAGGCGTACCCCGAGGACGGCGCCACCCGGTGGGGCGAGTTCGTCGACAACGTCCGGATGCCGCCGGGCGGGCTGCCGCTGCTCACCGACGACGACTACGACGTCGTCGCCGAGTGGTTCGTGCGCGGCGTGCCGCTGCTCGACGAGTTGCTCGACGAGGAGCCGCAGCCCGGCGAGTGCGACGCGCTGGTCACGCCGGCCGTGGGCGACCACGTCGCCGCGCAGGCGACGTCGGGGTGGCGCGCGATCAACGCCGACGCCGGGATGCTGATGTTCGGCTGCGGCGGCGCGACCGACCCGCGCGACTGCCTCACCGGCGAGCCCGACGCGACGACGACCGAGGCCGGCGCCGGCTGGGCGGTGGCGGGGCAGGGCGTCCTGCGCCTGCTCCACACCACCGGGTTCGCCTCGGCGTACTGGTCGCGCGGCTCGGCCGACGGCCGGTTCGTCGGCTCCGGCGCGCACAACAGCGGCGGGGACAACCTGCCGTTCGGGCGCGACGCGGCGATCGTCGACCTGATGGGCGACGACCGGACGATCCCGGTCGACGCCGCCTACGACCCCGGGTTCTTCCCCGACAACCGCGGCTTCATGCTCCAGGGCGGGCCGCGCAACACCTGCGCGATGAGCGTGCTGACCGCGAACCCGACCGAGATCCTGATGACCGAGCCCGGGTGCGCCGCGATCGGCGAGGTCGGGCTCTACCAGCACGTCGGCGCGGCGCCCGGCGGCGACGACTACTTCGCGATCGACGGCCCGTTCGTCAGCGACGACGGCGGCCACTTCGTCACCAGCGGCAACCCGCGCGCCGACTTCGGCGCCGACGCGGTGGCCGGGCTGATCCCGATGGTCTACGACGGCTCGACGTTCGACGCGGTCGACGCGATCGCGATCCCGACGCCGTACGAGGGCGACCCGGTGCTGTCGCCGTCGGCGCGCCTGCTGATCACGCGCGTCACCGGGCCCCAGTCGGTGCAGAACGGCTACATCCTGCGCCGGGTCGACGCGACGCCGTCGGGCGGCAGCTTCGACGTCGCGACGCCGACGATCGCCCGCTACTGCCTGGAGGGCGGCAAGCCGGCGTTCAGCTACGACGAGCGGTGGATGGTGATCCACCACTACGTCGAGGACACCGACGCCGACGCCCAGGCGCTCGGGTTCGTGAACGCCCAGGACGCGGGGTTCGCGCCCTACGTCGAGCTGGGCGCGTCCAACATCTACCTGGTCGAGCTCACCACCGGCCAGGCGACGCGGATCACGAACATGGCGCCCGGGCAGTACGCGCTCTACCCGTACTTCCGCAGCGACGGCTGGATCTATTTCCAGGTCCGCGTCCTCGACCAGCGCGCCGAGTACGTCGTCGCGAGCGACGCGGCGCTCGTCGCGGAGGAGAACTGATCATGGCCCCGCGCGCTCGCCACCTGCTCGTCACCATCACCGCCGCGCTGGTCGCGGCGCTCACCCTGACCGCGGCGCCGGCGCCCGCGCGGGCCGAGCCGGCGCACCTGCCGGGCGGGCTGCGCTGCGGCACGCCCGAGCGGCTGCCGCTGCTGAAGCTGCGGCCGCGGGTGCGTCCGCCCGAGGTGCTGCACGGCCCGACGCCGACCAAGCTCACCCGCGAGAGCTTCCCCGGCAACACCTACACCGTCCGGGAGTCGGACAACTTCGCCGTCAAGTGGAGCGGCGTCGACGTCTCCGACGAGCGCGCCCAGGCCGTGCTCGACGCGCTCGAGACCGCCTACGTGTTCTACACGGCGACGCTCGGGCACACCGCGCCGATCGGCGCCAGCACGTACCGGATCAACGCCTACATCGCGGGTCCGGCGACCTCGCCGTCGATCGACTTCGAGGGCGGCTACGCCTGGACCGACGACGAGGGCTACCCGTACTTCGTCATGCACGTCGCGACCACCGCCAGCGCCCAGGACCTCCGCGTCGTCGCGACGCACGAGCTGTACCACGACTTCCAGTTCACCTTCGACGCGTACTACGGCGACACCTCGTTCTACTGGTGGGAGACGACGGCGGAGTGGGCGACGCAGCTGCTGCTGTCCGACCTGCAGCGCGCGTTCGCGTTCACCGGCGCGTACGCGCTCACGGCCGAGCACCCGGTGTTCCTCCACGCCGATCCGTTCGGCGAGGATCCGGTGCTCGGCGTCCACCAGTACGGCGCCTCGCTGTGGCCGCTGTACCTGACCGACGCGCTCGACGGGACCGAGCTGATCGTCCAGTCGTGGGAGACGGCGACCGGCGGCGAGGACCCGGCGCAGGCGATGACCCGGCTGCTCGGCGCCGGCGACGACCTCGAGGCGCGGTTCGGGGAGTTCGCGGCCCACGTCGCCGCGCTCGATCTGCCCCACGCCGACTTCGTCGACGCGTGGACCGACGCGTACATGAACGCGTACCCGGGCTACCACCCGGCGACGCTGCAGGTCGACGGCTACGGCACCGACGGCTGGGTCGAGCTGACGCGGCCGCCGCGGTCGTGGGGCTACTCGACGGTGCGGTTGACCCGGCCGCCGATGCACGGCCGGCTCGAGGTCGGCGTCGAGGT
>WYBA01000489.1 GCA_011526095.1 Myxococcales bacterium | reverse complement strand
GGTCGCGGCGGCGCTGACCCACACCCACGGCGCGGCGGCGGGGCCGATCGACGCGGCGGCGCTGCGCGACGCCGGCGCCCGCGGCGAGTGGGCGCGGTTCACGCTGTCCAGCGGCGGCGCGGCGCTCGCGCTCGCCGAGCCGGCGCGCGCCCAGCGCGTGTGGTTCGCCGCCGACGACGGCGGCGTGCTCGAGCCGGCGTACCGGATCGAGGCGTTCGCCGGCCCGCCCGGTGGCGCCGACTCCGACGCGCGCCGCTGGATCATCTCGGCGCGAGACGGCCGCGTGCTCGACGAGCGGTCGCTGCGCGCGCACGACACCTACCGCGTGTGGGCGGACACCTCGGGCGATCTGCGCCCGCAGGACGGTCCGCACGCCGACTTCACCCCGCACCCCACGGGCACGCCCGACGGCTCGACCCCGGCGTTCACGACGCCGTCGCTCGTCACCGTCGACGGGCTCAACACGCCGCCCGGCGGCACGCCGGACCCGTGGCTGCCGGCCGGCGCGACGGCGACCACCGGCAACAACGCCGACGCCTACGCCGATCTCGGCGGCGGCGACGGGTTCTCCGAGGGCACGGACTTCCGCGCGACGCCGACGGCGCCGGGCGTGTTCGACCGCGTCTACGACACCGCCGCCAGCCCGCTCGCCAGCCAGGCCCAGGGCATGGCGGCGATCGTCCACGCGTTCTACGTCGTCAACTGGCTCCACGACTGGTGGTACGACGCCGGCTTCGACGAGGCGGCCGGCAACGCCCAGGCCGACAACTTCGGGCGCGGCGGGGCCGATGGCGACCGCATGCTGCTCGAGCTCCAGGACAACGCCCAGGGCGGCTCGCGCAACAACGCGAACATGTCGACGCCGTTCGACGGCAGCTCGCCGCGGATGCAGATCTACCTGTGGTCCGGCGCGTCGGCGCGCTCGGTCACGCTGTCGCCCGGCGGCGACGTCCCCAGCGGCACGGCGAGCTTCGGCCCGCAGGCGTTCGACGTCACCGGGACCGTCGTCATGGTCGACGACGGCACGGCGCCGGTCGGCGACGGCTGCACCGCGCCGGTCAACGCGGTCGCCGGCTCGATCGCCCTGATCGATCGCGGGAACTGCTCGTTCGTCAGCAAGGTGACCGCGGCGCAGGCGGCGGGCGCGATCGGCGTCCTGCTCGTGAACAACGCGCCCGGCGACGGCCCGAACTCGATGTCCGGCGCCGGCGACGGCGTGACGATCCCGGTCCTGTCGCTGAGCTTCGAGGACGGCAACGCGGTCAAGGCCGCGCTGCAGTCCGGGCCGGTGACCGCGACGCTGCAGCGCCAGACCGCGGTCGAGCGCGACGGCGCGGTCGACTCGGGGCTGGTCGCGCACGAGTGGGGGCACTACCTCCACCACCGCCTCGCCGACTGCGGCTCGACCCAGTGCGGCGGGATGAGCGAGGGCTGGGGCGACTTCCTCGCCGTCCACACCGCGATCACCGAGGGCGACGATCTCGACGGCGCCTACGCCGCCGCGATCTACTCGACCGGCAGCTTCCCCGACCACGGCTACTTCGGCATCCGCCGCGTGCCGTACTCGGTCGACCCGTCGATCAACGCGCTGTCGTTCCGCCACATCTCCAGCGGCGAGGCGCTGCCGTCGACGCACCCGATGGCGTCGGCCTCGCCCGACAACGCCGAGGTCCACAACGCCGGCGAGATCTGGGCGACGATGATGCACGAGGCGTACGTCGCGCTGCTGAAGACGACCGAGGCGCCCGGGGCGACGCGGACGTTCGACCAGGCGCGCCGCGCGATGGGCGAGTACGTCGTCGCCGGGCTCGAGCTGCACCCGGCCGACGCGACCTTCACCGAGGCGCGCGACGCGATCCTCGCCGCCGCGGCGGCGTCGAGCGCGGACGACCTCGCCACGCTCGCGGCCGCGTTCGCGCGGCGTGGCGCGGGCACGTGCGCGGTGTCGCCGCCGCGCGGCTCGAACGATCTGGTCGGGGTGGTCGAGGACGACGAGGTGCGCCCGCGCGTCGTCGTCCCGGCGCTCGCCGTGGTCGACGGCGAGGACGCGTGCGACGGTGACGGCGTGCTCGACGCGGGCGAGACCGCGGTGGTCGAGGTCGTGGTCGGCAACGCCGGCCCGGTCGCGATGACCGACACGACGGTCGAGCTGTCGACGGCGACGCCGGGGATCTCGTTCCCCGACGGCGCGACCGTCGAGGTCCCGACGCTGGCGGCGTACACGACCGTCACGCTGTCGATCCCGATGCGCGCCGCCGACGACCTCGCGCCGCTGACCGTGGTCGAGCTGACGGCGACCGCGTCGAACGCGTCGGCGTGCGAGGCCACGGTCGCCGAGGTGACGACGCTGGTCGCCGCGCGCGACGAGGTGCTCGAGGCGTCCGCCACCGACGACGTCGAGGCGGACGCGACGACGTGGACCGCCACCGGCGGCGATCTCGCCGGCGTGGCGTGGGCGCGGACGCAGCTCACGCCGGGCGAGCACGCGTGGGTCGGCGCCGACCTCGGCACGATCTCGGACACCCAGCTCGAGTCGCCGGACCTCGAGGTCAGCGCGACCGAGCCGTTCACGATCTCGTTCACCCACCGCTTCGAGTTCGAGGCCTCGCCGTCGGGCGGCGGCGGAGGCGACACCTACTGGGACGGCGCCGTGATCGAGCTGTCGACCGACGGCGGCGCGAGCTGGCAGGACCTCTCGACCTGGGTCGAGCCCGGCTACGGCGGCACGATCACCGAGGAGTCCGGTAACCCGCTCGGCGGCGCCGCGGCGTTCGTCGCGACCAACCCGTCGTGGCCCGGCACCGACGAGGTGACCTACGACCTCGGCGCCGCGCTCGCCGGCCAGACCGTGCGCGTGCGGTTCCGCATCGGCACCGACGCCGCGGTGGGCGCGACCGGCTGGCAGCTCGACGACCTGAGCTTCGGCGGGATCGACAACACCCCGTTCGCCGAGGTCGTGCCGGACGCCCCCGGGTGCGATGGGCCGGTCGGTCCCGACGCCGGCACCGATCCCGGCCCCGACGCGGGCGACCCCGCGGTCGACGGCGACGGCGGGGACGGCGGCTGCTGCGGCGCGGGCCAGGGCGGGGCGTCCGGCCCGGCGCTGCTGCTCGGCGCGGTCGTGCTCGGGCTGCGCCGGCGGCGTCGCGCCGCGCGGTAGCCGTCGTGTCGGGCGGGGGCGGTGGGCCCCCGCCCGAATCACCCCATCGCGCCGCTTGCCGCGGCCGGGGTGTGCCTTCATCCTTGGAACGTGGTCAAGCTTCTCCTCGGATTGATCAAGGGCCTGGTGATCGGTGGCGCGATCGGCTACGGCGCGTTCGCGCTCGAGCTGGACGGAGGATTCAACTGGCTGACCTACGGCCTGATCGGCGCGTTCGTCGGCCTGCTCGTCGGCAAGCCGCTGTGGGCCCTGATCCTCGACAAGGAGGCCACGGTCTGGGTCGGCGTGCTCAAGGCCGTGTTCGGGTTCGGCGTGGCGTGCGGGATCTACGCGCTGGTCGCCAAGGTGTGGGGCAGCTTCGACTTCCGGTTCTCGCCGCTCGCCGACGGCGTGCGGCGGTTCCACGACTGGCAGCCGCTGTTCGGCGCGACGCTCGGCGCGGTCTACGGCGGGTTCGTCGAGCTCGACGACTCGCTCGACGACTCCAAGTCGGCCAAGGCCAAGCCGAAGGCCGCGCTGCCGGCGGCGCGCAAGGGCAAGTAGCCGCCGTCACGTCCGCGCGCGGGCCGTCGCCAATCTGGCCGGCGGCGCGGGTGATGGTCGCGCGGGAGTAGTAACGTGCGCGCGTGGCCGCTCGCCGCGCCTCGCTGGTGCTCGCGCTGCTCGCGCCGCTCGCGGCGGCGGGCGCGGCGCCCGCGCGCGCCGGCGGCCTGGCGCTCGACCTGAGCTCGCCGCGCGGGGTCGGGCGCGCCGGCGCCCAGATGGTGTCCGACGACGGCGCGGCGGCCGTGGTGCTCAACCCGGCGGCGCTGGCGCGTCGCGACGAGCCGCGCGGGCAGCTCGGCCTGGTCGTCGTCGACGACGGCGCGACGTTCGTGCCGTCCGGGGCGGGCGGAGACGGCGGGGCCGGCGGCGACGGCCTCGTCGTCGGCGAGCGCGGCGGCGCGACGCTCCACCCGGTCGGCGGGTTGCAGCTCCGCCTCGGGCCGCTCGTCGTCGGGGTCGCGGTGCTGGACGAGGCGCGGTGGTCGCGGCGGTTCGCGGCCCCGCCGCCCGGCACGCCGCCGGACGACGTCGAGGCGCTCTACCCGCACCGCTACGCCGGCCTGACGCTGGCGCACCGCCGCCGCACCGTCGGCGCCGCGGTCGCGTGGCGCGCCGGCGAGTGGCTCGCGATCGGCGCCGGCGTGACCGTGTCGCGGGTCTCGCTCGACGAGGCGCGGCGCGGGTGGGCCGGGTTCGCCGGGCGCGACCGCGTCGGCGACGCCGCGCGCGATGTCGATCTCGCGGTCGAGGGCCGCGACGGCGCGGTGCTCGGCGGCAGCGTCGGCGTGCTGGTCGCGCCGGTCGACGTGCCGATCGAGCTCGCGGCGTCGGCGGCGTGGTCGGCGCCGGCGCGGCTCGCCGGCGTCGCGACCGCGCGCGCGGTGCGGCCGGGCGAGTTCCCCGCGGCGAGCGACGCCGGGGCGACCGCCACCGCCGAGCTGGCCTCGCCGCTGGTCGTGCGCACCGGGGCGCGGTGGCTGGCGGAGCGGTGGCTGGCCGAGCTGACCGGCGAGGTGTGGGCGTACCCCGGCGCCGCGCCCGTGGTGTGGACCGTCGACGGCGTCACGGTCACCGACGAGACCGGCGCGACCGCGGCGCTCGGCGCGCTGCCGTCGCGGCTGGCGCGCCGGCCGCACGGCGCGGTGCGCGCCGCGCTCGACGTCGAGGCGGTGCCCGGGTTGGCGTGGCTGACCGCGGGCTACGCCTATGCCACCGCGGGCACGTCGCGCCTGCGCCACACCCCGGTCGGCGGCGACCTCGGCGGCCACACCGTCGCGCTCGGCGCCGAGGTCGCC
This sequence comes from Myxococcales bacterium, assembly GCA_011526095.1. GTDB lineage: Bacteria > Myxococcota_A > Polyangia > Haliangiales > Haliangiaceae > WYBA01. The sequence continues at coordinate 20,738 of WYBA01000489.1, read as the reverse complement.
AGCGACGGCCTCACCGTCACCCTCGGGATCGCGCGCACGTTCGCCGCCGCGGTCGACGTCGACGCCACCGTCGTGCGCCTCGACAACCCGTTCGCCGCCGGCGACGCGCCGGCCACGCTCGGCCGCCATGACGCCAGCCGCGACGTCGTCGCGGTCACCGTCGAGGCGGCCTGGTAGCGCGGCTCAGCAGCCGCAGCAGCGCAGGTGGGCGCGCGCGCACGACACCTTGCCGTTGTCGCAGCGCTCGGCCGCCCACGCATCGCCGGGGAGCTCGTCGGCGAGCTCGCAGATCCGCCGGGCGTTGTCGCAGATCGAGTCGGCGATCGTGCAGACGTCGCCGCACTGCGCGCCGGTCGGGGCGACGCCGCAGCTGTCGATCGCGCTCGCCATCGGCAACGGCGGCGCCGGCTCGCTGTACGCCGGATCCTCGGCGAACAGGCCGATCTCGGCCAGCTGCGCGGTGATCTGGACATGGAGGTCGCTGATCTCGTCGAGCCGCGCGCGCCGGTCCATGCCCATCAGCGGATCGTCCGCGCCCTGGGCGTCGGACGGCGCCGCGCCGCCGGTCGACATCGACTTCTGCGGGGCGGCGCCGCACGCGGCGATCGCCGCGCCGGCTGCCACCGCGCCAGCACACAGCGCGCCCAGCACCCACGCGCTACGGCGTGACATCGGTGACTCCGGGGGCGGGCGGCGCGGTCGCGTCGGGCTCGGCGGCATGCGCGGGATCATCGCACGCGCAGCACCGCTGCTTGGCCTCGCGGCACGACGCCTTGGCGCTGTCGCACTTCTCGTCGGCCCACGCGTCGCCGTCGAGGTCCGCGGCGATCCCGCAGATCGCCTCGGCGTTGTCGCAGATCGCGTCGGCCAGTCCGCACACGTCGGTGCACGCCGTCGGCGGCTGGTAGCCGGCCGGGCACACCGCCTTGGCGTGGCGCACCGTCACCTTGCGCATCTGCAGGACCGCGCGCGCCTCGGGCTCGACGTCGAGGCCGGCCTCGCGCCGCCAGTCGCGGATCTGGGTCGACAGCGCGGTGATCTCGTTCTTCTCGGCCTGGTGGTTCTGCCACGCGGGCGTGGCGCGCGGCGCCCGCATGCACGCCGCGACGACCAGGCCGAGCGCCAGCCCGCCGACCCCGCTGGCGAGCGCCGCGGCCGCGCCGCGGCCGCGCGTCGAGCCGCGCGCCGACCGCCCCGCGGTCATTCGCGCGGCTCCGCGAGCAGCTCGCGCTGCAGCTTGTCGTTGATCTGGATCGAGCGGTCGAGCTCGACGATCGCGGCCTTGCGCAGCGTCGTCGCCTTGTCCTTGCCGGCCGCGGAGCCGTCGTCGGCGACCGCGGCCATCGCGTCGTAGACCTCGCCCTTGACCGTGTGGAGGTTGGCGGAGAAGAAGCTCGGGCGGGTCGACGCCGCGAGCCCGCCGTCGACGACGCTCATCGCCTCCTCCAGCTTGCCCTGCAGCACGAGCAGCTTGGCGAGCCGGGCGTGGGCGTCGAGCCGCACGTCCTCGGCCTCGGGGGCGCCGGCGGGGAACTGCAGGTCGAGGATCTGGCGGACGGCGCGGATCGCCTCGTCGAGGTTGCCATCGGCCATGTAGACCTTGGCCTTGTGGTGGAAATTCTTCGCCTGCGCCAGCGCGAGCATCAGCTGCTCGTCGATCGGTGTCGGCGGCGCGTCGGTCTTGGCCGCGACGTCGTCGGGCTCGGGTAGCCGGGTCGTCCGGCGGCTGGCCGCGCCCGGGTCGTCGTCGCCCGTGCAAGACGTCACTCCGAGCCCCGCGACGAACGCCAGCGTGGCGGCGACCGCCGCGATGATCGTGGTGCGTGCGAGCTTCATCGGGAACCTCCGCGCGGGGCGGCGCGCGCCGGGCGCGACAGGGTGCGGGCGCGGTAGCCGTCGAGCCGGTCGGCGAAGATCGCGTCGATCCGCGACACCGCGTCGCCCGAGCGCTCGCGCGGGATCGGGCCGATCAGCGCGTCGGCGGCGCGCGAGCGCTGGTCGAGCGGCAGCGGCGCGCGCTCGGCCGACGCCGTCTGCGTCGGCGCCTCGACCGCGCGCTCGGGCCCGCGCAGCATCAGCAGGATCGCCGCGGCCGCGGCGAGCACCGTCGCGCCGCCGGCGACCAGCCACGGCGCGCGGCGCCGCCAGCCTCGCTCGAGCGGGATGATCCCGTCGGCGTGGTGCTGGGCCGGGCGCGCCGCCGGGCCGTGGTGCGCGCCGCCCGTGGTCGGCTCGACACCGTCGCGCTCGCGCGCGCGGCCCCGGTCGCCGGCCAGGCCCTCGATCGCGCGCGCCAGGGCGGCCTCGACGATCGCGCTCGACCGCGCCGGCGCGAGCGCCTCCTTGCCCGTCGCGGCGCGGATCACCGTGGCGACCTCGACCAGCGGCTGGTCGTCGGCCGGCATCGCGGCGGGGGCGCGGCCGGCGACGACCTTGTCGATCAGGTCGCCGAACGCGCGCGCGCGCGCCCGCTCGGCCGCGGTCGGCTCGGCGCCGGGCGGCGGCGTCGTGTCGTCGCGATCGAGCTCGTCGTCGGGGGGCAGGTCGTCGTCGGAGCGGGACATGTCAGCTCTGGCTCCGTTCACCGTAGCGCTTGCGGAACGCCCGCACCGCCCGGAACAGCAGGACATCGAAGTTGCCGATCGTGATCTCGAGCCGCGCGGCGCACTCCTCGCGCGACAGCTCGTCGATCAGGCGGAGCTGGATCGCCAGCCGGTAGCGCTCGGTCAGCCCGGCGAGCGCCTCGTCGATCCGCGACCGCGCCAGCCGGCGCTCCTGGTCGGCCATGAGCTGGGCGTCGGCGTGGGACTCGGCGTCGGTCTCGCCGGCGACCTCGTGGGCCAGCGCGTCGGCGAGCCGGCGCGAGCGCTGGGTGTGGCGGTGGACGTCGTAGACCTTGTTGACCGCGATCTGCCGCAGCCACGGGTAGATGCTCTTGCCCTGCCACGTGAACCGCTGGATCTTCTCGACCGCGGTCGTCAGCGTGTCTCGCAGGACGTCCTCGGCGGCCGCGGCGTTGCCCAGCCGCGGCAGGATCACCGTGGCGTACAGGGGCTGGGCGTAGCGTTCGAGGATCGGGCGCATGGCGTCGAGGTGTCCGCGCTGGGCCTCCTCGACCAGCCGTTGCTCTTCTTCGAGCTCGATGGCGGTGGCGGCTTCGGAGGCCACGTCGGTTTGCCCCTCAACGCTAGAGGTGGAGCGAGCTTACACGTCGCCAGACGGCAACGGGGCCGGCGCCGGGGCAACCGGGGTGGGCCGGGCGCCGTCGTAGCGGACCTCGAGCAGCTCGAGGCCGTGGGCGGGCGCGGTCTGCCCGCCCCGGGTACGGTCGCGGGACGCAAGGATCTCGGGGACTTGGTCCACGGCGAGGCGGCCCTCGGCGACGTCCACCAGCGTGCCGGCGATGATCCGGACCATGTGCCGCAGGAACGCGTTGCCGCGGACGTCCAGGGTCAGGACGGCGGGCTCGGGGTGGCCGAGGTCGATCGCGTCGATCCGCCGCCGGGTCGTCTTGGCCGAGCACCCGGCGGCGCGGAACGCGTCGAACCAGTGCTCGCCGAGCAGGTGCGAGGCGGCGGCGGCCATCGCGCCTTCATCGAGCGGGCCGCGGCGGTGCCAGGCGCGGTGGTGCCAGCGCGGGGAGCGGCTGTCGCGGCACAGGATCGTGTAGCGGTAGCGCTTGCCGGTGGCGGAGAACCGCGGGTGGAAGTCGTCGGGGACCTCGGCGGCCTCGGCCACCGCGATCGCCGGCGGCAGCAGCGAGTTCATCCCGCGCCGGATCCCGTGCAGCGGGATCGGCCGGGCCGTGCGGAACGTCGCGACCTGGCCGCGCGCGTGGACGCCGGCGTCGGTGCGCGAGGCGCCGGTGACCTCGACCGGGTGGCCGAGGATCGTGGCGAGGGTGTCCTCGAGGTGCTGCTGGACCGACGGGCCGTTGTCCTGGCGCTGCCAGCCGACCAGCCCGGTGCCGTCGTACTCGACGACGAGCTTGATGTGGCGGACCGCCGCGGCCTCGCTCACGCCGCGCTCAGAACTCGAAGTCGATGCCGGCGAACCACGTGGTGTCGCCGACCGCGAGCTTGGTGGACGAGCCGAACCCGTCGACCTTGGCCATCGACAGCTCGGCGTAGAACCCGGCGTGGTAGATGCCGCTGGTGCGCATCGAGTCGGCCGAGTCCGGGTCGATGCGCTCGGCGCGGATCGCCAGGCCGAGCGCGCCGACGACGCCGAGCGAGCCGCCGAGCGCCTTGTTCTCGACGCAGCCGGCGGCGCCCGCCGTGCATGGCATGCCGTCGGCGTCGCGGTAGTCGCGCGCGAGGTTGCCGTTGGGCGCGCGGACCCACCACAGGTGGTAGGCGAGGCCGCCGCGGGCGTACGGGACGAGCGGGATGCCCCACTCGTCGTCGAGCACCGTCAGCCGGAACGCGGCGGTCGCGTGCAGCGGGATCATGCGGAACTTGGTCTCGTCGCCGTCGGTGCGGTCGCGCACGCCGTCGTCGGTGGTGTCGTCTTCCTCGGCGACGAACGCGTTGGCGGTCTTGCCGAAGAACCCGACGCTGCCGCCGACGGTGAGCTGGCCGGCGCGGAGGTGGAGCACCACGCGATCGAGCTCGAACGTGGGCAGGATCGCCCAGCCGCCGAACATCTCCTCGTAGGTGTCGGCGCCGGTCTGCGCGTCGATCGCCGGGACGTACGGCCCGAGCTTGATCCCCGCGTGCCACCGGATGTCGTCGGGGGTGTGCTCCTCGTAGAGGTCGTCTCCGAGCTCGTCGTCCCAGTACGGCGAGACGCTCTGGGCCGAGGCGACCGTGGGCGCGGCGAGCGCCACCGCCGCCGTCGCGGCGACGAGGCGGCCGCGGCGCGACCGGCGCAGCAGCCACAGCCCGGCGATCACCGCGAGCAGCCCGGGCAGGGTCAGCGCGTGCCACGCCAGCGCCAGCGCCACCACCGGCAGCAGGACGATCGCGAAGGCGACGCGGGCGACGACCGAGCCGCGCGCCAGCTCGCCGAGCGGCGCGACGTGGTCGTAGTACACGGCCGTCAGCCAGCGACCGGCCGCCGACGCGGCCAGCGTCTCGTCGCGGAACCGGCGCAGCGCGTCGGTGATCGCGCCGCCGAGGCCGCCGCGACCGCCGCCCTGGCCGTAGGTGTCGGCGAGCAGACACACGCCGCCCTCTGCCCCCGAGCCGTCCTCCTGCAGGTCCTCCCAGAAGTCGACCGCGGGGCGCGGGACGACCACCTTGTCGACGTAGGCGCCGGCGTAGTTGCCGACGCGGTCGACCGCGACGAGGACGAACCGGTACTCCTCGTAGTTCTCGAGGCCCTCGACGCGGATCTGCGTGGCGTCGCCGTTCGCCTCTCCACAGACGAAGGTCGGATCGAAGGCGGCGAGCTCGGAAGGCAGATCGGACGGGATGCTGCCCGCGTCGGGCTCGATGCCGGCGTCCGGCGCCGGTCCCGCGTCGGGCTCGATGCCCGCGTCCGGCACGGGTCCGGCGGACACGCCGGCGTCCACCGTTGCGGGGGCGCTCTCCGGCTTCAACGTGGGCGCGATCGTGTCGGGGACACCGCACGAGTCGGAGGTGATGTACCGCGCGGTCGCGGCCGGTGCGTCGAACGCCGGACGAAACGTGCCGTTGTCGTCGTAACCGCACAGCAGCTGCCAGTACTCGACGTCCGCGCTGTCGGTCGACGGCACGGGCCACGCGATGTCGATCGCATTCTCGGCGCCCACGGCCCGCGTGAAGTAGTCCGGCAGCGGCGGTTGCCTGGTGTCGACCTTGATCTCGTACTGGAACGAGTTCTCGGCGGTGTTGTCGTTGTTGGTGTCGACGATCGCCCACACCGAGCGGGTCTCGTCGTACGGGCTGCAGTCGGCGCCCCCGGTCGCGTCGATCAGCTGCGCGACCTCGATCGGGACGTTGGTGCCGTTCTCGATCGAGTCCGTCGAGGTGCCGATGGGCGTCAGCTCCCCCTCCGCGTTCTGGGGGCCGCAGCGAAGATTGATGTCCGCGGCCGTCTTGCAGTCCTCGCCGGTGAGGATCTCGACGGGCACGCTGTCGAACGGCTGCATCGCCTGGCTGAACGTCAGCCTCACCGCGAACGGCCGGGACACCGACGCGCTGCACAGGCAGCTGGCGCGGTTGAAGTACTGGTCGCGCTCGAGCTCCGTGTCCGGCACGCTGAAGCCAGCACCCTCCGGGAGCCGCAGCTCGAACGCGATCTGCCCGCCGTTCAGCTCGTCCGTCTCGCTCGGACCATGCTGGGCGTAGGCGGCCGGCGCGGCGGCGGTCAGGATGGTGGCGAGGACGGCGAGGCGGGAGAGCATGGCGGGGACCTCGTCTGCAAGCACGGTGCCCGGACGGGCGCGCGCGAGGGACTAGCCCTTGGCTATCACGCGGGGATCGCCGCATCAACAATGGCGGCCACGGCTGCCATTCTGGCAAGCCGACCGCGTGGCGGCTGTCACCGGGGCACGGCGGGCGCGGCGGGCGCGGCGGGCGGGGGCGCCGACGGCGCCGGCGCGTCGAGCGCCGCCTCGATCTCGGCCGCGAGCGCGCGCGCCCGGGCCAGGACCTCGGCCGTGGCCGCGGCGCCCCACTCGGCCGCGTTGTACAGCTCGGTCAGCTCGTCGAGCGCCGCCGCGCCCGGGACGCCGCGGTCGCGCGCGAGCCGCGCCAGCTCGCGTGGGGTCGTCGCCGGATCGCGCGCCAGGCCGCGCCGCGCGAGCTTCTTGAGCACGCGGCCGTAGAGCGCGGCCATCGGCGTGCGCGCGCGGGGCCGGGGCCGCTCGTCGGCGGGGCGCGCGTCGCGCCGGCGCAGCGCGCGCGCGATCGCCCACGCGACCGCGCCGAGCGCGAGCGGCACGGCGAGGAACCACCACGCGACGAGCCACGCCCACGCCGCCTGCGCGCGCGCCTCGAGCCACCGGCCGATCCCCTGGAAGAACCGGCCGATGTCCTTGAAGAACGCGAGCTGGCTGCCGAGGTCGTAGTCGATCACCCACTTGAACCACTGGAACCGCAGCGTGTCGATCCACCGCGCGATCCGCGCGCCGAGGCCCGAGCCGCCGCGCCCGAGCCGGTCCTGCGACGCCGGCGTCGCGTCGAACGTGACCCAGCCGACGCCGTGGAAGTAGACCTCGTTCCACGAGTGCGCGTCGCCGGCGCGCACCGCGATGTACTCGTCGTACTCGTTCCACTCCCCGCCGAGGAAGCCGTTGACCTGGCGCGTCGGCACGCCCGCGGCGCGCGCGAGGATCGCGAACGCCGACGCGAAGTACTCGCAGTGGCCCTTCTTGCGATCGAACAGGAAGTAGTCGATCGGCTCCTGGTTGCCGGGATCGCCCAGCTCGAGCGTGTAGCTGAGGTTGTCGTTCAGCCACGCGGCGATCGCGGTCGCGCGGTCGTAGTCGGTGGTGAGGCCGGCGGTGACGTCGCGCGCGAGCTGGCGGGTGCGCGCCGTGATCTCGTCGGGGAGCTGGAGGAACACCTCGAACCCGCGCGGGATCACCCGCCGCGCCGCGCGCAGCGTGTCCGCCGGCGGCGGCTCGATCCGCGAGTACGCCGTGTACTTGAGCTCGCCCTTGTGGGCGAGCCGCAGCTCGTCGTTCTGATCGTGGCGCGGCCCGAACCGGCGCCGCCCGACCTCGAGGTCGATCGCCAGCGGCATCGAGGCGGTGAACAGCACGTCGGTGTCCATCGGCTCGAGGTAGACGTGGTGGCGGGTCAGCCCGTCGAGCTCCGCCTCGAGCTCGGCCTGGGTCGCGCGCGGGGCCTCGTGGCGGAGCAGCCGGCGCTCGCGCGTGCCCTCGCGGTCGATGTACAGCTCGGTCCGCGGCGCCTGCCGGCTGCGCCGCCACTCGCCCTTCTCGTAGTGGTCGAACGCGACGCCGCGCCAGTGGACGTACGGCGCGTCGCGGCCGCGGTAGGGCGCCTGGATCTCGACCCGCATCACGACGGTGTCGTCGTCCTTGATCGAGCCGTGGCCCGAGCCGAGCTTCACCGTGTCGGAGAACCCGGCGTAGGTCTGGCCCTTGCGCCCCTGCATGAAGAACCCGGCGCCGACGCGCGGGATCGTCAGGAAGAACGCCGCCGACAGCACGAACACCGCCATCGAGATCGCGCCGGTGCCGGCGAAGAACCGCCCGCCGACGATCCGGCGCGAGTCGAGGATCCGCTTGACCTCGACCCGCTCCGACGCCTTGTCGTCGGCGTGCTTGAGCAGGAAGTTGTCCTCCATCTCGCGCCGCAGGTGCGACAGGATCAGCGCCCACGTCGACGCCAGCACGAAGCCGAGGAACGCCACGCCGTAGGTGACGTCCTCGTTGAGCACGCTGCCGGCGACGAGCATCAGGAACGACAAGAGGTAGAGCTGCTGCCAGTCGCGGCTGGTGCGCCGGTTGAACGCCTTGGCGACGACGAGCCAGGTCAGGAACGCGCCGCCGACGCCGAGGAAGTCGCCGGTGAGCACCGCGGTCGACGCCGCCCACACCAGCACCAGGATGGACAAGATGTTCCACACCAGCGTCCACCGCTCGAGCCGTACGCGCGGCGGCTCCCACCACCACGACGCGCCGAGGCCGACCAGGCCGAGCAGCGCGACGCCCGGCGACACGGCGTCGCCCGAGATCATCGCCAGGTAGGCGAACAGCACCATCAGGTAGCTGGACGTCTTGTGGGCGAGGGCGAAGCGCATGGGCTGGCTCAGGCCTCCATCACCTGGCCGACGCGCGCCGGCCGGCCGGCGGCGGTCACGCCGCGCGGCGCGACGAGGACGCTGTCGACCCGCGGATCGAACCGCGTCAGCTCGACGTCGTCGCCGACCGGCGGCAGCAGCGCCAGCGCGCGCAGGATCCGGCCGAGCTGCGCCTTGCCGGCGGCCATCGCGACGCCGTCGCCGCGCGCGACGAGCTGCACCGCCCACCCGGCCTCGAGGTAGGCCGCGCACAGGCTCGCCGCCATCGACACGGCGCGCTCGAGCGCGGCGAGCTGCGCCTCGGCCTCGGCGTCGAGGTCGTCGGCCTCGAGCGCGGCGAGGGCCTCGGCGGTGAGCGCGTTGTCGACGGCGATCACCGCGCGCCGGGTCAGCTCGTCCTCGTACTCGCGCACCAGCATCCGCCCCGAGCGCGCGGTGGCCTTCCAGTGGACGTCGCGGCGGTCGTCGCCCTGGCGCCACTCGCGCAGCCCGAAGAACTCGCCGCGCCGGCCGAGCCGCTCGCTGACGATCTCGCCGGGGCGGCGGGCCTGCGGCGCCGGGCGCGGCACCGCCACCAGGGCGGGGTAGACCAGCACCTCGTCGGGCGCGTCGACGTCGCGCGACTTGCGGAACAGCGCGAACGGGAACTTGGTGGCGACGCGGAAGCCGTCGAGCGGGTAGAGCCCGCGCCGCGCGAACGTGTGGCGGTACGACGTGCGCTGGGTCTTCCCCGGCGGGACCTTGAGGAAGTAGCACTTCTTGTCGAGCGGCCGGCCGCCGAGCAGGTCCTCGATCTCGATCGAGTAGCTGGCGAGCTTGGGCTTGGCGTTCTCGACCGAGATCTCCATCAGGAACGGCTGGCCGGCGAACACGCGCGCCGGCGGGCGGCGGCGCACGACCAGCCCGCGCAGGTTGCGCTCGGACAGGATCCCCGAGGCGATGATGAACGACAGGGTCCAGCCGAGCAGCAGGTAGAGCAGGTTGTTGCCGGTGTTGACCGCGCCGACGCCGACGCCGACCGCGACCAGCACGAACAGCCGGCCCTCGCGGGTGAACGTCAGCTTGCGCGGCGGCCGCAGCCACCGGCGGAGGCGCGCCCAGTCCGCCACGTCAGGTCGGCACCGGCACGCGCGCCACGACGTCGGCGATCGCGCGCTCGGCGTCGGCGCGCGCGCGCCCGAGCGAGTCGTGCGACGCGGTCAGGATCAGCCGGTGGGCCAGCGCCGGCACCGCGAGCGCCTTGAAGTCGTCGGGGATGCAGAACCCGCGGCCGTCGACCAGCGCGGCGGCCTGGGCGGCGCGGTACCAGGCGAGCGCGCCGCGCGTCGACACGCCGACCGCGATCTGCGGGCTGCGCCGCGTCTCCTCGACCACGGACATCGCGTAGTCGAGCAGCGCGTCGTCGACGCGGATGTGCTCGACCGCGTCCTGCGCGGCGATCAGCGCGTCGTGGTCGATCACCGGGCGGACCGCCTCGACCGGGTCGCCGCCGGCGCGCTCGCGCAGGATCTCCTTCTCGACCGCGCGCCCCGGGTAGCCGATCTGGATGCGCAGCAGGAACCGGTCCATCTGCGACTCGGGCAACGGGTACGTGCCGAAGTGCTCGGCCGGGTTCTGGGTGGCCAGGACCAGGAACGGCGGCGGCAGCGCGTGGGTCGTGTCGTCGATCGACACGTGGCCCTCGCTCATCGCCTCGAGCAGCGCGCTCTGGGTGCGCGGCGTGGTGCGGTTGATCTCGTCGGCGAGGACGACGTTCGCGAACAGCGGGCCCTTCTTGAGCTCGAACGTGCCGCGCGCCTGGTCGAACACGGTCACGCCGGTGATGTCCGACGGCAACAGGTCCGAGGTGAACTGGATGCGGCGGAACGTGCCGCCGAGCGAGGCGGCGAGCGCCCGCGCCAGCGTCGTCTTGCCGACGCCCGGGATGTCCTCGATCAGCACGTGGCCGCGCGCGCACAGCGCGGTGACCGCGAGGCGGACGACGTCGGCCTTGCCCTTGATGACCTGCGAGACGCTGTCCTGGACCCGCCGGATCGCGGCGATGTGGGGGCGCACGTCGTGACCGGGCGTGGACCCTGGGGCGGTGGGCGACGGGGCGGCGGCGACCATCTGAGGAGCGAGTATAGCCGCGAACCCGCGGGCGCACCCCGAAACGCCCACGGGCGGGCCCTCGTCGAGGAGCCCGCCCGTGTAGGCGACTGTGGACGCGATCGCGTCCTCGGTGACGGCCGGCGCGACTACTCGCGCGACATCTCCATGATGAACTGGAGCACGTACCAGAACAGCGTGGCGATCGTCGAGAACAGCATCATCGCCGCCGACACGTGGTGGGTCGGCGGGTAGTACTGCATCACCTGCGACGTCTGGTAGAGGATGTAGCCCGCCATCAGCAGGATCATCGCGCCGCAGAACACCGCGCCGAGCTGGAAGCCGAAGATGATCGACGCGATGATGATGCCGAGCGCGGCGAAGCTCGCGATCATGAGGAAGCCGCGCATGAAGGAGAAGTCCTTCTTGGTGAGGAACACCGTCAGCGTCAGGCCGCCGAAGATCAGCGCGGTGATCAGCACGGCGGCGGTGAGGATGCCCTCCGCCTGCCCGCCGGTGGCGAACCGGGTGAACAGCACCCACAGCAGCGGCTGCAGGATCGCCGACTCGGCCGCGACCGCCAGGCCGAGGCCCACGTACTGGAGCCCCTGCGAGACCTCTGACCGCGCCAGCGCCTGCGCGATCATGTTGATGACCATGAACGCGCCGAGCACGAGCAGCCAGTTCCACTGGCCGCTCAGCGCCCACTTCGACATCTGGAAGCTCTGCTCGGTGAAGAACCGGAAGAACACGAAGGTGCCGGCGACCCACGCGAGCAGCGCGATGCCGAGGACAGCGTACGTGCGGCGCAGGAACGCCACGCGCTCGTTGACGCCGAGCGTGGCGACCGCGCCTTCGATGGGACGGGAATGAGCAAGTGCCATGGCGGAGCCTCCGGGAGTTGCCGAGTCGACCAGCGGGGACGGGCGGGTTGAGGTCCCGGCCCCGGTCGATGTGACACCGAGGTTTGCACCACCCCCCGGGGGCTGGCAAGCCGCTGATCCTTCGCAAAAAGCGAACGGCGCGGTCTGCAAAGCCGCAGAACCGCGCCGTCGTGCCGGCGTTTGCCGGCCGGGTCGCAAAGGGAGCTAGCGCGCCGCCTTGACCTTCTTGATCTCCTCGATCAGCTCGGGCACGGCCTTCTCCCACGTCGTCACGACGCCGTAGTCGGCGACCTGGAAGATCGGCGCCTCGGGGTCCTTGTTGATCGCGACGATCGTCTTGGAGCCCTTCATGCCGGCGAGGTGCTGGATCGCGCCGGAGATCGCGACCGCGAAGTACAGCTCCGGGGCGACGATCTTGCCGGTCTGGCCGACCTGCCAGTCGGCCGGGACCATCCCGGCGTCGGTCGCGGCGCGCGAGGCGCCCATCGCCGCGCCGAGCAGGTCCGCGAGCTCCTCGAGCACCTTGAAGTTCTCGCCGCTCTTCATGCCGCGGCCGCCCGCGACGACGACCTTGGCGTCGGTCAGCTCCGGGCGGTCGCTCTTGGACGACTCGATCCGCTCGACCACGGCGCCGAGCGCGTCGACGTCGCCGGCCGGCGCCGTCGTGACGACGCCCGCGTGGCCCGGCTCGGCCGCCGGCCACTCGGTCTGGCGCGGCGTCGCGCAGATCACGTCTGTCGAGACCTCGACCGTCGAGTACGCGTTGCCGGCGAGGATCGGGCGGACGAACTGGTTGCCCGCCGCGAGCTTCGACACGTCCGACGCCATGCCGGCGTCGAGCAGGCCGGCGACGCGCGGCATCAGGTCCTTGCCGAGCGTCGTCGCGGTGGCCGAGACCACCGACGCGCCGTGCTCGCCGGCGAGGCGCGCGACGATCGGCGCGTGGGTCTCCGCGAGGTAGTGCTCGAGCGCGGCGTCGTCGACGACGACGACCTTGGCGGCGTAGCGCGCGGCGTCGGCGCCGGCGGCGGACGCGCCCTGGCCGACGAGCAGCGCGATCACCTCGCCGCCGTGGGCGGCGGCCGCGGCGCGGGCGAACGACAGGTTGGACAGCGCGGACGACTTGAGGGTCGAGCCGCCGAACTCACAGTACGCGAGGACGTTTCCCATGGTGCTTGATCCTTTCGTGGCGTGTGGTTCGGCTCAGACGGCCTTGGCCTCTTCGACCAGCTTCTTCACGAGCGTCGGGATGTCGTCGACCTTCTGGCCGGCCTTGCGCGGCGGCGGCAGCTCGACGCCCTTCTCGACGATCACCGGCGCCGGCGTGGCGCCGTAGTCCGACAGCTTCTTCTCGGCGAGCGGCTTCTTCTTCGCCGCCATGATGCCCTTGAGCGACGCGTAGCGCGGGCCGTCGCCGTAGGCGAACGAGTCCGGCGTGACGCTGTTCTTGACCGCCTTGGGCGAGACGATGCGCAGGTCGACGGTGACGACGCCCGGCAGCGGGATGCGCTTGTACTCGACGCCGGCGTCGACCTCGCGGCCGACCAGGATGGTGGCCTTGTCGGCGGGGAGCTCGACCGAGGCGGCGAACGTCGCCTGCGGCCAGCCGAGCTTGGCGGCGAGCATCTGGCCGACCTGGTTGGCGTCGCCGTCGACGGCCTGCTTGCCCATGACGACGAGGTCCGGCTTCTCCTCGGCGATCACCGCCTGGAGCACCGCGACGACCGTGCGCGAGTCGAGGGCCTTGTCCTCGCCGTCGACGCGGATCGCGCGGTCGGCGCCCATCGCCAGGGCGGAGCGCAGCTGCTGGGCGGCGTCGGCCGGGCCGATCGTGACGACCACGACCTCGCCGCCGTCGCGCGCGCCCGACTCGCCGTTCTCGAGCAGGCGGAGCGCGGTCTCGACCGCGTACTCGTCGAACGGGTTGACGACCCAGCTGGCACCGGACAGGTCGATCGAGCCGTCCTTGATCTTGGTCTTGAGCTCGGGGTCGGGGACTCGCTTGAGCGGGACGAGGATCTTCACGCGTTGCTCCTTTGCAGGCCTGGGCCTCCGGCGAGGCCGTGGATCAAGAGACCGCCGACCCAGTCGGCGGCGCGCACGATATCGAACTTCTCTCCGCGTTGCAGGAGCCAGGACAGCGCAAGCTCGTCGAGCACGCCGAAGATGGCGCGCGCCGCGAGCGGCGCGGGCACCGACGCGTCGAGCTCGCCCGCCGCCTGGCCGTCGGCGATCACCGCGGCGAGCTGTCGCAGGAACTCCGCGAATCGCGGGTTCGAGTACTCCTTCATGAACTTGCTGCTCTGGCGCAGCTCGACCGTCAGCACCTCGGCGACCGACGGCTGCTCGGCGACGAGCGTCAGGTACGCGCGGATGAACGTGCGCAGCTTGTCGAGCGGCCGCGCGATCGGCGCGATCGCCTCGGCGAGCGCGGCGTTGACCCGCTCCATCCGCGACTCGAACAGCGAGATGAGCAGGTCGTCCTTGCTCTTGAAGTAGAGGTAGATCGTCCCGTCGGCGACGCCGGCGCGCTTGGCGATCTCGGACACCCGCGCGGCGAAGAACCCGTGCTCGGCGAAGACGTGCTCGGCGGCGTCGAGGATGCGCTCGCGCTTGTCGCCGCCGGCCTTCGCGGGCTCGGGTGAATGAACCGTCATTCAGTCGCAGTCATACCGGGTTTGACGCGGTCCGTCAACGGGCGTCGTCGTCGCGGCCAGGGCACGGCCAGGGCTCATCCGGCACCCGTCAGGCGCTCCGGGGTTGATGCGCGCCTTGCGTGCCCCGGGGCGCTGAACTACAACCGCAGCGTGCAAACCGTGCGAAACGGCTCACGTCTTACTGTCTCCGTGGCCGGCGCCGTGCTCGGCGTCTGCGCGCTGCTGCTGACCGGCGGCGCCTCCTGCACCAAGGAGTCGAAGGAGAGCTCGAGCGATCCCGCCGGGGTCGTGAAGGCCGCCGACGCGGCGAAGGGCGGGGCCGGCCGGGCCACGGGCGCCGCCGGCGCCGGCACCGCCGAGCCGACCGAGATCGACCGCACGCCGCTGCCCGGCGTCGACGTCAGCAAGCTCGAGGGCAAGCGCGCCGATCTGTTCTACAAGCTCGTCGGCAGCTACTCGTCGCCGTGCGGCAAGGCGCACTCGCTGCGCACCAGCGTCACGACGGACCAGGCGTGCAAGAAGGCGCCGTTCGCGGCGCGCTACCTCGCGGCGATGATCGAGGACGAGATCCCCGAGGAGGACATCCGCACGCTGTACGACGCCAAGTACAAGAAGGAGCCCAAGCGGGTCACGTTCGCGCTCGGCGACGGCGTGCCGCACGAGGGCCCGATCGACGCGCCCATCCAGATCGTCGAGTTCTTCGACTACGGCTGCCCCGCCTGCCAGGACTTCAAGCCGGTGATGGACGAGGTGATCGCCCAGAACGGCAGCACGGTCGTCGTCTACTACAAGCAGTTCCCGCTGACCGACAAGCACCCGGACTCGATGAGCGCCGCCCAGGCGGCCCTCGCGGCCAGCGCGCAGGGCCGCTACAAGGAGATGCACGACCTGCTGTTCGCCAACGCGCCGCGCCACCGCCGCGCCGACGTGCTGAAGTACGCCAAGGAGCTCGGCCTCGACATCATGAAGTTCGAGGCCGACTACGCCGACGCCGAGAAGAAGGTCCGCGCCGACATCAAGGAAGGCGACGCCGCGGGCGTGCGCGGGACGCCGTCGATCTTCTTCAACGGCCGGCAGTACGAGGGGCCCGCACACCCGCGCTACTTCGCGTTCTGGATCCAGGAAGAGCTGGCCGTGAATCGCTGAGGCGCGGTAGCGTCGAAGCCCTCGATATGCGCTGGCTCGCCACCTCGTTCGCCGTCCTGTTCCTCTGGGCCTCGGCGCCCGCCCCGGCGCGCGCCGATCAGGCGAAGGTCGGCAGCCGCGCCGCCGAGTTCGACAGCGCGGCGAAGGACGCGCGCGGCAAGGCGTTCAAGCTCAAGGCCTACCGCGGCAAGTGGGTCGCGGTGACGTTCGGTGGGTCGTGGTGCAAGCCGTGCAAGAAGGAGCTGCCGGCGTGGGACAAGGTGGCGAAGAAGTTCGCCGGCCGGGTCACCTTCATCGCGGTCAACATCGACGACAAGGTCGAGACCGGCAAGAAGTTCATGGCCAAGCTCAAGGTCAAGCACATGAAGGTCGTGTACTCGCCCGAGGGCTCGACCGACACCGCGAGCCACTACGACCCGGACACGTTCCCGACGACGTTCATCATCGATCCCAAGGGGATCATCCGGCACGTGCACGAGGGCTACCACGACGGCGACGTCGGCAAGCTCGAGCGCGAGCTGGACCGGCTGATCAAGTAGCGCGCGCGAGCGCGGCGTCACCGCCGCAGCGTCCAGGTCACGGTCGGCGCGGTCGGCGCGGTCGCGCAGTCCGCGGGATCGACGGGCGGCCGCGGCGGTGAGACGTCGAGCCGCGCGGTGTCGCCGCGGCAGGTGTGCAGCCGCGCCGGCGTGGTGACGACGCAGATCGCGCCCGCCTGCTCGAACCGGCGCGCGTACTCGCCGTCGAGCGCGTCGGTCGGCCCGGTGGCGTAGGGCAGGGCGAGCGCGCCCGGCGCCACGACGCGCGCGGCCTCGCCGGCGGACGGCGGCTCGACCCGGCCGTCGTCGACCACGGGCAGCAGCTCCCAGCCGGTGCGCGTCGCGATCGCGTGGAGGCGGAGCGGCTCGCCGCTGCCGGTGGCGGCGCTGTCGGGGCCGGCGACGGTCCACACGCCGTGCAGTCCGCCGGAGCAGTCGGTCAACGGCGGCGGCGCGCCGGTCTCGCAGCCGGCGCAGCCGGTGCAGCCCGCGGCGAGCGCGATCGCCGCGGCCATGGCCGCCGCGACGCGCGCGCGGCTCACGCCTTCGCCTGCGCCTCGAGCAGCGACGCCTGCTCGTGGGCGCGCAGCGCGTCGATGAACGGCCCGAGCTCGCCGTTCATCACGGCCGGCAGGTTGTGCTTGGTCAGCCCGATGCGGTGATCGGTGACGCGGTCCTGCGGGTAGTTGTAGGTGCGGATCTTCTCGGAGCGGTCGCCCGAGCCGACCATCGCCTTGCGGTCGCGCGCCTCGGCCTCGCGCTGGCGCGTCACCTCGGCCTCGTACAGCTTCGACCGCAGGATCTTGAGCGCCTTGTCCTTGTTCTTGTGCTGGCTGCGCTCGTCCTGGCACGTCACGACGATGTTGGTCGGGACGTGGGTGATGCGCACGGCCGAGTCGGTCGTGTTGACGTGCTGGCCGCCGGCGCCGGAGCTGCGGTAGACGTCGATCCGCAGGTCCTTGTCCTCGATCTTGACGTCGACCTCCTCGGCCTCCGGCAGGATCGCGACCGTCGCGGCGGAGGTGTGGATCCGGCCCTGGGTCTCGGTCGCGGGCACGCGCTGGACGCGGTGGACGCCCGACTCGAACTTGAGGTGGCCGTAGACGTCCTTGCCCTCGACCATCACCACGATCTCCTTGAACCCGCCCGCGGTGCCCTCCGACATGCTCATCGGCTCGAGCTTCCACCCGCGCGTCTCGGCGTAGCGGCTGTACATGCGGAACAGGTCGCCGGCGAACAGCGCGGCCTCGTCGCCGCCGGTGCCGGCGCGGATCTCGACGATGACGTTCTTGCCGTCGTTGGGATCCTTGGGTAGCAGCAGGATCTTGAGGTCCTGCTCGGCCGGGCCCTTGCGCGCCTCGAGCGCCTTGACCTCGTCGCGCGCGAGCTCGCGCATCTCCGGATCGCTCTCGGCCTCGAGCACCTGGCGCGCCTGGTCGAGGTCGGCGAGCAGCTTGCGGTAGTCCCGCCACGCCGCGAGCAGCGGCTCGAGGTCCGCGTGCTCGCGCGACAGCTTGGTGAACTCGCTGCGCCGGGAGATGATCGACGGATCGCCGAGCAGCGCCGCCACCTCCTCGTGGCGTCGCTCGAGCCCGGTCATCCGGTCGATGAAGGCCTGCTGATCGAACATGGCTGGGGCGCGGCGTCACGCGCGCGCGTGCGCCGACGTCACCACCGCGCGGCGGCAGGGCCGCCGGATCAGGCGGTCTTGCCGTACTTCTTGTTGAAGCGGTCGATGCGGCCGGCGGTGTCCATCAGCTTCTGCTTGCCCGTGAAGAACGGGTGGCAGGTCGAGCAGATGTCGACGCCGAAGTCGCCGCGGGTGGAGAACGTCTCGTGGACCGCTCCGCACGCGCAGGAGATCTTCGTGGGACGGTAGTGCGGGTGGGCTGCGGTGTCCTTCATGACTGGCTCCAGGAAGCGCGCTTTCTAGCAGACTTCCCCCGTGCGATCCAAGGGGGCTGTGCAAGTTGCGAGATCTACAGGGGGACGGCGTGTCAGTCCGGGACCTTGCCGCCGAGGCTGCGGGGCGCCTTGTCCGGGTAGAGCGGCAGGATCTCGCGGCCGACCCGGAGGTCCCACACCGAGCGGTAGCGCGCGGCCAGGTCGAGCGACAGGTAGACCTTGTTGGAGTCGAACACGCCGAAGCTGGTGGAGACGACCATCTGCTCGTCGCCGATCCGCTCGAACCCCTCGGGGATCACGTCGTGGCCGTAGATCGCGATCGTCCCGCCCATCGCGCGGCAGAACCGGCGCGCGATCTCGGGCTCGGCCGAGCGCGCCCACAGGATCGGGCCGAGCACCGGCGTGTCGAGGATGTCGAGCGGGCTGCCGCCGGTGAACGCCTGCAGGTCGCAGCCCTCGAC
Source organism: Myxococcales bacterium (assembly GCA_011526095.1). Lineage (GTDB taxonomy): Bacteria > Myxococcota_A > Polyangia > Haliangiales > Haliangiaceae > WYBA01. Next base: position 2,361 of record WYBA01000489.1, on the reverse strand, counting down.
GTCCTTGATCGAGTCGATCATCGCGGCCGGCGCGCCGTGGGTGAACACCGCGCCGTTGGGCGCGACCGCGGCGAGCGCGAACCCGCCGATGATCTCCTTCATCCGCTCGGTCCGGACCGGGCCGAGCAGCTCCTCGAGCAGCGCGACCTCGTCGGCGGCGAACTTGGCGGTGTGCGGGCCGCCGATGTGGCCGTGCTCGTGGTTGCCGACGAGCGCGTGGATCCGGCCGGGGTTGCGCGCGGCGAGGTCGGCGACCGCCTCGACCACCTCGCCCGAGGCGTCGCGGTAGTACTCCCCGAGGAAGTCGGGCCAGTCGTCGTGGTCGAGGTGCGGGCCGTGGATCAGGTCGCCCGTGAACAAGAGGTGCGCGTCGCCGTCGTGGGCCTCGCACGCCGCGTGGAACACCTCGACGATGCGGCGGTAGTCGCGCATGCACCCCTGCAGGTCGGTGCAGACGATCAGCCGGCCGCGATCCGGCAGCCGGATCACGCGGGCCATGCGGCTCCCGGGGCGCGGGCGGGGGTCATGCGCTCGCGGTCCGGCGCGCGACCAGCGCGGCGTTATCGTCGGTGGCGGCGAGCAGCGCGCGCAGCCGCTCCGCTGCCTCCGGCGGCTCGAGCGCCGCGAGCTCGGCGCGCAGCGCCGCGGCGGTGGCGCGCTCGGCGGCGGTGGCGAGCAGCTCGTCCTTGCGCGTGCTCGACGCCAGCGGGTCGATCGCGGGGTAGATCCGGCGCTCTGCGACGCGGCGGTCGAGGTGGATCTCCGAGGTCGCGGCGGCGCGCAGCTCGTCGAACACGAGCTCGCTGGCGCGGGCGCCCGGCTCGGCCTGGGCGACGGCGATGATCGTGAGCGAGCCGCCCTCCTCCAGCGCGCGCGCCGCGCCGAGGAACCGCTTGACCTTGTGGACCGCGGCCTGGTCGAGCCCGCCGGCGCCGGTGCGGCCCGACGGCGTGAGCGCGGCGTGGTACGCGGCGGCGAGCCGGGTCAGCGAGTCGACCAGGACGATCGCGTCCTTGCCGGCCTCGGCGATGCGCTTGGCCTTCTCGACGACGAGCTCGGCGACCTGGACGTGGCGCGACGGCGGCTCGTCGAACGTCGACGACGCGAGCTCGGCGCGCACGGCGCGGCGCATCGCGGTGACGTCCTCGGGGCGCTCGTCGCACAAGAGCAGCGTGAGCGCGGCGTCGGGGTGGTTGGCGGCGATGCCGCGGGCGAGCTCCTCGATCAGCTGGCTGGCGCCGGCGCGCGGCGGGGCGAGGATCAAGCAGCGCTGGCCGAAGCCGAGCGGCGCGAACAGGTCGACGAGGCGCGCGCCGTGGGCGGCGCGGTCGTGGTCGAGGCGCAGCCGGCGGTCGGGGTAGATCGGGGTGAGGTTGTCGAACAGCGCCTTGCCGCGGCGGCCGTCGGGCGACTCGCCGTTGACGTGGTCGACGCGGAGCAGGGCGAAGTAGCGCTCCGACTCCTTGGGTGGGCGGATCTGGCCGGCGACGGTGTCGCCGGTGCGGAGCGAGAACCGCCGGATCTGCGACGGCGAGACGTAGATGTCGTCGGCGCCGGGCTGGTAGTTCTGGTCGGGTGCGCGGAGGAAGCCGAACCCGTCGGGCAGGACCTCGATCACGCCGTCGGCGAGGATGTCGCCCTTGCGGTCGCCCTGCGCCTTGAGGATGCCGAAGACGAGGTCCTGGCGGCGGAGCGAGGCGGCGGTCTCGACGCCGAGCCGGTCGGCGAGCTCGGCCAGCTCCTGGGTGCTCTTGCGCTTGAGCTCGTTGAGGTGCATGGGGCGGGCTCCGGCGGGGCGGGCGAGAGGCGGGGAATGCGGGGGGGATCACGAGGGCGGACGGTCGGCGCACGCATCCCGTGCGCCCGTCGGCCGGCCCTCGATCTACAGTAAGAGGCCAAGGTTCCCGGGTGTCAACCGCCGGGGGCCGCAGGCTGGGGAGGCATGTCATGTCGCTGCGACGGGTTCGGATCCGGGTCCACGGCGTCGTCCAGGGCGTCGGCTTCCGCGCGGCGACGCGCGCGACGGCGCGCGGGCTCGGGCTGGCGGGGTGGGTGCGTAACGAGCAAGACGGCGACGTCGTCGCCGAGGCGCAGGGCCCGGCGGCGCAGGTCGACGCGCTGATCGCGTGGTGCCGGCGCGGGCCGCCGCTGGCGGACGTGGAGCGCGTCGACGTCGAGGAGCTCGAGGCGCACGCGGTCGACACGGCGGAGCGCGAGTTCGGCGTGGCGTACCGGTAGGAGACGGAGACGGAGACGGAGACGGAGACGGAGACGGAGACGGAGACGGAGACGGAGACGGAGACGGAGACGGAGACGGAGACGGAGACGGAGACGGAGACGGAGACGGAGACGGAGACGGAG
>WYBA01000488.1 GCA_011526095.1 Myxococcales bacterium | reverse complement strand
TGCGTGGCCGTCCCAGTGTGCGTTCCCGTCTGCGTGTCCGACTCAGTCTCCGTGTCCGTCTCCGTCTCCGTCTCAGTCTCCGTCTCCGTCTCCGTCTCCGTCTCCGTCTCCGTCTCCGTCTCCGCCTCCGTGTCCGCCTCCGTCCCCGTGTCCGTCCCCGTGTCCGTCTCCGTGTCCGCCTCCGCCTCCGTGTCCGCCTCCGCCTCCGTGTCCGCCTCCGCCTCCGCCTCCGTGTCCGTGTCCGTCTCCGTCTCCGTCTCCGTGTCCGTCTCCGTGTCCGTCTCCGTGTCCGTGTCCGTTCGCTCAGCTCGCGAGCTCGCGCAGGCCGCGCGCGGTGCGGGCGCCGAGGTAGGTGCGGCGCAGCTCCTCGTCTTGCAGGCGGCGCGCCTTGTGCTCGAGCTCGGCGAGGCCGCGGCGCGCGGCGTCGCGGGCGGCTGTGGCGTCGCCGGCGGCGGCGCAGACGCGGGCGTGGGCGAGGAAGATGTGCTCGGCGCCCTCGGGGCGCGTCATCGCCGCCTGCAGCGCGACCGCCTCCTCGGTCGCGGCGCGCGCCTCGGCGTGGCGGCCGAGCCGCGCCAGCGCCAGGCCCTGCGCCGCGAGGCCGTAGATCACGCCGATCGCCATCGGCATCCGCCGCGCCAGCTCGGTCGCCGAGCGCGCCAGCTCGAGCGCGCCCTCGGCCGGCTGGCCGGCGTCGAGCTGGCCGAACGCGATGTACTCGAGCGCGCGGATCTCCTGGTAGCGCTCGCGATTGGCGGTCGCGAGCTCGAGCCCCCGCTCGAGCAGCGCCAGCCCCGCGGCGGCGTCGCCGCGCGTCAGCTTGGCCTGCCCCCAGCTGATCAGGCCGTCGCACTGCGTCGAGCTGTCGCCGTTCTGCTCGGACAGCTTGATCGCCTTGGCGAGGTAGCTGTCGGCGCGATCGACGTCGCCGAGGTCCGCGTAGGCCTGGCCGATGTTGCCCAGCTTGAGCGCGATCCCGGTGCGGTCGCCGAGCTGCTGGTCGAGCTTGAGCGAGCTCTTGTAGTGCGCGAGCGCCTCCTCGAACTCGCCGAGCGCCGCGAACACGATCCCCATGTTGTTGAGCGCGCGCGCCTCGAGCCGCGGCATCGCGAGCGCGCGGTAGATGATCAGCGCCTCGGCGTAGGCCTCGATCGCCTGCTCCAGCCGGCCCATGTTCCACAGCGTCGTGCCGAGGTTGTTGAGGATCAGCGCGCGCGCGGTGAGGGTGTCGCGATCGAGCAGCGCGTCGCTGGCGTCGCCCGGCGCCGCGCCGCACAGCGCGAGCGCCTGCTCGCCGAGCCGCAGCGACTCGTCGGCGTCGCCGGCGAGGCGCGCGATCGCCGAGCGCAGCCGCAGCGCGTCCGCCTCGGCCAGGCGATCGCCGGCGTCGCGCGCGAGCTGCAGCGCCGGGCCGACCGCGCGCGCCGCCGCCGGGGCCTTGCCGACGTCGATGTAGAACTGCGCCAGCGCGGCGTGCGCGGCGGCCTGCTTGCGCGGCTCGCCGAGCGCGTCGGCCTCCTTGCGCATCGCGTGGAGCTCGCGCAGCTGCTGCGGGCGGCGCGCCAGCCGCTGCAGGATCTCCGAGCGCGCCTTGTGCGCCGCGAACCGCCGCGCGTGATCGCCCGCCGGCAGCAGCTTGAGCGCGCGCGACAGCTGGCGGAAGCCGTCGGCGTTGCCGCCGACGTCGACGGCGTGGCCGGCGGCGCGCAGGTAGCGGTCGGCCGCGGCGACCGCGTCGCCGGCGAGCTCGAGGTGGCGGGCGATCAGCGCGTCGTCCTGGCCCGGCCGGTAGCTCGCGGCGCCGGCGATGCGGTCGGCGGCGATCCGGTGCAGCCGGGTGCGCTCGTCGGGCGTGACCAGGCCGTAGGCCACGGTCATCGTCATGTCGTTCTTGAACCGGTAGTGCGCGCCGTCGGCGAGCGCGAGCAGGCCGCGCCGCACCAGCTCCTCGAGGTCGGCGTGGGCCGGGCGCCCGACCAGCGCCGACACCGCGGCGGGCGCGACCAGCCGGCCGAGCACCGCCGCGGCGAGCAGCGTCTGCTTCTCCGCCGCGGGCAGCCGGTCGAACCGCGTCGCCAGCAGGTCCTCGATCGAGGACGGCACCGGCACGCCGCCGTCGCGCTTGACCCAGCGCAGCAGGCCCGGGTGCTCGCCGTCGGGGCCGTCGGGCACGACGATCCCGCGCTCGATCAGCGCGTCGAGCACCTCGTTGATGAAGAACGCGTTGCCGCCGGCACGGGCGGCGATCTGCTCGGCGAGCTCGGCGACGTCGTGGCCGGGGACGAACCGGTCGGTGACCAGCCGCGCGCGCGCCTCGGGATCGAGCTCGTCGAGGTGGACGATCTCGGCGCCGGCGACGCGGGCGGCGTCGAGCACGCGGCGGTCCGGGCGCGAGGTGACGACGCCGAGGATCGGGCGCCCCGATGGCATGCGCAGCAGCTCGAGGAACAGCTCGAGCGACTCCTGGTCGCACCAGTGGACGTCCTCGCCGACGACGAGCAGCGGCTTGTCCGAGGCCAGGCGCTGCTCGACCCGCAGCACGAGCTGGAAGATCCGCTGGCGCCGCTCCTCGGGATCGATGTCCTCGCCGCCGGGCGGTCGCACCCCGAGCAGCAGGCCGAGCGCGATCATCGCGCCGCGCGCCTCGCGGCCGTGCTCCTCGCCGGCGAAGATCAGCGGCAGCGCCCGCTCCATCCGGCGCTGCACCTCGTGCGGCTCCGCGCCCTCGGCCAGGCCGAGGACGTCGCGCGCCAGGTCCGCGATCACGCCGAACGGCGTCAGCGCGGTGCCGACGCGGGTCGAGGTGCGGATGATGATCGCCTCGTCCCTGGGCACGCCGGCGAGGAACGAGCTGACCAGCGTGCGCTTGCCGACGCCGGCGTCGCCGACGATCAGCACGTGGCGCTTGCGCCGCGTGACCAGCACGTCGCGGTGCAGGTCGCGCAGGTGCTTGAGCTCGAGCTCGCGGCCGATCAAGCGCTTGCCGTCGGCGCGCGCGCGCTCGCGCAGCCGCTGCGCCCGCTCCTTGGGCCCGCGCAGCCGGTAGACCCGCGCGCGCCGCGTCCCCGGCTGGGTGTCCTCGTCGGTCGCGGTGCCCGAGGCGGTGTCGTCGGCGGGCAGGTCGATCGCCGCGAGCGCCTCGAACGTCCAGTCGGCGCGCGCGGCGCGGAACACCCGGCCGCCGACGAGGATCTCGGCGCCGCGCGCCTGGCGCGCCAGCCGCTCGGCGAACGCGGTCGTCGCCGGCTCGAGGTCGTAGTCGAGGCGCGCGCCGCCGCGCCGGGCGCGGGCGACCGTGGCGACGCCGCGCTGGATCCCGACGGCGAGCCGCAGCTCCGGCTCGACGTCCGAGCCGATGCCGTCGAGCGCGTCCACCAGCGCGAGCGCCAGCCGGATCACGCGGCCGGCGTCGTCCTCGGCCGCGACCGGCAGCCCGACGACGAGGCGGACGGCGTCGCGCGGGTCGCCCTCGTCGCGCGGGCTGTCGACCAGCGCCTCGAGCTTGTACGCGATGTCGCGGGTGACCTCGAGGAACTCGTCGACGACGCGGCGCGCCTCGGCGACGCCGACGCGGCGCTCGAGGTCGGCGACGCCGCGGATCAGCCCCTCGACGACGAAGACGTACTTGCGCTCGCGCGCCTCGGGCGCGCGCCCCGCGCGCGTCGCGGGGGCGGCGTCCGCCGCGGCGGCGCGATCCCCGCCCGGCGACGACGCCGCCACGCCGGCCAGGCTCGGCAGGTTGGTCGCCGACGCCGCCGGCGTCGCGGCGGGCTCGGAGTCGAGCGACGGCGGCGCGACGGGCGCGGCGGGGCGCGCCGGCGCGCGCTGCGCCGGCGGCACGAGCTGCGACAGGAACTGCGCGAGCGCGCCCGAGTCGATCAGGTCGCCGGAGACGCGCGCGCGCTCGACCTGGAACCGGCCGAGCTCGTTCTGGAGATCCCGCGCGGTCGAGAACCGGTCGTCCTTGTGGAACGCCAGCGCGCGCAGGATCGTGCGCTCGAGCGACTCGGGCAGGTCCGGCGCGAAGTCGCGCGGCCGCGGGACCGCGCCGGCCTTGACCAGCTCGAGCGCCTCCTTGCCCTTGCCCGGGAACAGCGGGCGCGCGCACACCAGCTCGAACAGCACGATCCCGGCGGCGAACACGTCGGAGCGCGGATCGACCGGCTCGCCGCGCGCCTGCTCCGGCGACATGTACGCGAACTTGCCCTTGATCACGCCCTCGTCCTCGTGGACGTCGCGCGCGCGGGCGATGCCGAAGTCGACGATCTTGACCGCGCCGTCCCAGGACAAGAGGACGTTCTGCGGCGAGATGTCCCGGTGGACGATCCCGAGCGGCTCGCCGAACTCGTCGGTCTTGCGGTGGGCGTAGTCGAGGCCCTTGGCGAGCTGCTGGACGACGTAGGCGGCCAGGCCGTAGGGCACGCGCCGCTTCTGGGCCGCGCCGGCCTGGAGCAGGCGCAAGAGGTCGAGGCCCTCGACCAGCTCCATCGCCAGAAAGTACGTCTCGCCGACGGCGCCGAAGTCGAACACCTGGACGATGTTCGGGTGGTTGAGGCCGAGCGCGATCTTGGCCTCGTCGACGAACATCGCGGTGAACTGGCGCGACCGCGCGAACGCCGGGTGGATCTTCTTGATCACCAGCGTCTTGGCGAGGCCCTGCGCCACGGTGGTGCGGGCGAGGAACACCTCCGCCATGCCCCCGGTGCCGATGCGGCGGACGAGGGTGTATTTCCCGAACTGCTCCACGTGCGGTGGCCGCCATTGTACCGCGGCGGGGCAGGTCGGCCCGGCGTCGGCGCGGTGATCTTGGCGACGGCGGCGGCGCGCGGCCGCGCTAGAGCGGCGTCACGACGAGGTCGTCGAACCGGGTGTCGGTCTCCCAGTTGTTGAACCCCAGGTACTCGTGGCCGGGGCCCTCGAGCGGCTGCAGATCGTCGAACGACAGGAACGGCTGGCCGTCGATCTGCCAGTCGATCTTCTTGCCGCGGCGGGTGATGGTCCACCGGTACTTGCGGCCCGGCTCGACCTTGGGCTGGCGCCGCTCCACCAGATCGACGTTCACCTCGCCGTGCTCGTCCATCCGCGCGAGGATGGACTTGGAGTTGCTCCACCCGCCGAACACCAGGACGTAGCCGGTGGCCATGTACCGGTTGCCATCCGGATCGAAGCTGCGGCCGTCGCCGAACACCTCGATCTTGATGTCGCCCTCGGGGCTGTTGGACCACGCCGTCAGCTCGATCTTGACGTCCCGCGGCAGCTTCTTGCGTAGCCACAGCGGCTTGTTGTGCGCGCCCTGGACGGCGAGCGCCCCGTCCACGACCCGGAACCCGCCGCCGGTCTTGTAGTAGTTCGAACCGACCTCATCGCGCGCGAAGTCGTCGGACCACGGCCCCTCGATCGGTGGAGGATCCTTCACCTTGCAGCCCGCGATCACGAGGACGATCGCGGCGAGCGGGACGCGGAGTTTGCCGGTGCCAGCAGGCGCCATGGCGGGTATCTTCCACGCCCTGTAGCCACGAGCAACCCGGCGTGACCACCGACGGCCTCCCCGCGCGCACTTCGGCGCCGACCTCGTCCGCGACCACGGACGACCAGCCGACGTGGACCGGCGCGCTCGCCGACGGCACGCCCGAGCTGACCCAGCGCACCGCCGTCGCCGTCCCGGCGGCGGTCGCGACCCGCCACGGCACGGCGTCGGGCGGGCTCGAGGACGCGATGCGCGCCCGCGAGATCGCGGCGCTGCGCGGGTTCATCTGGCTGGTGCTGATCCTGTCGGGGTTCGTCGTCGCGGCGCTGCCGCTGCTCGCGCTCGACACCGTGCAGATCATCAGCGTGCTCGGCGGCGTCGCGATCTGCGTCGCGACGGCGCTGTGGATGCGGCCGCGGCTGCGCCGCGGGACGATCACGCCGCTGCACGTCGGCGTGCTCGGCATCGTGTGCATGCTCGGCGGCTCGATGGGGATCTACACGTTCGGGTTCTTCTCGCCGGCGCCGCTGGCGACGTGCATGGGCGTGTTCTTCTTCGGGCTGCAGCGCGACCGCCGCGTCGCGATCGCGACGTTCACCGGCACCGTGGCGATCCACGCGACGATCATGCTGCTGCAGTCGTTCGACGTGCTCGCCGACCGCGGCGTGCTGCCCGCGCACGACGTCTCGACGCGCCACCAGCTCGTCGCGACCGGGCTGGTCCAGCTCGTGTTCTGCCTGACGTTCATGCTGGCGCGCGCGACCAACCGCGCGATCGTCGAGTCGGCGCGCCGGCTCGAGCAGTCGACGCGGGACATCGCGCACCGCGAGGCGCTGCTCGAGGAGGCGCGCCGCGAGCTCGAGCGCGTGCTCGAGGTCGGCGGCCCGGGCCGGTTCACCGAGCAGCGGCTGGGGCGGTGGCAGCTCGGCGTGCTGTGCGGGCGCGGCGCGATGGGCGACGTCTACACGGCGCGCGCGGTCGACACCGGCGAGCGCGCCGCGGTCAAGCTGCTGACGCGCGACAGCGCGCGCGATCCGGACACGGTGCGCCGGTTCCTGCGCGAGGCGCGGATCGCCGGCGCGGTCCAGGTCGCCAACGTCGTGCGGGTGTTCGAGGTCGGCTCCGACGACGCGCCGGTGCCGTACATCGCGATGGAGCTGCTGGAGGGGCGCGATCTGGCGTCGATCCTGCGCAAGCAGCGGCGGCTGGCGCCCGAGGAGCTGACGGCGATGCTGCGCGAGGTCGCGCGCGGGCTCGACGCCGCCCACGCCGCGGGCGTGGTCCACCGCGACCTCAAGCCGCAGAACCTGTTCCGCGCCGATGGGCCCGACGGCGCGACGTGGAAGATCCTCGACTTCGGCGTGTCGCGGCTGGTCGACATCGACTCGTCGCTGACGCGCGGCCAGGCGATCGGCACGCCGTCGTACATGTCGCCCGAGCAGGCGCGCGGGCTCGACGTCGATCATCGCGCCGACACGTTCGCGCTCGGCACGCTGGCGTACCGGGCGCTCACCGGGCGGCCGCCGTTCTCCGGCAGCGAGGTGCCGCAGATCCTGTTCAGCGTCGTCTACTCGATGCCGCCGCGGCCGTCGGAGCTGGTGCAGGTGTCGGGCGCGGTCGACGACGTCCTGGCGATCGCCCTGGCCAAGCGCCCGGCGGACCGGTTCGCCTCGGCCGGCGAGCTGGCCGACGCGTTCGAGCGCGCGCTGGCCGGCGCGATCACGCCGGAGCTGCGCGACCGGGCGCGGGCGCTGACCGCGGCGCTGCCGTGGGGCAGCGGCGGGATCGACCCGCCGCGCAAGGCGTCGGCCACCCCGGGGACGGCGCCGCTCGACGACCTGCGCACCGAGACGCTGCCGGCCTGACCCGCGAGCCCGGCGAGCCCGGCATCACTGTCGAATCACAGCACGACGTCGGCCCACAGCACGCCGACGTCCAGCTCGATCGCGTCGAACGGCTCGGCGCGCACGCGCGCGTCGCCGCGGTGGACCGCGACGATCAGCCACTGCTCGCCCTCGCGGCGCAGGACCTCGAGCGTGCGCTGCAGCGGATCGATCAGCCACACGTGCGCCACGCGCTCGCGCGCGTAGATCGGCAGCTTCTGCGCCCGGTCGGTCGCGGCGGTGGAGGGGGAGAGCACCTCGCACGCCCAGTCGGGCGCGATCCGGAAGAACGGCTCGTCGTTGGTCAGCGTGGGCAGGCGCTCGCGGCGCCAGCCGGCGAGATCCGGGACCACGACGTCGCCCCCCAGGTGCAGCTCGGGCTCGTCGAGGATGATCCAGCCCCCGGGCCCGCCGCGCCCGCGCTTGAACGGCGGTCCGAGCTCCTCGCCGAGCGCGCTCGCGGCGGCGGCGTGGGGCTTGGCCGGCCGCGGCGACAGCACCAGGTCGCCGTCCAGGATCTCGGCGACGAGGTGCTCCGGCGCGGCGAGGACGTCGGCGTACGTGGCGCGGCGGCGCAGCGGCTGCACGGTGGCCCGACCGTAGCACGCGGGCGCTGGCACCCCGCTCGGTGCCCCGCGCGGCGGCGCTCGCCTGCGCGCGAGAAACGCGCGTCCGGATCACTCCCTTTCGTTCCGATCACTTGGGATCCATTGGGAGATCTCACCGGTGGGGAGATCCCCGGAGCGGGGCGGTTCACTGTCAGACAGCCTCCTTAGCCTGGGCGAGCCTTGCAGCACGAACAGCCGACGCTCCCGCTGATCTTCGACGCCGTCGAGGTGCCGCGTCCGGCGCCGACCGCGCCGCCGCCGGCCGCGGCCAGCGCGAAGCCGACCGCGGCGCCCGCGAAACGGCGCGCGAAGGCCGCCCCGGTCGAGGCGGTGACGGTTGCCGCCGCGGCCGCTGCGCCCGCGCGGCCGGACGCGGCGCCGGACGTGGGCGGCGCCGTGGCTGCGGCCGTCGCGTCCAGCGCGGCCGTCGCGTCCAGCGCGGCCGTCGATCAGGCCGTCGATCAGGCCGCGAGCGAGGTCGCGGCCGTGGCGACCGCCGCCGCCCAGGCCGCGGTCGACGCCGGGCTCGATCCCGAGGGCGTGATCGTGTTCGACGTCGAGACCACCGGCACGGACCGCCGGCGCGATCAGATCATCGAGCTGTGCATCCAGTTCGGCCTCGGCGACGGCGTCGCCAGCCGGACGTGGCGGTTCAAGCCGAGCGTGCCGATCTCGCCCGGCGCGCAGGCGGTCCACGGCATCTCGATGGAGGACCTGGCCGACGCGCCGGCGTTCGCCGCGTGCGCCGACGAGCTCGCCGAGGTGTTCGCGCGGGCGCGCGTGCTCATCGGCTACAACCTGCTGTTCGACATCGAGATGGTGCAGGCCGAGTACGAGCGCCTCGAGCGGCCCCCGCTCGACTTCTCCGGCAAGACGATCGTCGACGCGTTCCGGCTGTGGCAGCAGTTCGAGCCGCGCAGCCTGCAGAACGCCCACCAGCGGTTCGTCGGCCAGGGGTTCGCGGCCGCGCACTCGGCCAGCGCCGACGTCGCCGCGACCGGGCGCGTGCTGTCGGGGATGCTGGCGCACTTCGGGCTCGCCGGCCGCGACTGGGGCGCGATCGCCAGCGCGTGCGATCCGGACGGCAAGCTCAAGCCGGCGTCGCGCGCGGCGTGGGTCGGCCCGTCGCGCCACCTGCAGTGGAACGAGGACGGGCAGGTGGTGATGACGTTCGGCAAGCACGCCGGCGTCGCGCTCCACCTCGCGGTGAAGAACGACCGCGACTACGTGCGGTGGGTGACCGGCAAGGACTTCCCCGAGCACGTGATCGAGATCTGCCGCTACGCGCTCGACAAGCCGGGCGACGGCGAGGCGCTGGTGAGCTGGGTGCGCAAGCGCTACGGCCAGGCGGCGCCGACGGCGGAGCCGGCGTTCGGCGTCACGGCTCGCCCAGGGTGAGCACGACGCGCACGGCGCGGTCGGCTCGGTCGGCGCCGGCGACATCGCGGTCGGCGCCGTCAGCAGGCGACGCCCCGGCGTAGGCCTCGACGTCGACGCCGAGCGCGGGCCGCCCGCCGTCGACGTCGCGGCGGCCGTGCCAGCCGAGCGCCGCGCCGGCGCGCGCGCCCGCGGCGTCGGTCGCGAGCGCGGCGGCGAGCTGCCAGCCGGCGAGCGCGCCGTGGTCGCGGC
>WYBA01000487.1 GCA_011526095.1 Myxococcales bacterium | reverse complement strand
TCCGTCTCCGTCTCCGTCTCCGTCTCCGTCTCCGTCTCCGTCTCCGTCTCCGTCTCCGTCTCCGTCTCCGTCTCCGTCTCCGTCTCCGTCTCCGTCTCCGTCTCCGTCTCCGTCTCCGTCTCCGCCTCCGTCGGGGAGCCCCCGCTCGTCCTGAGCAGCGCCGAGCGCCAGCGAGGCGCGTGTCGAAGGACGGTGGCAGTCCTCGTCGCAGCGTCCTGCCCCGCCGCGCTACTCGGCTGGCGTCCAGTACTCGACGTGGTCGAGCATCACGCGCCCCAGGCCGCCGACGCTGGTCTGCCACGAGTAGTCGGCGGGGAAGTTGTTGCGCACCTGCAGCCGGCCGTTGCCGGGGTACGCCTCCTCGTCGGCGAGGATGTCCACGTTCGGGATCGTCGTGCCGCCGTGCTGGTGGCAGCCGATGCAGTTCGTCCGCGCGTTGCCCTCGCCCTGCTCGAGGTACGGGTTGCTGCAGTAGCTCGGGCCCGCGGTCTCGTGCACCTCGGCGAGCGCCGCGGCCAGCGTCGGCGCGGTCGCGCCGCCGCGCGGGTCGGCGTCGCCCTCGGTGAACATCGTCGCCACGCACATCTTGTAGCTGCCCCACGGCCCGCCGAGCGCGTCGATCGCCGCCGGCCGGTCCGCGCCGAAGTCCTCGTCGGGCTCGGGCGACCACCACAGCGTCACCCACAGCCAGTGATCGAGCTCCTTGGTCATCAGGTGCAGCCCGGTGAGCCGGTAGCGCGCGCCGCCCTCGGGCAAGGTCAGCGTGTAGATCTCGTCCTCGCCCGGATCCGCCCAGCCCGCGCCCTCGCCCCACGTGTCGGCGCGCTCCCCCAGCGCCCCCAGCCCGGCGGCGCTCGTGTCGTGGACCGCGACCTCGATCTCCAGCTCGGCGCGCCGCCACTCGGCCTTGACGATCGCGGCGTCGAGCGGGAACGGCGCCGCCAGGCACGCCGACCACGCCGGGTCCGCCTCCTGGTAGTCCACCGTCAGCGTCGCCAGCCCGCTGCCGCCGGTCGCGACGACCTCGAGCCACACCGCGCCCGGGCCCGACGCCTCGCACGCCTCGCCGACGCACGCCGGCTCGGCCCCCGCGTCGTCCTGGCGCAGCCGCAGCTCCGCGCCGCCGTCGACGCGCGCGCTCAGCGTCTCGCCGGCGCCGACGAAGTACGGCCCGTACGTGCGCGCCTCGCACGCCGCGAGCACCATCGGCTCGCGCACCATCCGGCGCGGCCCGGGCGTCGGCGCGTCGGCGAACGGCGGCGGCGACGGCTCGCCCTCGCACGCCACGATCTGCGGGTAGCTCGCCAGCAGGTGGCGCGCCGCGCCGGGCGAGTACGTCACCCGCGGGATCCCGCCGACGCCGTGGACCTCCGCCTCGGTGTCGAGCGCGGCGAGGTAATCCAGCCAGCGCTGCTCCGGCCAGCTCGGCAGCTCGTCGACCGCCGTGACGTTCCACGCGAACGCGGCGTCGATCGCGGCGTCGTCGAACGGCGCCCGCGCCCGCCGCGCGTCCTCGGGCAGCTCGCGGAACAGCTTGTCGAACAGCCGCTCGACGTCGTCGGCGCCGTACCACGTGTGCCAGCGCGGGATCGCCGCCGGCGCGCCGGCGCCCGGGTCGATCGCGAACGGCACGTCGTCGAGCACGCGCGCGACCGCGTCCCACGCCGCCGCGCGGCGCGCCGCCATCGAGCCGTTCAGCTCGGCCTCGCGCCCGCGCAGCAGCCCATCCGCCGCGTACGGCGCGGCGCCGCCAACGAGCTTGCGATCCGCCTGGTGCAGCGCCTGCGCCTGCCCGCCGAGCCCCTCGCACGCCCCGCCGTCGTCGCCGTCGAGGTTGTCGCCACACCCGGCGCTCGCGCCGAGCCCCGCCGCGACGGCGGCGAGCACCAGGGACGTCGAGGCGCGGCGCATCACGACAACGGTAGCGTCACTCCAGCGCGAGCGCAGCGTCGCTCGCGACGATGTACTCCCGATCACGGTTGCGGTCGCGGACCGTGAAGTAGATCCAGCCGTCGCTGCGGAAGTGCGGGTAGAGCGCGTACTGCCCGGGGCTCATCGTCGTGATCCGCCGCGTCTGTCCGGTCAGCAGGTCGACGAGGAACACGTTGGCCGAGCCGGCGCCGTACAGCGCCTGGAACCCGGGGTCGTCGCCGCTGGCGTAGCCCAGCGACGCCCAGTCCCCGCCCTCGACGTAGTGATGGATGACCATCCACCGATCGTCGTAGCTGATGCCCGGCTTGCCGCCGCGCAGGCAGTACCGCGCGATCTCCGGCACCTCGATGTCGTAGGTGCCACCCGACGGCGTCGCGACCACCTTGCGCAGGATCAGCACGGTCTGGGTCGAGCTGGCGCGGACGCGGCTGACCAGCAGCGCGGCGCTCGGCGACATCACGACGTCGCCCTCGTAGGGCAGCGACTTGGTGATCTTCGGCTGGTTGTCGTAGGTCGTCCCGGTGTGGATCAGCGGCGTCAGATCGATGCTCGCGGTGCTCGAGAACTGCGCCGATGGATCGCTCCGCGTCGGCTGGCTGGTCGAGCGCCCGCCGTTGTCGTTGGTGAACTGGCCGTCGACGGTCCAGTAGTCGCCGCCGCGCGCCGCGCCGAGGTGCTGGTACAGCCCGACCGCGCCGGTCGTCATGCACTCGGGCTCGTCGAACGTGATCTGCTCCGGGCCGGAGGTGAGCAGGCTCTGCGCGCAGAACGACGCGCCGTTGCCCTGGAGCGCGAACCCCGAGTTGTCGGGGAAGAACCCGGGGTCGTACTGCGCCTCCGCCGGGATGTCGGTCTGCGTCTGCAGGTCGACGACGGTGGCGCGGAAGGTCTGGTCCGACACCGCGGCGCCGCCGAACGCGACGAACCGGCCGTCGGCCGAGCTGCGCGTCCAGTAGTTCGAGCGGTACGCGTACTCGCGCAGCACGCGCATCGTCGCGCCCGCGACCTCGCCGCCCCAGCCCTCGGACCACGTCTCGGCGCCGGCCGCGGGGAACGCGGTGAGGCACTGCCGCGGGTCCGAGGCGCCCGCGCACCCGAACATCAGGATCCCCGCCTCCTCGTTGGCCGCGCGCCAGCCCTGCGTCGCCATCGCGGTGACGTGGCTCTGCATGTCGGGCGACACCGTCGTGGTGCACTCGGTCACCGGCGGATCGCCCGCGACCACCGCGTCGAGCTGGGGCAGCCCGCGCGCAAACCACTCCGCGACGATGTCGAACTCGGGCTGCGAGAGCTGGCCGGTGTCGCTGCGCGGCATCGCGACCTGGCCGAGGAAGACGTCGAGCTGCGCCTCCCACTCGGCGTCGAACGCCAGGTAGAAGACGTAGCGGAACCAGTCGAGCGCGGCGGCGGTGGAGTAGATCCCGAGCGTCGACGGGTGCCACGCCGAGGTCGCGACGCCGGGCTCGTCGCGCAGGCAGTCGATGATCGCGAGCGCCTCGGCCGGCGTCGTCGGCGTCGGATCGGCGAGGCAGGTGTCCACGACGGCGGTCGACTGGCTCTCCCAGCTCCGCAGCCGGGTCCGCGTGAGCGCGTGGCAGCGGTCGCAGTTCTTGTCGCCGCCCTCGCCGAGCAGCGCCGCCGCCTGGGCCGCCAGCTCGGCGTCGGGCAGCGCGACCGGGTTGCGGAGCACGGGGATCGCCAGCGCGTCGGGCGGCGCCGGCTCCGCGTCGGGCGCGCCGGCGTCGATCGCGCCGCCGCCGCCGTCGCCGGTGTCGTCGGCCGATCCGCCGCCGCCGCACGCGGCCGCCAGAGTGAGCGCGACGAACAGGCCCGCCGGAACGGCTCGGATCATGCGCGGCAGCGTCCTGCGATCCGATCCGCGTGTCACCCACCTAAGCGGAGGGACAGATGACAGCACCTGTACGGATCGCGACCGGCGTCGTGTGCGCCGATGTACGCGCGCCGCCGTCCCCGCGCCCAGGTGCTCGATTTCCTGCCGGATCGCCCGCGTCAGGCGTCCCCGACGGCTGGCCCGACGGCTGGCCCGACGGCTGGCCCGACGGCTGGCCCGACGGCTGGCCCGGCGGCTGGCCCGGCGGCTGGCCCGGCGCCCGCGCCGCGTCCCCGCCGCTGCTACGTTCCGCGCCATGGCCCTGCTCACCCGCGCCGAAGCCACCGCCTACGCCGAGACCTCGCGCCACGCCGACGTCATGGCCTTCGTCGCCGCGCTCGACGCGCTCGAGGCGCGCGGCACCGCGCGCGTCCATCGCACCTCGTTCGGCGCCAGCGCCGAGGGCCGCGAGCTGCCGCTGCTGGTGCTCTCCACCCGCGGTGTCCGGACACCGGACGACGCGCGCCGCGCCGGCCTGCCGGTCGTGCTCGTGCTGTGCGGCATCCACGCCGGCGAGGTCGAGGGCAAGGAGGCCGCGCTGATGCTGGTCCGCGACCTGCTCGCCGACCGCGGCGGCGACGGCGCCCTGCTCGAGCGGATCACGCTGCTCGTCGCGCCGCTGTTCAACCCCGACGGCAACGACCGCATCGACCCCGACAACCGCAAGCTCGACCTCGCGCGCCTCACCGGCCAGCTCGGCCCGTTCACCGGCGTCGGCACCCGCGTCAACGCCGCCGGGATCAACCTCAACCGCGACTACCTGCGCCAGGGCGCCCACGAGATGCGGCTGCTCCAGGCCCACGTGATGCTGCCGTGGACGCCGGATCTGACGATCGACTGCCACAGCACCAACGGCTCGGTCCACCGGTTCGACCTCACCTACGACGTCCCGCACCCGATCGAGAGCGCGCGCCCCGAGCCGATCGAGTGGATGCGCGACGCGTTCCTGCCCGAGGTCACCGCGCGCGTCCGCGCCGCCACCGGCCGCGAGACGTTCTTCTACGGCAACTTCGTCGAGGACGAGGGCGGCCCGCCGGGCTCGGTCGGGTGGATGACGTACACCCATCACCCGCGGTTCGGCGGCAACTACCGCGGCCTCACCGGGCGGTGCGACCTGCTGCTCGAGTCGTACTCGTACATCTCGTTCGAGGAGCGCGTCGCCACGACCTACGCGCTGCTGCTCCACGGCCTGCGGCTCGCGGGCGAGCGAGCCGACGACCTGATGCGCGTGGTCGCGGCCGCCGCGACGCCGCGCGACCGCATCGCCGTGCGCTACCAGCTCGAGGCGCACCCCACCCCGGCGCGGATCCTCACGCGCACGCCGCGCACGCTGGAGGGCGCCCCGACCGAGGTCACGATCCCGCACCTGGCGCGGTTCGTCGGCACGCGCGTGGTCGACCGGCCGTGGGCCTACGCCGTGCCGCCCGCGATCGGCGAGCACCTGGCGCGCCACGGCCTGCCGGTGCGCGTCCTCGACGAGCCGGCCGGCGCGCTGCTGGAGGTGGCGACCATCGAGTCAGTGCGCCAGAGCGACCCGCGCGCGATCCTCGAGGCCGCGGGCGAGACCCTGCTCGACGCGCGGTTCGACCGCGTCACCGAGACGCTCCCCGCGGGCACCGCGATCGTCGAGACCGCCCACCGTCACGGGGCCATCGCGGCTTACCTGTGCGAGGCCGAGAGTGACGACGGTCTCGTGGCGTGCGGCCTCGTGCCAGTGCCTGCGATCGGCGCGCGGTTTCCGGCGATGCGGGTGCTGGAGCCGCTGTTGTAAGGTGCGGACCATGCGTACCCCCCGGTTCCCCGCGGCGCCCGGCCTTCGCCTCGCCCTCGGCCTCGGCCTCGGCCTGCTCGGCGCCTGCGGCGGCGGCGGCAGCGGCGGCGACGACGACGACACGCCGATCGACGCCCCGGCGACCGACGACAGCGGCAATCCGATCGTCGACGCCGCCCCGGCCCCGGACGCGCCGCCCCTGCCGGTGTGCGAGCCAGTCACCGGCGTCCCGACGCTGGATCTGCAGGTGATCGCGTCCGACCTCGACATGCCGGTGTTCGTGACGTCGCCGCCCGGCGACCCGCGGCTGTTCGTGCTGGAGAAGAAGGGCTCGATCCTGCTGATCAAGGACGGCGTGGTCCAGCCGACCCCGTTCCTCACGATCGACGTCGCCAACGTGTCGTCGCTGTCCGACGAGCGCGGCCTGCTCGGCCTGGCGTTCCACCCGCAGTACGCGACGAACCGCAAGTTCTACGTCTTCTACATGGACAACTCGAGCGACCACGTCATCGCCGAGTACCAGGCGAGCGCGGCCAACCCCGACGTCGCCGACCCGACGTCGTACCAGCTCGTGCTCCACGTCGACGACATCGCCAGCAACCACAACGGCGGCATGCTCGACTTCGGGCCCGACGGCTACCTCTACATCGGCATCGGCGACGGCGGCGGCGCCAACGACACCGCGCAGAACGGCCAGAACCTCGACGTCGCGATGGGCAAGATCCTGCGGATCGACGTCGCGACGCTGCCGTACTCGATCCCGGCGGACAACCCGTTCGCCGGCGCGACGCCGGGCCTCGACGAGATCTGGAGCTACGGCTGGCGCAACCCGTGGCGGTGGTCGTTCGACCGGCAGACCGGCGACCTGTACGTCGGCGACGTCGGCCAGGACACGTGGGAGGAGGTCTCGATCGAACCCGCCGACGCCCCGGGCGGCCTCAACTACGGCTGGCGGATCATGGAGGGCAACCACTGCCGCGGCGGCACGAGCGGCTGCGACATGACCGGCAAGGTGCCCGCCGCGTTCGAGTACGCGCAGGCGGGCTCGCCCGGCGGCTGCACCGTGATCGGCGGCTACGTCTACCGCGGCTGCCGCATGCCGGACCTCCACGGCACGTACTTCCTCGCCGACTACTGCAGCAACTGGGTGCGCTCGTTCGAGTGGAGCGAGGCCGGCGGCGTCACCAACGTCACCAACCACCCCGGCCTCGCCACCGACGACATCGTGTCGTTCGGCCAGGACGCGCAGGGCGAGCTGTACATCGTCAGCCAGGGCAACGGCCAGGTGCTCAAGATCGTCCCGCAGTGACCGGGCGCGACCGCGCGCGCTCGGCCCTGGGCCGGATCACGCAGCCCTCGAGGTGGTCGTTGACCAGCCCCATCGCCTGCATGAACGCGTAGACCGTCGTCGGCCCGACGAACGTCCAGCCGCGGCGCTTGAGGTCCTTCGCCAGCGCCTTCGACGTCGGCGTCTGGCTCATCGGGCGCAGCTCGCTCCACGTCATCGACCGCGGCCGCTCGGTCGCGGGCGGCTCGAACCGCCACACGAAGTCGCTCAGCGACCCGACCTCCTCGATCAGCTCGCACGCGCGCCGCGCGTTGTTGATCGTCGACTCGATCTTGCCGCGGTGGCGCACGATCCCGGCGTCGCCGAGCAGCCGCGTCACGTCGCGCGCGCCGAACCGCGCCACCTTCGCCGGCTCGAACCCGGCGAACGCGCGACGGAAGTTCTCCCGCTTGCGCAGGATCGTCAGCCACGACAGCCCCGACTGGAAGCCTTCGAGGCACAGCTTCTCGAACAGCCGCACGTCGTCGCGCACCGGGAAGCCCCACTCGCGATCGTGATAGTCGACATAGTCCGGGGCCGAGACGCCCCAGAAGCAGCGGGGCTTGCCGTCGGCCGCCGGGGCCAGCCCTGTTGAAGGCACTTCCGTCATGTTGGATGTCCGTCCTTTATCCTTGACCGTCGGGGGTCCCCTGGTAGACACCTATCCGTAATAACGGATGTCGACCCTGGACCCACGGCGACTCAGCCACCTCCGCCAGCTCGAGGCGGAGAGCATCCATATCCTGCGCGAGGTCGCGGCCGAGTTCGACCGGCCGGTGATGCTCTATTCGATCGGCAAGGACAGCTCGGTGATGGTGCGGCTGGCGCAGAAGGCGTTCGCGCCGGGCCCGCTGCCGTTCCCGCTGCTCCACGTCGACACGACGTGGAAGTTCCGCGCGATGTACGAGTTCCGCGACCGGTTCTGCGCCGAGCAGGGGTTCGAGCTGCTCGTCCACAAGAACGAGCGCGCGCTCGCCGACGGGATCAACCCGTTCGACCACGGCAGCAACAAGTACACGCAGGTGATGAAGACGCACGCGCTGCTCGACGCGCTGCGGCTGTACGGGTTCGACGCGGCGTTCGGCGGCGCGCGCCGCGACGAGGAGCGGTCGCGCGCCAAGGAGCGGATCTACTCGTTCCGCGACCAGCACGGCCAGTGGGATCCCAAGCACCAGCGGCCGGAGCTGTGGAGCCTCTACAACGGCAAGGTCAAGCGGGGCGAGTCGATCCGCGCGTTCCCGCTGTCGAACTGGACCGAGCTCGACGTGTGGCAGTACGTGTGGCTGGAGAACATCCCGATCGTGCCGCTGTACTTCGCGGCGCCGCGGCCGGTGGTCGAGCGCGACGGCGCGCTGATCATGGTCGACGACGAGCGGCTGCGGCTGCGCCCCGGCGAGGTCCCGCGCACCGAGGTCGTCCGGTTCCGCACGCTCGGCTGCTACCCGCTGTCCGGCGCGATCCGCTCGACCGCGACGACGCTGCCCGAGATCATCCAGGAGATGCTGCTCGCGCGGTTCAGCGAGCGCCAGGGCCGCCTCATCGACCACGACGAGGAAGGCTCGATGGAAGTGAAGAAGCGCGAGGGGTACTTCTGATGGCGGGCGCGGTCCACACCGACGAGGACGAGATCCGCGCCGACGTCGAGGCGTACCTGCGCGCCCACGAGCAGAAGGAGCTGCTGCGGTTCGTCGTGATCGGCTCGGTCGACGACGGCAAGTCGACGCTGATCGGCCGGCTGCTCCACGACACCGGCCGCGTCTACGAGGACCAGCTCAACGCGGTCAAGCGCGCCTCGGCCAGGGGCGCGACGCGCGGCGCCGGCTCGGAGGCCGAGGTCGACTTCTCGCTGTTCACCGACGGCCTGCGGGCCGAGCGCGAGCAGGGCATCACGATCGACGTCGCCTACCGCTACTTCACGACGCCGCGGCGCAAGTTCATCATCGCCGACACGCCGGGGCACGTGCAGTACACGCGCAACATGGCGACCGGCGCGTCGACCGCGAACGTCGCCGTGATCCTGATCGACGCGCGCCTCGGCGTGCTGGCGCAGACGCGGCGCCACGCGTACATCGCGGCGCTGCTCGGCATCCCGCACCTGGTCGCGTGCGTCAACAAGATGGACCTCGTCGGCTGGGACGAGGCGACGTTCGCGCGGATCCGCGACGAGCTGACGACGTTCGCGCGCGGCACGGGCATCCCCGACGTGACGTGCCTGCCGGTGTCGGCGCTGCGCGGCGACCAGATCGCGCAGCGCGGCGACGCGGCGCCCTGGTACGACGGGCCGACGCTGCTCGAGCACCTCGAGACCGTGCCGATCGAGGCCGACCGCAACCTCGTCGACCTGCGGTTCCCGGTGCAGTACGTGATCCGCCCGTCGCTCGACTACCGCGGGTTCGCCGGCCAGCTCGCCTCGGGCGTGCTGCGCGCCGGCGACGAGGTGATCGCGCTGCCGTCGGGGCGGCGGTCGACGGTCGCGTCGATCGACACGTTCGAGGGGCCGATCGCCGAGGCGTTCGCGCCGATGAGCATCACCGTCCGGCTGGCGGACGAGATCGACGTCAGCCGCGGCGACATGCTGATCGCGGCCGGCGCGGCGCGCCGCCCCGCGGTCGGCGACCGGCTCGACGCGATGCTGGTGTGGCTGTCGGAGCGCCCGCTCGATCCCGGCCGCAGCTACCTGCTCAAGCACACGACGCGTGTCGTCCGCGCCGACGTCGAGCGGATCGACGGCGTGATCGATCCCGAGACGCTGGCGCCCGAGCCGGCGACGCGGCTGTCGCTCAACGACATCGGCCGCGTGTCGATCCACTGCCACCAGCCGGTGTTCTTCGACGCCTACGCCGACAACCGCGCGACCGGCGCGTTCATCCTGATCGACTCGCTCACCAACGACACCGTCGCCGCCGGGATGATCCGCGGCGCGACGACGGGCGCGGCGCGCGACGACGGGCCGCGCGCCCAGGTGTCCGCCGCCGAGCGCCGCGCGCGCCTCGGCCAGGCCGGCGCGGTCGTGACCGTCGGCGGGCGCGACGCCGACGAGGCCCACGGGCGCGCGTTCCTGATCGAGCGCGTCGCGTTCGACGCCGGCCACGTCGCCGCGGTCGTCGACGCGGCCGCCGCCGACGCCGTCGCCGCCGCGGGCATGTGGGCGATCGTCGCGGCGCCCGGCGCCGGCGGCGCGCGCCTCGACGGCGCCGAGGTCCACCTGCCCGCCGCGGCGTCAGCGGACGACGACGAGGCCCTCGCGCGCGCCGTCCTCGCCGCCCTCGAGCTCGGCGGCAAGCGCGGCGCGACCGAGCCGTTCGACTGACGCGACCGGCCGCAAGCTGCCGTTCGTCGCCGCTCGTCGCCGCTCGTCGCCGGCGTCACGGTGCTATCTCGAGGGCATGCACCGCTCCATCCTCGCCGTCCTCACCACCGCCGCGCTCCTCGGGATCGCGGGCTGCCGACCCAACGTCGACGTCGTGATGCTCGCGTCGCCGCGGCCCGCGATGGCGCCGCGACCGGCGAGCGAGGTCGAGCTGATCACGACGGGGCGGCCGACGCGAACGTTCGTCGAGGTCGCGGTGATCCGAGCCCAGGGAGGACGCGCGCAGGATCACTACGGGGTGCTGCGCGCGCGGGCCGGCGAGCTCGGCTGCGACGCCCTGGTGCTCGGGCCGGACGGCGAGAGCGTCCACAACGAGCACGGGGTCACCGGCGAGAGCTCCCACGCGACCTGCATCCTGTGGTCCGACGCGCCCGCCGCGGACACCCACGGCGGCTGATCCGCGCCGCGCGCGCGGCTCGAACCCCGGTCGAGCGAGTGCCCGACGCGAGGCCGCTGCGCTAAGGTGCGCGGGTTGTCGACCTCCTTGCTGTCCCCGATGCCGTTTCGCAACGGCGTCATCGCGCCGAACCGGGTGTGGCTCGCGCCGATGACCAACATGCAGTCGCACCCGGACGGCACCTTGTCCGATGACGAGCTGCGCTGGCTCGTCCGGCGGGCGGACGGCGGGTTCGGCGTGATCGAGTCGTGCGCCGCGCACGTCGCGACCGACGGCCACGCCTGGCCGGGCGAGCTCGGCGTGTTCGACGACCGCCACGTCGCGGGGCTGGCGCGGATCGCCGAGGCGATGGCGGCGCGCGGCGCGGTGTCGCTGGTCCAGCTGTTCCACGGCGGGGTCCGCGCCGACCCGCAGCTCACCGGCGAGCCGGTGTGGAGCGCGAGCGCGGTCGAGCAGGCCGGCGTGCCGACGCCGCGCGCCGCGACCGCGGACGATCTCGCGCGGGTGGTGGGGCAGTTCGTCGCGGCGGCGCGGCGGTGCGAGCGCGCCGGGATGACCGGCGTGGAGCTGCACGGCGCGCACGGCTACCTGTTCGGCCAGTTCCTGTCGACCGTGCAGAACCAGCGGACCGACGCGTGGGGCGGCTCGCTCGCGAACCGCGCGCGCCTGCTGCTCGACGCGGTCCGCGCGGTGCGCGCCGCGGTGTCGCCGCGGTTCGTCGTCGGCGTGCGGATCTCGCCGGAGAACTTCGGCCAGTCAGTCGGCCTCGACATCGACGAGAACCTCGAGCTCGCCGGGTGGCTCGCCGACGCCGGGATCGACTTCCTCAGCGTGTCGCTGTGGGACGTGTCGCGGATGACGACCAAGCACCCCGACCGCCACGCGACCAACCTGTTCCGCGCCGCGGTCCCGCGCGAGGTGCCGATCGTCGTCGCCGGCAAGATCTGGACGCGCGCCGAGGCCGAGGCGCAGCTCGAGCGCGGCGCCGACGCGGTGGCGCTCGGGCGCTCGGCGATCCTCAACCCCGACTGGCCGCGCCGGATCGAGGACCCGGCGTGGGAGCCGAAGCGCCCGCCGGCCACGACCGAGGAGCTGCTCGCGCTCGACCTGAGCCCGACGTTCGCGACCTACATGCGCAAGTGGAAGGGCTTCGTCGCCGATCCCGCCTGATCCGGCGTGATAGCGTCGAGGCGTGGGGAAACCGACCCGGTCGAAGGCCGCCGCCGCGAAGACCCAGCCGAAGGCCAAGGCGCCCGCGAAGGCCAAGGCGCCCGCGAAGGCCAAGGCGCCCGCGAAGGCCAAGGCGCCCGCGAAGGCCAAGGCGCCCGCGAAGGCCAAGGCGCCCGCGAAGGCCAAGGCGCCCGCGAGGGCCGCGCCGACGGCCAGCGCGCCCGCCGCGCCGCCACCGCCCGCGCGTCCCGCGCTCGCGCCGCTCGTCCGGCCGCCACCGCCGCC
>WYBA01000069.1 GCA_011526095.1 Myxococcales bacterium | reverse complement strand
GGCGGAGGCGCGGCCGCGGGCGCAGGCGCCGCGGGCGCGGGCGCCGCCGGGCGGCGCTGCTGCACCTCGGTCTCGACCACGCGCACGCCCGCCGCCGGCCGCGGCAGCTCGGCCGCGGGCGGCGTGCGCCCCGGCTGCAGCGGCTGCATCACCCCGCCGACGCGGACCGAGACCTGCTCGCCGTCGACCGCGAACAGCGCCAGCTCCGGCAGGTCGAGCCGCGTCTGCAGCGTCGCGACGAGCTGCGCGAACGACAGCCCGGCGAGCTCGGCGATCGTCTCCGCCTGGTGCATCAGCATCGGCGGCGGCCCCTCGACGACGTACTCCTTGACGACGAACGTGAGGATGTCGAGCAGCGTGTCGCGGTCGGCGTCGGCGAACGCCTCGCGGACGTTGCTGGCGAGGTCACGGATGTCTGGGCGGGTGGGCATGGTGGCGTTCCTACAGCTGCGCGCCGTCGAGGTCTGCCCCCGACGTGGTGGAGCCGACGAGGCGCGCGCCGCGCAGATCGGCGCTGCACAGGCTGACGCCGCGCAGGTCGCAGCGCACGAGCACCGCGTCGCGCAGCACCGCGCCGTACATGTTGGCGCGGCGGAAGTCGACGTCGAACAGGGTGGCGCGCGAGAAGTCGCAGCGCGACAGCGACACGGTCGCGCCGTTGTAGCCGTCGAACGACACGCGCAGCAGCACCGCGCCGGAGAAGTCCGCGGCGTACAGCTCGGTCTCCTTGAACGTCGTGCCCTGGATCCGCGCGCCGCGGAAGCACGCGCGCGCCATCCGCGCCGGGCCGAGGTCGCAGCGCAGCACGTGCGCGCCCGACAGGTCGATCTCGGTGAGGTCGCAGTCGCGCGCCTGGACGCGGTGCCACAGCCCGCCGTGCCACCGCGACTTGCGCGCGTCGGTGAAGGTGAGCTGCGCGTGCTCGAGGCGCGCGTCGTCGGCGTCGGCCTCCTGCAGGTCGAGCCGCTCGATCGTCACGCCGTCGAGGTCGACGCCGCGCAGCCCGACCGAGCGCGCGGCGAAGCCCTGGATCGTGCGGCCGGCCAGCTCGTTCTCGGCGACCAGCCGTTCGAGCTGGACCCGTGACAGCACGGGCCCCGCGTCGGCGCTCAGATCGGTCATCGCGACGAGTCTACCTCCGATCGCGGCCCCGATCGCGGCCCCGACCGCGGCCCCGATCGCGGCCCCGACCGCGGCGACGATCGCGGCCCCCCGACCGCGCGCCGTCGTCATCACGGCCGGCGCGGCGGCGACCCGCCGCGCATCAGCCCGGCCCGCGCGGCGTCGGCGAACATGTCGAGCACCCGCTGCAGCACCTCGTGCTGGAGCTGCTCGTCCGCCGCTCCGGCGGCCTGCTCCGACTCCCCCGGGGCCTCGCCGCCGCCGCCCCCGCCCTGCTGCTCGGCCATCTCCTGCTGCTCGGCCTCCTCGGCCTCCTGCTCGTGCTCCTCGGTCGCCAGGTCCATGGTCGAGCCCATGGTCGGCGCGCGGAACACGCCGCGCTGCGCCTGGGCGACGTGGGTCAGCTCGTGGGCGAGCAGCGCGTGGCCGGCGGCCTGGGCCATCGACTTCTCCGCCGACCCGCCCATGAGGATCATGCCGGTGTTGCCGATCGTGACGGCCTCGGCGCTGTGCTGCTTGTTGAACTCCTGCGCGAACTCGCCGGTGTAGATGCGGACGTGGGACAGGTCCACGCCCAGCTTCTTCTCGTAGCGGTTGCGCAGCGTGGCGTCGAGCTGCTCGCCCTTGCCGGCGCGGGTCGCGACCAGCTTGAGCAGCCGCTCGGGGTCCCACCGCTCGGCGATCTCGGCGGCGAGGTCGTCCGACAGGTCCTCGGGCGCGACGGAGGCCGCTTGCTCGAGCTCGGGGTCGTCGGGCGAGTTCGCCATGGGGCCTGCCTAGTACGACCTCAGTCGTCCTGGCCTTCCCCCGCGTAGACCGAGCCGTAACCCTCGGATTGCTCGTAGTATTCGCCGGTCTTCTGCTGCTCGGTGACGCCGCCGCCGAGCGCCTGCTCGAGGAACTTGGTCTCGTCGAGGCAGCTCGCGCCCTTGACGCCCTTGATCGTGAACTCGACCTTGCCGTCCTTGCCGATCACGATCTCGATGTCCTGCTTGCGCATGGTCGAAGCTCCAGCTGTTGTCGGGGTCCGGACTCTTGGTGGGGTGGGTCCCGACGGGCTTCGCCCGGCGGGCGGGGCGACGAGCCCCGTCTAATCACTCACCCACTTGCGGACGACGAGACGGATCGTCCCGTCCTCCTCGTTGACCTCTTCCTCGACCGCGTACCCCTTCTCCTCGCAGGCCTGCTTGACGTTGTGATACTGGTACCGCTGGTAGAGCTGCTCCTTGAACTCTGCCTCGCTGGTGCCCTGGGTCGTCTCCACGCCCCACCAGTCCGCGGTCAGGTCGTAGGTGCCCTCCGCGTTGGCGACGACGCCGATGTCGTACTGCCCCATGTCGACCGAGATCGCGGCCTTGAGCGAGTCGCCGCGGTAGCCGCGCACGACCGCGCCCTGCCCCTGCTCGTCGTACTGGAACTTGAGCTTCAGGTCCTCCAGCGCCTTCTTGATGGCGAGGAGGTTGGTCATCTTGAGCTCGCACTTGGTGAAGTGGCTCATAGCTCGAGCTTCCTCTCTCCGTCGTCGGCCGTCGACTCCGGCGTCTTGTCGCCCAGCCCCGAGCGCTGGCCGCCGTACTTGGCCATCCACCCGGCGTCCTTGGGCCGGGCGACCGCCTTGCGGGTCGACGCCATGCGCGCGCGCGTCCGCGCCCACTCGCGCATCGCGTCGATCTGCTCGCGCATCGTGACCGCGAGCGGGACGATGTCCTTGATCGTCGACAGCAGGCCCTCGGTGTTGAGGTCGTTGCCGGTGTCGAACGCGTCGTACATCGCCGCGACCACGGCCTGCTCGATCTCGGCGCCCGAGTAGTCGACGGTCGCGTCGACCAGCTTGTCGAGGTCGAACTGCGCCGCGTCGCGGCCCTTGCGCCGGATGTGGATGTCGATGATCTGGCGGCGGTCGTCGCGATCCGGCAGGTCGCAGAAGAAGATCTCGTCGAACCGGCCCTTGCGCAGCAGCTCGGGCGGGAGCTGGTGGACGTTGTTCGCCGTCGCGATCACGAACACCGGCGAGGTCTTCTCCTGCAGCCAGGTGATGAACGAGCCGAACACGCGCGAGGTCGTGCCGCCGTCGGTCTGGCCCGACGACGCGGTGCCCGAGAACCCCTTCTCGAGCTCGTCGATCCACAGGATCGCCGGGGCGATCGCCTCGGCCGTCTTGATCACCGTGCGGATGTTCTCCTCGGAGCTGCCGACCAGGCCGCCGAAGATCTTGCCGACGTCGAGGCGCAACAGCGGCATCCGCCACAGCGCGCCGACCGCCTTCGCGGTGAGCGATTTGCCGGTGCCGGGCACGCCGATCAGCAGCATGCCCTTGGGCAGCGGCAGCCCGAAGTCTCGCGCGCGCGAGCTGAACGCGTTGCGGCGCTTGATCAGCCAGTCCTTGAGGACCTCCATGCCGCCGACGTCGCTGAACTCCTCGCGGTGCTCGTAGTACTCGAGCAGGCCGCTCTTGCGGATGATCTGCTTCTTCTCCTCGAGGATCGTCTCGAGGTCGAAGGTGTGGGTGCGCACCATCGACTTGGCGTAGACGTTCTCGACCTCGACCAGCGTCAGCCCGAGCGCGGCCTCGACGACGTGCTCCATGAACGTCGGGTCCTGCTCGATCACCTGCTGGGTCGCGACCGGCGCCTGGGCCAGCAGCTTGCGCGCAGACTCCTCGATCTCGCGGCGGTTGGGCAGGTCCCAGTCGACGACCGCGGCGATCGACTTCTCCAGCTCGGGCGGGATCTTCGTCACCGCCGACAGCACCACCAGGCTCTTCTTGGTCTTGCGCAGCTCGGTCGCGGCGTCGCGCAGCCGCCGCACCACCGCCGGCTCCTTGAGGAACGGGTGGAAGTCGCGCAGCACGTACAGCGCCTTGCCCTCGCCGCGCAGGACGTGGTCGAGCGCCTTCATCGGGTCCTTGACGTCGCGCGTGCCCGAGCCGTTGGCGATCACCTTGAACCCCTCGGTGATCGACCACACCTCGAGCCGCATCTCGCGCTCCATGCACAGCTTGCGCATGGCCTCCTCGACCCGGTTCTCCTCGTGCGAGGTGACGTAGATCAGCGAGTAGCGGGCCCGGATCAGGTCCTCGAGCTCCTGCTTCGAGCTGCGGTGGGTGGTGTCGGCGGCGATCATCTCTGTCTCCTGCGGCGGCGGCGGCGAACCCGACCGCGCGTCGCCCGCTAGTTGCCGGTGAGCTCCTTGAGGCCGCGGAGCGCACCCTTGGCGTCCTCGGCGTTGCCGACCAGGGACTCGACCGTGTCGTGGATGATACGGACGGCGTCGGCGTTTGCTCCCCCGACGTTGGGCAGCTCGCCCTGGACCAGCAGGATGTTGTTGCGCAGCTCGGACAGGATGTCGTTGATCGCGTCGTAGACCTGCTGGGCGGTCTCGGCCAGCGGGCCGCCGACCGCCGGGATCTCGGCGGTGTCGTGGCCGCCGCCCCCGCCCCCGGCGGCCGTCGCGGCGTCGGCCGTGGCCTTGGCGCGCTCGGCCTCGCCCTTGGCGGTGCGCGCCTCGGTGCGCGCCAGCTCGAGCTGGGCCTCGAGGCTCTTCATGCTGCGCTCCGCCGCGGCGGCGCGCTCGACCGCCTCGACGACCTTGCGCTTCTGCGCCTCGACCTCGGCGGCGAGCACCGCGACCTCGGCGGCCGGCGCCGCGCTGGCCTTGGCGCTCTCCAGCTCGGCCACGCGCTTGCGCAGCCGGTCGAGCTCGCGGCGCGCGTCGTCGCCGCCGGTCGCGGCCTGATCGCGCGCGCGCGAGGCGACGAGCGCCTCCTCGGCGGCCTTGTGACGCGCGACCTCGGACTTGGCGAGCGCCTCCTCGGCGACGGCGCGCGCGCTCTCGGCGGCCATCCGACCGTGGCTGGCCTCCTGCAGCTCGACCTCGAGCTGGGCGACCCGCCCCTCGAGGCGCGACACCTCCTTCTCCGCGCGCTCGTACTGCGCCTGCAACCGCTCGCGATCGGCCTCGAGCTTGCGCTGCTCGACCCGCAGCTCCTTGAGCTCGGTCGTCATGCGCAGGACCTGGTCGCTGCCGCCGGGGCCGGCGTTGCCGCCCGCGGTCTGCGCCTCGGCGAACATCCGGCCGAGCCGCTTGTTCTCCTCCTCGACGCCGGCGAGCTGCGCCGCGACCCGGGAGGCGTTGGTCATCGCCTCGTCGCGCTCGGCCTTGAGCGCGCCGAGCTGCTTGAACGACTTCTCCTTCTCGGCGCGCAGCTCCTTGATGACCTCCTCCTGGGAGATCAGGCCGACGCGGCGCTCCTCGAGCATCCGCTCCTGCTCGTTGATCACCTCGCGCAGGTGCTCGATCTCGGACAGCTGCTCGTTGAGCTTCTTCCACCCCTCGTCCTTGGTGCGCGAGATCTCGGCGAGCTGGCGGTTGGTGTCCTCGATGTCCTCCTTGAGGCGAGCGACGTCCTCCTGGGCGCGGCCGAGCTCGCGCTCGCGCGCGACCATCTTCTCGGCGATCTCGGCGACCTCGGCGCGCGCGCGCGCGGTCTCGTCCTTGGTCTGCTGCAGCTCGTCGCGCAGCTCCTCGGCGACGCGCGAGTGCGCGGCGACCTGCTCCTCGCGATCCTTGATCGTCGCGCGCAGCTCCTCGCCGCGATCGCGCAGGCTCGCCGCCTCGGCGCGCATGCGCTTGCCGTCGGCGACCTCGCGATCGTGGTTGGCCTGGAGCTGCTCCATCTCCATGCGCAGCTTCTTGAGCTCGACGGCGAGCTTGGTGGCGTCCTCGCCGGGGCCGCCGAAGTCGACGACGATCGACGGCTCGGGGCCGCGCGCGCCGGGCATCCCCGGCGGACCGCCGGGCATCCCGGGGCCGGGCATCCCGGGCGGACCTCCGGGCATCCCTGCGCCGGGCGTCCCGAACAGGCCGGGACCGCCGGCACCGCCGGGCATCCCGGGCGGGCCTCCAGGCGACGCCATCGTCGGCGCGACGCCGAGCGCACCGCCGGGCATCCCGGGCGGGCCTCCACCCATGCCAGGCATCCCGGGCGGACCTCCACCCATCCCGGGGCCAGGCATCCCGGGCGGTCCCCCGCCCGGGCGCATCTGCGGCGCGCCGCCGAACATGCCGGGACCACCGGCTCCAGGCATCGCCGGCGGACCGCCGGGCATCCCGGGCGCGCCGGGCATTCCGGGCGGACCGCCGGGCATTCCGGGTGCGCCGGGCATCCCGGGCGGACCGCCGGGCATCCCGGGCGGACCGCCAGGCATTCCCGGCGGACCTCCGGGCATCCCCGGCGCACCGCCGGGCATCCCGGGCGCGCCGGGTCGCGCCGCGTAGCCTCCCGGCATTCCCGGCGGACCTCCAGGCATCGCGGGCGGACCTCCAGGCATCCCCGGCGCACCACCAGGCATCCCCGGTGGGCCACCGGGCATCCCCGGCGCACCACCGCCCATGCCCGGCATCCCGGGCGGGCCGGCCATCCCCGGCATCCCGGGCGCGCCGCCGCCCATCCCTGGGCCGGGCATCCCGGGCGGACCGCCAGGCATCCCGGGCGCGGCACCGCCCCCCGGCATCCCGGGGCCACCCGCGCCGGGCAGCGGCGGCGGCGCGTCGAGGCGCATCGTGCCGCCCTTCTTGTGGCCAGCACCGGCGTCGCCGCCGCCGCCTCCACCCACCGGCGGCATCGCCGCGTGCGGCGGGATCAGCGGGCCGTCCTCGACGTAGCGCAGCCACAGCGAGCCGCACTGGATGACGTCGTTGTGCGCGAGCACGTGCTTGGGCACGCGGTTGCTGTTGACCAGCGTGCCGTTGGCGCTGCCCAGATCCTCGACGACGTACCGCCCGCCCTCGAGCCGGATCTGCGAGTGCTTGCGCGACACCATCGCGTCGTCGGTGCGCACGGCGCAGTCGAGCCCGCGGCCGACGTACACGATGCCGTTGGGATCGAGGTCGACCTGGCCGTCACGGCCCTGGCTGTCACGAAAGAGGATCCGGCCGCCCATGCGTGGAACCGATGGTATCCGAGGCGGTCTGGCCCGTCGAGGCGACCGCGAGCGCTACTCGCGGCGGAACACCATCTCGGTGTTGCCGACGCGGACGATGTCACCCGGCTCGAGGCTCTTCTTCGGCACCTTGTGGCCGTTGACGTAGATGCCGTTGGTCGAGCCGAGATCGGCGACCTCGTACTGCCCCTCGGCCTTGCGGATGCCGACGTGGCGCTTCGACACGGCCGGATCCGCCAGGACGATCGTGTTGCCGGCGACCGAGCCGAGCGTCGTCATGTCCTCGGTCAGCCGGACGGTCTGCCCGGCGAGCGGGCCGAGGATGAACTCGAGCCGCGCCTTGGGCTCCCAGCCGCAGAACATGCACTTGTGCCAGGCGGGCAGCATCACCTTCTTGCACTGCAGGCACGTGCGCGCCCCGGCCTTCGGCTTGTTCGACCGCGCGAGCAAGACGAGCAGCAGGACGAGCACGAGCACGCCGCCGACGATGATGCCGATGAGGAGAGGGGTAGACACCGCGGGTCAGGCCTGGCTGAGAGACATGTTGCTCGGGCGGGGCGGAGGGACGAGCCCCGCATGGGGGCCACCGGCGCCGTCCCGGCGCCGGCTCGGATCGACGGGAGCCGTCTCGGCTCCCCCTCATCTAGTTGATCGATTTGAACCGGAAGCTCGTCTTGCCCATCATGATCACGTCGTTGTCGACGAGCTCGTGGACGTCGACCTTGCGATCGTTGACGTAGGTGCCGTTGGTCGAGCCGCCGTCCTTGAGGGTGAACCCCGCCGGCGACGCGATGATCTGGCAGTGCTCGGTGCTCATGTAGCCGTCGTTGATGATGACGTGCGACGGCGCCGCGCTGCCGATCTTGCTCACGCCGCCCTGCAGCTTGAACGTCTGGAACTGGTTCGGCCCGTTGAGCGGGACCAGCCAGCCGACCACGGGGAAGCCGCCGTCGTCACCGCCGATGCCGATCATCACGGTCTTCATCGGCCCGGCGGGCGCGGGCGCGGGCGCGGGCGCCGCGGGCGCCGCGACCGGCGGCGGCGCGACCATCACCGGCTCCGGCGGCGCCTTCTTGCCGCCGAACACCTTCACGCCGACGACCAGCAGCACCAGGCCGCCGAGCACGCCGCCGATGACGAGCAGCCACGGGAAGCCCTTCTTCGCGCGCTTCCACGGCGGCACCCACTTGGGCTCGAGCACCAGCTCGTCGTCGACCTCCCACTCGTCCTTGTCCATCTTGACCATGAACGTGTGGGCCTTGGTGTCCCAGTCGAACGACTTCTGGAGCTTGATCTCCGCGCCGGGGAACCGGATATAGTAGCGGTCGTTGATCGCGTCGACGATCTTGCTGACCGCGGGCGGCAGCCCGTCGACGCCGTTGAGCTGCTGGACGTTCGACGTCAGCTTCTTGAACCCGTTGGGATCGCCCTCGAGCCCCTCGGTCGCGACGTAGATCGCGTAGACGTCGACCCGGTCGGTCTGGAACTTCTTCTTGAGGTCCTGGATCTGGCCGCCGGCGGTCTCGTTGTTGGTGTCCATGCCGTCACCGATCACGACCAGCACCTTGCGCGACGCGCCCACCTTGTTGAGCTGGGCCTGGGCCTCGGACAGGCCGGCGACCAGGTCGCGCGTGTACTTGCCCGACAGGTCCTTCTGGCTGCCGAGCTTGTCGCCGGTGAGCGCGGTCAGGTCGGTCATCGCGTGCCGGAGCTCGACGCCCTGGCTGTACGTGATCAGCGCGCCCTGGCTGCCGATCGGGCCGGCCTTCGACAGCGGGTCGATCGCCTCGACCAGCTTCTCGTACGTCCCCTTGTACGCCGATGCCTGATCCTCGACCCACTTGTCGTTGCCGATCCAGATCTCGTGCGCCTCGACCAGCACGACCACGGCCAGCGTCTCGCTGCCCTGGACGTACGTCTTGATCGACTCGGCCTTGATCGGGATCGGGCCCTTCTTGTTGTCGGTCTGGACCAGCTCGAACTTGTCGGGCGTGACGCCGGCGGGGCCGCCGATCACCTTGGCCTCGATCTCGGGCGGCATGTCCTTCTTGAGATCCTCCGGCGGGATGATCTCGAGCGTGACCTCCTGCGCGGAGGCGGTGCGAACGGGCGCGCCGACGAACGCGAGGACGACCACGGCGGCCAGGACGATGTGCAGCGTGCGGCTCATAGGCTCTTGAACTTGCAGAGCGAGTTACCGAACTTGATGAAGTCGTTGTCGACCAGCTCCTGCTTGTCGACGCGCTTGTCGTTGACGTAGGTGCCGTTGGTCGACCCGAGGTCCTTGAGCACCCAGACCCCGCCCTCCGCCTTGATCTCGGCGTGCTTGCCCGACATGAACTTGTCGTGCAGCACGACCGTGCACGCGGGATCCGTCCCGATCGAGCTCGCCGGCGACAGCTGGAACAGCTCGCCGCGCTGCGCGCCCTGGACCGGCACCAGCCAGCCGAGCAGCTGCATCGAGCTGGCCTGGCCGCCGGCGCCGACCATGAACGCCTGGGTCTTCATCGGCGCCTTCGGCGCGTTCGCGGCCGCGGCGTCCGCCGCCGCCTGCGCGCAGTACGGGCAGGCGTCCCAGGTCTTGTCGAGCTCGTTGGTGCACTGCGAGCAGATCTTCTTCTTCCAGAACAGCGCGCCCTTGGTCATGATCGGCGGGTTCGGGTTGATCCCGCCGGGGGCCGCACCGCCGGGTGCTCCTGCTTGTTGCATCGCGCCTCCAGCGGCGCCCACCTGGGCGCCGGCTTGTCCCATCGCTGCGTTCGCGGCCTGCCCCTGCGCCTTGGCCTGCGCGGCCATGTTCTGGCCCTGCTTGCCCATCGACTTGACGCGGTTGACGTCGACCTGGATGTTGCCCTTGACGTTCTTGGCCTGGACCACCTTGGACTTGGCCTGCCGGAACGGCTTGAGCAGCGGCTCGATGTATTTCTGGAAGAACATGAGCGGGTCGCGTCTTGGGGGGCGGGAGCGCCTACCTTAGCAGGCCGGCGGCCGGCTCACTTGGGCTGATAGACCCAGATGTGGAACAGGTTGACGTCGCGACCGGCGGTCACCGCGTTCTGCTTGATCGTCAGCGTGCTGTCGGTGATGTGCTCGGCCGAGATCAGGAACGGCCAGTTGCGCCAGCGGTGGACGCGATCGGTGCCGTTGCACGCGATCACGCCGACCGACTTGCCGTTGACCGAGTACTCGAGCTCGTAGTCGCCGTAGACGTAGTCCATGCGGCGCAGGATCACGACCGGGCGGCCCGGCGTGAGGTTCATGATCTTGTACTCGCAGTAGCCGCCGACGTGGGCGCGGCCGGTCGCCTCGATCGTCGTGCCGTCGGGGTACTTGAGCTTCTGGCGCGACCGGTAGGAGTCCTTGGCCTCCTTGATCTGCAGCGAGTGCTTGTCCTCCGACTCCTTGTTGAGGATGTCGATCTCGTCGACCATGATCCAGGTGAGGCCCTCGAGGTCCATCGAGTCCTTGGGGTTGGGCAGGGTCTTGACGCCCTCCCAGTCCTTGAGGTCCGCGACCTTCGGCGCCTCCTCCTTCTTCTCGACCGGCGCCTCGATCACCGCCTTCTCGCCGGCGACCGCCGCGTTGGCGATGTCGTTGGCCTTGTTCTGGTAGGCCATCAGGTTGCCGAACGCCTCGAGGTTGTTCTTCCCCTCGGCGAGCAGCCCGCGGAGGATCTCGACGTGGCGGCGGAACTCGGAGAACTCCTTCTTCGCCGCGATGATCGGGTGGTGGACGTCGACGTCGAGCGCCATCTCCCCCTGCGACTCGACGATCAGGTGGAAGATGTCGAACACGTTGCGCATGTCGATCTGGTAGGCGGCGTTGAGCATCAGCGCCGTGTTGACCGACTGGACGACGTCGTGGCCGGCGATCACGCCGCGCCGCGTGTACTCGAGCGCCGCCTTGCGCACCTGCCACAGCAGGTTCTCCATGCGCAGCCGCAGCGCGGGCGCCAGGAACGAGCCGGCGACGCCGGCGTGCGGCACGAACCGCAGGTCGATCTCGTTGGCGCGCGGGTCCGCCGGGTCGCGCGCGTCGCGCACCCGGTTGGCGCCCTTCTCCAGGTAGATCCGCGCCAGCTCGACCTCGCGCGTGATGTCCGGCTCGGTCTGCGACAGCTCGACCTTGCAGCTCTCGAGCACGCGGCGGTGGCCCTTGTACTCGAGGTTCTCCTTGTACGCGATGAAGTCCGTGAGCTCCTCGTAGTAGCGCAGCACGACGTAGATCGTCTGCGGCAGCCGGAACTCCTCGGGGTTGATGTTCTTGATCGTCGCGTCGAACAGGACGAGGTCGTGGCCCTGCCCGTCGATCGCGAAGCCGCTCTGGATCTCGACCGAGAGGTCTCCGCGCGCGCGCGCACCGACGCGGAGCTCGCCGCCCTGACCGAACACCACGCCGGGGGCGTGGTAGACGCGGTTGTGCAGCATCCGCTTGTCGATGTGGTACTTCTCCGCGTCGTTCCAGTCCTTCTCGGTGGTGAGGAAGCCCTTGAAGAAGTTGATGCGCTTGTAGCCGTTCTCGCTCATGTCTTTCCTCGATCGCCGTCGTCACCGAGCGGCGGTTGAAACGTCCCGTTCAGGCTTCCTCGCCCTCGACGACTTCCGCGCCGATCCCGATGCCGGAGCGCAGACCGATCGCGAAGAACTCGCGCAGCTCGGTCTCGCCCTCCTCCTCGTGGAACCGCAGGTAGTAGTGGGTGTGCCCGGGCTTCTCCATCTGGATGATCTGGTGGATCCGGATCACCAGCTCGGGCGTGACGTCCTTGAACTTGATCGGCATCGTCACGACGAAGCAGTGCGCCAGGTTGACCGGCGGCAGCACCACCGAGTCGAGGCCGATGCGCGCCTCGCTCTCCACCCGGAAGCCCTTGAACGGCCAGGTGTTCTCCTCGATGTCCGGCTCGTAGCCGGTGAACAGCTTGAGGAACAGCGACAGCGCGCGCTTGGTCCCGCGGATCCGGTAGAGGTCGACCGCGCGCTTGATCAGCGCGCGCTGCTTGCTCTGGGGCCAGTCGAGATCGACGACGAACGCGGTCCACCCGGCGAGCCACGAGATGAACTCGGGCGGGCACTCGTGCGGATCGTAGAACCGCTCGCCGCGCTCGAGCGTGCGCTCGACCGAGCCGAACATGTGCTCGAACAGGAAGCACAGGTCGCGGACGACGTTGCGCCCGACCGCGTCGGAGCGGCGGTAGAGCGCGGGCAGGTGCTCGAGGTAGCCGCGACGCGCGACCCACAGCGTCACCTCGCTGCCCTCGTAGACCATCTGGCCGCGGCCCGGGCGCTGCTCGAGCACGGTGTCGTGGTCCTCGTAGCTCTCGCGGAACAGCACGACGAGCTGGCCGAGGCCGGCGTCCTCGAGCAGGATCCGCGCCTTCTCCAGCGACCGGTTCGAGACGTCCGGGACCCGGACGACCTTGCGGGTATAGGGCTCGGCGACCATGGTCACATGATCTCGTCGCGGACCTTCTCCGCGATGTGGACGTGGACCAGGAACGGCAGCTCGTCCTCGTCGAGCCGGATGTGCTCGACGCCGACCCCGCGCAGCTCGTCGCGGATCTCGAGGGCGTCGACGCCCTCGACGCCGGGCACCTCCTCGACCAGGTGGACGAGGTCGCTCTTGAGCACCGGGCGGCCGAACTCCCAGCCGCGGCCGTCGCGCCCGCCGATCAGCGAGTGGAGGAACCGCCGCAGCTTGAGCTCGATGTCGCGGCGCAGCCGATCCGAGGTGCCGACCGTGCGCCGGATCAGCACGACGCGGACCGACAGGTCCTTGTAGCGCGGCTTGATCACGTTGAGCACGGTGCCGACGAGCTTGCGCTCGTCGAGGTAGCGCTTGACGTAGCGCAGGATCTCGTTCGACGGGATCAGCCGCCGCATCAGGTCCGCCTCGCGCGTCTCCGACTTCGGCACGAGCACGAGCGTGACCGCGCCGCGGTTGGAGCGGTCCGGCACGCACTTGGCCCGCGCCAGGATCGTCGAGGCGCGCAGCGCGAGCATCTCGAAGTCCTCGGCGGTCACCGCGCGATCGCGGCTCTTGATCGTGAACGGCGCGCGCGCCTTGGCCTCCTCGACGCTCTCGCGGTCCGCGCCGCCGGACGCCGGCAGCGGGTTCGACACGGCGTCGACGTACGACAGCGCGCGCGCCAGCGAGGTGAGCGTGCCGGCGTTGACGTTGCCGGAGGCGCCGCCGCCGATGCGGTACTCGCGGGCGACGACGTTGTTCTTGCCGTCGGGCGGGACCTTGCCCTTGCGCCCGTCGCCGAACCGGATCTCGCCGGTGACGTAGTCGACGGTGTAGTGGCGGCTGCCCGGCCCGGAGTCGAAGAACGAGTCGACCCGCTTGTAGCGGACCCAGCACTCCTGGCTGGTGGCGCTGTCGGGATCGACCGGCACGACCGCGTCGGGGCCGAGGTCGACGACCTCGTCGGCGACGGGGCGCTGGCGCTCGCGCACGACGATGACCTCGTCCTCGAGCAGCGGGCCGCGCAGCAGGCGGAACACCTGCAGCGGCGAGCCGTCGGAGCTGCCGAGCGTCTCGTCGCGGATCGTCTCGAGGTGGTAGGCGTCGACGACGTTGGTGAGGACG
The DNA here is from genome assembly GCA_011526095.1 of Myxococcales bacterium. Taxonomy (GTDB): domain Bacteria; phylum Myxococcota_A; class Polyangia; order Haliangiales; family Haliangiaceae; genus WYBA01. The sequence continues at coordinate 3,562 of WYBA01000069.1, read as the reverse complement.
CGGCGGACGCGCGGCTGCTTGACGTAGCCGCCCATCTCCAGGCGCGCGCGGACCCAGAACCGCTCCTCGGTGAACTTCATCGACTTCTTCCAGTCGTCGGGCCCGACGAACCGGACGAACCCGGAGCTGGTGAACGCGGCGGTCGTGTCGTTGGTGGCGAGCGGCTCCCACGCCTTGCCGTCCCAGTACTCCCACACGACGCGCTGCTCCGACTCCCACCGCACCTTGCGCATCGCCTCGAGCTTGGCCAGCTCGGGGGTGGCGACGCCGGCGTCCTCGCTGGGCAGGCTGCCCAGGCCGAGCTCCTCGTCGAGGTGGAAGTAGACGCCGCACAGGTCGTTGGGCAGCTTGTCGGCGAAGCCGAGGTACAGCGCCGGCGACTCGTCGGCCGCCGGGGTGAACGGCTGGAAGATCGTGAACTCGGTGCGCGCGACCTCGGTGATGTCCGAGAACTGGAAGTCGTTGAACGTCAGGACGTGGCGGACGTCGCGGTAGTCCTCGCGGTAGCGGAAGTTGATCGCGCGCAGCGCGGGCGGCCGCAGCGGGCGGTCGTCCTTGAGCGTCCACTTGTCGTTCTCGAGCGTGTACTGGCCGGCCTCGCCGTAGTCACCCTTCTCGATCCGGACGCGGATCCACTTCTTGGTCTCGCCGTTGATCTCCAGCTCGGCCATGTCCTTGGGCCGGCGGAAGCTGACGGTGCCCGACTGGCTGATGCCGCGGGTCTCGTCGTGGAAGCCGAACTCGTCGCCGGCGCCGGGCAGGATGCCGCGCGGGCCGGTGCGGCCGAGGTGACGCCACCGCTTGCCGTCGTGGTACTCCCACGCGAGCACGAGCTGCTCCGACGGGTTCGGCCGCGGGATCGCGGCGGCGTCGGCGAGCTGCAGCTCGACGCCGATGTACGCGTCGGCGGTCTGGAGCAGCTCGTCACAGGCCAGGTACAGGACGCAGTCGACCTTGGGGTCCTTGCCGAACGGGTAGGCGTTCTTGCCCAGGTCGAGCTGGATGAACGCGGAGGTGTCGAGGTTGGAGTACGCCTTCTCGGGCAGCAGGCCCTCGCCCACGACCTCGACGCGCGCGCGGATCGTGTCGACCTCGGTGTCCTCGGACGACTCCGGCACCTCGGCGAGGCGCGCGCGCAGCCACAGCCCCTCGATGTGGTGGATCGTCGTCGGCGCGAACGTCAGCGGGCCGAAGAACGCGACCTCGCCGCGGTCGACCTCGATCGGCGCGAGCCGCATCTCGGCCCAGCGATCGCCGTTCCAGTACTCCCACTCGAGCAGCCGCGCGAGGTCGCGGCCGCCGCGCTCGGGGCAGCCGAGGTAGACGCGCAGCACCGAGGCCTCGCCGACGTTGGCGAACCGCGGATCCGCGAGGTAGAGGAACCGCTCGACGCGCTGGGCGCCGCCGAACACCTCGAACCCGGTGGTCGGCTCGGCGCCGGGCGTGACCGTGAGGAACCGGCTGTTGTCCGAGTAGCTGTCGTCGAAGTAGCTGAAGCAGCGATCGAGCGCGACCTCGTGGACGACGACCTCGCTCGCGGTCTCGAACGTGACGGTCTGGTCGTCGCCGGCCTGCGGCGTCGACACCTGCGTCGCGCGCGGGATCTTCTGCTTGCCCGAGCCCTCGACCACCGTGAACTGGAGCAGCGCGCGCGCCGCGCGCGGCGGCCGCAGCTTGATCCCGAGCAGGTTGAGGAACGCGATGTAGTTCTTCTCGGGGACCTGGTTGAGCCGGAACAGCAGCAGGTCCGTCATCCACGCCGCGAGCTCGATCAGCGTGATCCCCGGATCCGACGGGTTGTGGTTGGTCCACTCCGGCGCGTACCGGGGGATCATGCTGATGGCTTCCTCGACGATGTCCTGGAAGCTGCGGTCGTCGAGCTTGGGCGGTGGGATCATGGGGCTCGCTTCGCCTGTGACGGCTCTGGATCGGCGTGACGGCGCGGGCTACGCGCCCTCGCCCTCGGCCTTGAGCAGGTAGAACGGGTAGACGAGGTTCTTCTTGTCCGACTTGCCGGCGATCGTGTACGTGATGCGGATGTCGAGCCGGTTGGGCTCGTCCTTGCTCGGCAGCGCCACGCAGTTGACCTCGTCGATGCGCGGCTCGAACTTGTAGATGGCTTCCTTGCAGTAGTACTCGGCGCGGGCGGCGGTGACGTCGTTGTTGGGGGCGAAGATCAGGTCGTGGATGCGGCAGCCGAAGTCCGGGCGATGCACCCGCTCGCCCGGCGCGGTGCCGAGAATGACGAACATCGACTCGCGCACGTTCTCCTCGAGCTGCGAGGTCGACACGCCGCCGGTGAGGTTGAGGGCGACGGGGAACCGCCAGCCCTTGCCGAGGAAGTCACGATCGGACGCCATGGTCTCCTTGCGCGGCTCGGTTCAGTACGGCGCGAACCGGCCGTGGAGGTACTTGCCGCACTTGGCGCAGCTGATCTTCGTCGCGCCGTCCTGCTCCTCGATCGTCAGCGGGCGGTGCTTGCAGAACGGGCACGCCGCGTCGCCCGGTCGCCCCGCGGCGATCAGGTCGAGCGCGTCTTGCCAGGCGATGAGCTCTTCCTCGTCCACGCGGTGCCTTTCCGGACAGTGGTGATCTTCCCCCGAAGCCCGCGTAATCCTAGGCAAGCCTCCGGGCAGGATCAACGCGTGGAGGCGGTAATCCTGCGACGTCTTCGCAAGCTTCGGGCACGCGAGGTGGGGAGGGCGCGCGCGCGGTGTTGTGACGCGCGAAGCGGCGCGTCCGGAGCGGCCGGCCGTGCAGCGCGTCATGCCGCGGGCGCGGGGCGCCGCCACCTACGAAACGTCGCCGTCGATACCGTCGTCGTCGATGGAGATCGTGGCGCGGTGCTCCTCGAGCGAGTCCTCGGCCGCCTGGTCGATCGCCTCGCCGGTGGCGCGGCGGGCCGCGCCCTCGGGATCGCGGACGGTCGCGGTCGCGGCCGCCGTCTCGGACGCCACGCGCGACTCGGCCTGGGCCGGCGCGCTCGCCACGTTCTCCGCGGAGCGGGTCGAGGTGTCGATCGTCGACCGGGTCTCCTCGTACTCGGCGGGCTTGTCGATCGACACCGCCTCCTGCTCGCGCCGCCGCAGGTCGGACTCGGCCTGGCCGGGCGCGCTCTCGACCTCGCGCCGCGTGCTCGCGGTCGGATCGGCGGTCGCCGTGCGGACCTCGCCCTCGACGTCGGACCGCGCGCCGCGGACCTCGCCCTGGGCCTGGCCCTCGGCCCGCCGCGCGTCGTCGATGCCCGCCGCGTCCTCGGCGCCGCTGCGCGCCTGGCTCTCGGCGCGGCGCGCGTCGCCTTCGCTCGGCAGATCGCGCGTGGCGGCCGAGGTGTCGCCCGAGGCGACCTGCCCCGCCGTGCCGCCGCCGACCGCGCCGCTGACGTCGCCGCGCGCCGCCGCGCCGGCCTCGCGGCCCGCGACGTCGCCGACGTCGTTCGGGGTGTCGACGTGAACGCCGCCGGAGGTCGACGCGCCGCCGGCCACGCCGGCGACGTCGCCGCTCGCCGCCGCGCTGACGCCGCCCGCGCCGACCGCCGCGGTCGCCCCGCCGGCCGCGCCGC
>WYBA01000486.1 GCA_011526095.1 Myxococcales bacterium | reverse complement strand
GATCACCACCGAGGGCGGGCGGTTGTTTCGCGTGCGCCCGGACGGGACCGGACGCACGCGGCTCAGCGACGGGATCCACGACGAGGGCTCTCCGGCGGTGTCGCCGGATGGACGCTACGTCGCCTACGTCATCTCGGACCGCGATGGACGCGAACGACTCTGGGTGCGCCGGATCGACGGGACCGGAGATCGTCCGCTGATGACGGACGGGGATGGCGCGGTGCCGGTGTGGTGAAGCGTTGCAAGGGTCGAGAACGAGGATGAGGAGGCTGGGATGACGAGCAAGGCAGATCTGGTTCCGGTACACGGAGGGCTCGCCGAGCCGGTCGATTGTGTCGTCTCCCTGAAGGAGCGCGCGCGCTTCCTCGCGGAAGCCGAGCGCTTGCCGGCGATCGCCGTGCAGCGGGCCGATGTCTCGACGGTGCACCGGATCGCGGATGGGACGCTGTCGCCACTCGCCGGGTTCCAGGGCGAAGAGGCCTGGCACCGCGTGCTCGATGAAGGCGTCGTGCGGTCTGGTGGCAGCCGCTATGCGTGGGGCATTCCGCTCTCGCTACCCGTCCACGAGGACGAGGCGCGCGCACTGGCGCCGGGGGCCTCGGCGGCGCTGCGCGACGACGCCGGCCGTGTCGTGGCGATCCTCGACGACCTCGAGCTGTTCGACTGGGACAAACCGAAGTACGTCTCCAAGGTCTACCGCACCGAGCGGATGGACCACCCGGGCGGGCGCATGACCAGCGGCGACCCGCGCCACCGTCTTGCCGGCGGTCGGCTGCGTGCGCTGCCGCAGGAGGCCCACCCGGAGTGGGCGGAGTACCTGTTCTCGCCGCGCCTCTCGCGCGCGTTCCTGCGCGAGCGGAAATGGGAGCGTGCGCTGGCCTTCCAGACACGCAATCCGCTGCACCGCGCCCATGAGTACGCGCTGGTGGCCGGCATCGAGCGCCTCACCCGGGAAGGACATTTCGCCGGTGTCGTGCTGATGCCGCTGGTCGGTGAGCTGAAGGGGGACGATGTGCCGGCCGCCGTGCGGATGCGTTGCTACCGCACGCTGCACGACGAACGCCTGCTGGGACAGGGCGACAAGGACGAGCGACTCTGGCAGTCGGTCGGCTACGACCTCGGTGAGATCTTCGAAGTGATCGCGCTCGACATGAAGATGTTCTATGGCGGCCCGAACGAGGCGATCATGCACGCGATCTACCGCCAGAACCACGGCTTCACGGATCTTGTGATCGGTCGCAAACACGCCGATGCGCCGTTCGACGACGGCTCGCCGATCTGGGGCGATTTCGACGCCCAGGAGGTCTTCGAGGAGCTGCGCGGGGAGCTCCACATCCGGCCGTGCAAGATCGGCTTCGCCGCCTACTACGAGTCGATCGGCCGCGTCGATCTGACCGATCACCATCCCGACGAGAAGCCCTACACGATCAGTGGGACCAAGGTGCGCGCGCAGTTGTTGAAGGGCGAGAAGCCGGATCCCCGCATCCTGCGCCCGGAGATCGCCGAGATCCTGATCTCCGCGTATCGCGGCTGACGTCGACCCCAGGCGGCCCGTTCGGCGCGGCCGAGGAGCGAGCGAACGCCATGCGCATCGGTGTCCCGAGGGAGACGAAGGACCAGGAATACCGGGTCGGGCTGACGCCGGCTGGCGCCCGGCAGCTCGTCGGGGAGGGGCACGGGGTGTTCGTCGAGTCGGGCGCCGGAGACGGCAGTGGCTTCGCCGACGAGGAGTACGTCCGAGCCGGCGCTCACCTGGTGGACGTCGAGGAGGTCTGGAGCGCCCCGGAGCTGGTCGTCAAGGTGAAGGCGCCGAATCCGCTCGAGGTCGAGCGGCTGCGCGCCGGGCAGACGCTGTTCGCATACCTGCATCTCGCGCCGGATCGTCGCCTCACCGAGAAGCTGTTGGCCGCCGAGGTCCAGGCGATCGCCTACGAGACGATCCAGCTGTCCGACGGCACCTTCCCGGTCCTCGCGCCGATGAGCGAGGTCGCTGGTCGTCTGGCGATCCAGATCGGCGTCACGCTGTTGCAGCGGGATCGCGGGGGCAAGGGTCTGCTGATCGGGGGCGTTCCCGGGGTTCCGCGCGGCTGTGTGACGGTGATCGGCGCCGGCATCGTCGGCATCAACGCGGTGCGCGTCGCGCATGCGCTGGGTGCCGAAGTCACCGTGCTGGACGTGGACTCGAGGCGGCTCGCCTACCTCTACGATCTCTTCCACGGCGAGCTGTCGACGGTGTACTCGAACCCCAGCAACCTCGGACGTGCGGTCGCCGCGAGCGATCTGCTGGTCGGTGCGGTCTATCTGCGCGGGCGGCGTGCCCCGCGGCTGGTCACCGAGAAGATGGTGGCGTCGATGCAGGCGGGCTCGGTGATCGCGGATGTCGCCGTGGATCAGGGCGGTTGCATCGAGACGATCCGGCCGACGACCCATTCTTCGCCCACCTACGTGGTTCACGAGGTGATCCACTACGGCGTCGCGAACATGCCGGCCGTCGTGCCGCGGACCTCGAGCTTCGCGCTCACCAACGCCACGCTGCCGTACATCGAACGGATGGCGGAGAGCGGCGTCGAGGCCGCCGTACGGGCGGATCCCGGTCTCGCGCTGGGCGTCAACACCTGGCGCGGGTCGCTGGTCTGCGAAGAGGTGGCGGCGGAGCACGCGTTGCCCCACTGCGCGCTCGAAGCGCTGTTCGCGTCCTGAGCCGCCGCGGCGCAAGCTCCCGCCCGGCCGGGTCGGCTCAGACGGTTCGGATGCGCGGGACGAGGGCGCGTCGAAGGAGCGTTTCCCGGTCGCGGCCGTCTTCGGGGTGCAGCGCGTAGCCGAATGCCGTGGAGGGTCGCGGCGTCACGTCCCGGAGCGCCTCGGCCACCGTCTCGGCGGCCGCGCGCACCAGCTGTTTCCGGCGCGCAGCCGTCTCGTCGGCGCCCGAAGTGATCCACAGTGCCCACACGGAGCCGCTGGTGGCGGCCTCGAGGCGGGCATCGGCGGGCACGAGCCGG
>WYBA01000485.1 GCA_011526095.1 Myxococcales bacterium | reverse complement strand
GGCGAGGCGCCGCACGCGCTGCGCTTCGAGCGCGCCGGCGACACGCCCTACGCGACCGACGTCGTCGCCGAGGTCCGGGCCGCCCTGCGCGCGCTCGGCTTCCGCCCGGCGGACATCGCGCGCGCCGTCGAGCAGGCGAGCGTCCACGTGGGCGCCGACGGACCGCTCGACGCCTGGCTCCGCGCCAGCCTGCGTGCGTGCCCGCGGCCGGCCTCGTCAGAGTGAGCGTGTGCGCCTCCGTCCCCCCGCTCATCCTCGACCAGGCCCGAGCGCGAGGCGCTGCTCTACGAACAGCTCGTCCGAGCTCGCAGGATCTCGAAGTCCGCTCATCCTGGGCCTGGCCGAGCGCCAGCGCCCTTCGACGGGGCTCAGGGGGAGCGGGACAAGGCGGCTCGTCAGACCGCGATCTCCGACGACGTCGCAGCCGGCCATTCCCGACGACGTCGGTGAGAGGCGGCGGACGAACGGACTCTTGCCTGCGTCGCTAGCCGACCGGCATTGGACGCAAACTAGCTACCCCCGCTCGCTCTCCGGCGGGTCCGGCACCTGCCAGGTGTCGCCCCACAGCGACTGGCCGCCGTCCATGCGCAGCGTCGCGCCGGTGATGTACTGCGCCGCGGGCGACGCCAGGAACAGGATCGACGCGGCGACCTCGTCGACGGTGCCGGCGCGCTTGAGCGGCGTCTTGGTCACCGACATGCTGATCAGCTCCGGCGGGTAGCGCTTCGTCCCGGTCGAGATGATCACGCCGGGCGCGACCGCGTTGACGCGGATCCCGAACTGCGACCACTCGACCGCGAGCGACATCGTGAGGTTCTCGACGCCGGCGCGCGCCGCGCCGGTGTGCGCCATGCCGGGGAACCCGCGGTAGATGTTCGCGATCACGTTGACGATGCGCCCGCGCCGCCGCGGGATCATCGTCTGGTTCGCGACCTCGCGCGTGACGTGGAACGTCCCGATCAGGTTGTTCTTGATCACCGCCGCGAAGCCGTTGGGCGAGATCAGCTGCGCCGGCGACGGGAACTGGCCGCCGGCGTTGTTGACGAGGATGTCGATCCCGCCCCACCGCTCGACCACGCCCTTGACGCACGCCTCGACCTGCTCCGGCTCGCGGATGTCGCAGGTCGCGACGTGGATCCGGTCCGCCGCGACGCCGGTGGCGGCGACGATCTCCTCGCGCGCCGCGGTGAGCTTGTCGAGCGTGCGCCCGCAGATCGCGACGCGTCCGCCGAGCCGCGCCAGCTCCGTCGCGGTGGTCAGCCCGATCCCCGAGCCGCCGCCGGTGATCAGCGTGACGTCGTCGGTGAACAGGCCGGGCGCGAACACGCGCTGCGATTCGGGCGAGGGCAGGGGGCGCATCGGGCGGCAGCATAGCGGGCCCGCCCCCCGATCGGCCATCTGGCCGATGGTGTCGGCGGCGGCGCGTGGCGAGAGTCCCGTTCATGCCCCGCCTGCTCCTGCCCCTGGCCCTCGCCGCCACGGCGCTCGCCGCGTGCGCGCCGGCCGATCCCGGCCTGCGCCCCGACTTCCCCGGCCTTCCCGCCGCCGCCGACGACGGCGTCGATGACGACGTCGACCATACGACGACCACGCTCACCGGCGCCGGCGGCGTCGCGCTGTTCGCGCAGCGCTGGCGCCCGCGCGAGGCGCCTGTGCGCGGCCTCGTCGTCCTCCACCACGGCCTCGCCGATCACTCCGCGCGCTACGCCGCGCTCGCCGCGCGCCTCGCGCGCGCCGGCTTCGTCGTGTGGGCCCACGACATGCGCGGCCACGGCCGCTCCGCCGGCCGGCGCGTCAGCGTCGACCGCGTCGACGACCTGCTCGACGACCTCGACGCCGTCATGACCGCCGCGCGCGCCGACGCGCCCGGCGTGCCGGTGATCCTCTACGGCCACAGCCTCGGCGGGCTCGTCGCCACGCTGTACACGATCGAGCGCCAGCCCGCGCTCGCCGGGCTCGTCCTCGCCGCGCCGGCGCTGGCGTTCGACGCGCCGCTGCCGCAGGCCGCGGCGCTGCGCGTGTTCGGCGTGATCGCGCCCGACCTGCCGGTGCTGCCGCCGGAGCACGGCGCGTTCTCCCACGACCCCGCCGTCGTCGCCGAGATGGACGCCGATCCGCTGATCGCGCAGGGCATGGGCCCGGCGCGCACCGCGCGCAGCGCGCTCGACGGCGTCGCGCGGATCTGGGCCGCGCCCGACCGGCTCACCGCGCCGCTGCTGGCGCTGCACGGCACCGCGGACACGCTCACCGCGCCGGCGGGCAGCCGCGACCTCGTCGCGCGCGCCGGCGGCGACGACCGTACGCTCCGCCTGTACGACGGCCTCGCCCACGACCTGCTGCGCGAGCCCGACGGCGCCGGCGCGCGCGTCGCCGACGAGGTCGTCGCGTGGATCGACGCCCACGCCGGCGGCCCGGCGGTCGCGCTGCCCTCGACGCCGGCGCCCGCACGCCTGCGCGGCGATCCGCGCCGCCGCGCGCTCACGATCGAGCTCGACGCGCGCGGCGAGCGGCTGCGCCCCGACGCCGGCCCCGACGCCGGCCCCGGCGCCGGCCCCGACGCCGGTGAGGACGCGCTCGGCGCCACCGCCGGGCTGCGCGTGCGCCTCGGGATCGGCCGCGCCGGCGCCGCGGGCCTCGGCTACCTCGGCGGCCTCGACCTGCGCGGCGGCGCGCTCGACGGCGGCGCCTACCTCGCCGACGCCCACCTGCTCGGGCTCGGGCTGCGGCGCGGCGCGGCGCTGGTCGGCGTCACCGCCGGCGTCGGGATCGCCGGCGCCCGCGGGGCGCGAGACCTCCGCGCGCCGGTCGAGCTGTCCGCCGCGCTACCGGTCGGACCGGTGCGGTTGCTCGCCCGCGCCGGGCTCGCCTTCGCGCTCGACGGCGACGGCGGCGAGGCGGTCGCGGGGGCGGCCGAGGCCAGCGCGCTCCTCGGCGTCCGGATCGGCCGTGATCGCAACTACTTCGGCGCGCTGACGGCGGGCGCCGGGCCGTACCTCGCCGCGTTCGTCCGCGACCTCGGGGACGCTCGCAGCGTCGGTCTGGCGCTGGGCCTCGAGCTGTGGGGCGGAGACTGACGACGCCCGACGGGAGTCGCTTGTCTCACCCGGTCCGGGCGAGGTACCACGGTAGGGATGGGCGTACACGCACCCGTCGACTCGGGCGGGGGCCCCGAGCGATTCCACACGCTCGCCCGGCTCGGGGCCGGGGCGAACGGCGCGGTCTACCGCGCGCTCGACCTCGTGCTCGGCAGCGAGGTGGCGGTGAAGGTGCTGACCCGCGAGGGCGGGCGAGAGGTGTTCCGGTTCAAGCGCGAGTTCCGCGCGCTGTCCGAGATCCTCCACCCCAACCTCGTCCGCCTCTACGAGCTGTTCGTCGCCGACGACCAGTGGTCGTTCAGCATGGAGCTGATCGACGGCGTGCCGCTCGATCAGTACCTGCGCGCGCGCCGAGGCGACGACGCCGCGCTGCGCCGCTGCTTCATCCAGCTCGCCGACGCCGTCCTGGCGATCCACGCCCTCGGCAAGGTCCACCGCGACCTCAAGCCGTCCAACGTGCTGGTCACGCCGGAGGGGCGCGTCGTCGTCCTCGACTTCGGCCTGATCGGCGACACCGAGACGCTGCACGTCGACCGCACCCACGAGGCGGCCGCCGTCGGCACGCCGGCCTACATGTCGCCCGAGCAGGCGAGCGACAAGCCGCTGACCTCGGCGACCGACTGGTACAGCGTCGGCGCGATGCTCTACATGGTGCTCACCGGCCGGCGGCCGTTCGAGGGCACCGCGTCGGAGGTGCTGCGGCGGCGCGTGCTCGAGGATCCGAAGCCGCCGAGCGCGCTCGTGCCGGAGGTGTCGCCCGCGCTCGACGCGCTGTGCATGGCGCTGCTCGACCGCGACCCGGCGCGGCGCGCCGGCGGCCACGACATCCTGCGCGCGCTCGGCGGCGCGCCGTCGGCGGCGACCCAGACGATCGCCCAGCTCGCGACCGCGCACCGGTTCGTCGGCCGCCGCCGCGAGCTGGCGCAGCTCGAGGAGGCGCTGTCGCTCGCCCACGCCGGCCACGGCGTCATGGTCACGGTCACCGGCCCGTCGGGGATCGGCAAGAGCACGCTGCTCCGCCACTTCCTCGACGAGCTCGACCCGGCGAGCACGGTCGTGTTCGAGGGCCGGTGCTACGAGCGCGAGACGATGCCGTTCCAGGCGATCGACAGCCTGGTCGACGCCGTCGCGACGCACCTGATGGCGCTGCCCGCGCACCAGGTCGAGCCGATCGTCCCGCGCGACATCACCGCGCTGGCGCGGCTGTTCCCGACGCTCAACCGCGTCCCGGCGATCGGCGCGCCGCGGCTGCGCGCCAGCCTGCCGCCGGACCAGGCCGAGCTGCGCCGCCGCGCCGTCACCGCGTTCGCCGACCTGCTCGCCGCGATCGCCGGCCAGCGCACGCTCGTCGTGTTCCTCGACGACCTGCACTGGAGCGACCCGGACTCCGGGCTGATCCTCGCCGACCTGCTCCATCACTTCGACGAAGTCGGCGCGCTGTTCCTCGCCGCGTCGCGCAGCCGCGAGGACGGTGATCTCACCGACGCGATCGCCGCCGAGCGCGGTACGCCGACGGTGCGGATCGGCTCGACGACGTCGCCGGCGTCGCGGTCGTCGCTGCTGGTGCGCGAGCTCGCGGTCGGGCCGATGGAGCGGACCGACGCGGCCGAGCTGGCGGTCGCGGTCGGCGGCGATCCGCGCGGCGTCGCGGCGATCGTCGAGGAGGCGGGCGGCGTCCCGCTGTTCCTCGCCGAGCTGGCGCGGCGTGGCGCGGGGCCCGACGGCGCCGCGCTGACGCTGGAGCGGCTGCTGGCCGAGCGCCTCGCCGCGCTGCCGCCCGACGCGCGCGTCCTGCTCGAGGTGTGCGCGATCAGCGCGCGTCCGGTGCGGCTCGACACCGCGGCGCTGCTGCTCGGCGGCGACGCGGCCGCGGCCCTCACGGTGCTGCGGACCGAGCGCCTGGTCCGCGTCGATCGCGACGGCGCGGTCCAGCGGCTCGAGCCGAGCCACGCCAGCGTGCGCGCCGCGGTCCACGCCGCGCTCGACGAGGAGGCGGCGCGCGCGCTGCACGCGCGCCTCGCCGCCGCGCTCGAGGGGCGGCCGGGCACGCTCGAGACCGACCTCGTTGGCCACTGGCTCGCCGCCGGCGAGCTGCAGCGGGCCGCGGTCCACGCGCGCGGCGCCGCCGCGCAGGCCGAGGCCACGATGGCGTTCCACCGCGCCGCCGACCTGTACCAGCTCGCGCTCGCCGGCCCGGCGCTGTCGCCGGTCGAGCGCCGCGAGCTGCTGTGCCGGATGAGCGACTGCCTCGCCAACGTCGGCCGGCTCGACGCCGCGCTCGGCGCGCTCGGGGAGGCCCAGCGCCTCGGCGTCGAGCTCACCAGCAGCACCGGCGAGGTGTCGTCGCGCCAGGAGCTCGAGCGCCTCGAGGTCGAGTACGCGCTGCGCGTCGGCGACTACGGCCGCGGGCTCGAGGCGGCGCGCGCGCTGCTGGCGCGGCTGGGGTACCAGATCCCCGTCGGGGTCAAGGCGACGATCGCCCGCGTGCTGTGGGCGCAGCTGCGCCAGCGGGTGCGCGGGCTCGAGCTGCGGCCCGCGCCCGCCGGCGGCGTGCCCGCGGCGGTGGCGCAGCGGATCGACACGCTGTGGTCGCTCACCGCCGGCCTCGCCTACGTCAACCCGGCGATCGGCCGGCTGGTCCAGCTCTACCACCTGCGCGCCGCGCTCGACGGCGGCGACGAGGCGCGCGCGCTGCGCGCGCTGTCGCTCGAGATCCCGACGCTGGCGCAGTCCGGCGAGTCGGCGCGCGCGCGGGTCGACGCGACGGTCGCGCGGTGGCAGCAGCTCGCGGCGGCGCACGACGAGCCCGAGCTCCACGGGCTGCTCGCCGCCGCGCACGCGGTCGCCGAGGCGATCATGGGCCGGTTCGACGAGGCGCTCGCGCTCGCGCGCTCCGCCGAGCAGCAGCTGCGCGATCACTGCACCGGCATCCGCTGGGCGCTGGCGATGGCGCAGTTCTACCGGGTGATGGCGTGCTGGTTCCGCGGCGATCTGCGCGAGGTCGTGCGGCTCGTCCCGCGCTACGTCACCGAGGCCGAGGAGCTGGGCGACGCCCACACGCTCGGCGGCATGCGCACCGGGCGCGGCAGCGTCTACTGGCTGATCGTCGATCGCCCCGTCGACGGGCGGGCGATGGCGGCGGCCGGGCTGCCGCGGCGCAACCCCGACGACGCGTTCCACCTCCACGACTACTTCCACGCGCTCGCCGACGCCCAGCTCGATCTGTACGAGGGCGCGCCCGGCCACGCGGTCGAGCGCGTCGAGGGGAGCTGGGCCGCGTTCGAGGGCTCGCTGCTGGTCCGCGTCCAGTTCGTGCGGCTCGACGCGCTGCTGCTGCGCGCGCGGTGCGCGGTCGCGCAGGCCGCGGCCACCACGGGCGCCGCGCGCGACGCGGCGCTCGCCCGGGCGCGCAAGACCTGCGCGCGCGTCGATCGCGAGGACGCGAGCTGGGTGCGCGGGCTCACCGCGCTGATCCGCGCCGGGATCGCCCAGGTCGAGGGCGATCGCTCGGCGGCGATCGCGCAGCTCGAGGCCGCCGTCCGGTTCACGGACGAGCACCACCTCGGGCTGCACGGCCAGGCCGCGCGTCACCGCCTCGGCGAGTGCCTCGGCGGCGCCGAGGGCGCCGCGCTCACCGGCCCCGCGCGGGCGTGGTTCGTCGATGGCGGCGTCGTCCGGCCCGAGGCGCTGCTGCGCGTGCTCGCCCCGGGCTGGTAGCTCGCTCCGCGGCGTGCTTGCGCGACCGCCTCGATGACTGTCAGCGTCCTCAGGATTGATCAGATCTCTGGCTCCTCGAACCGGTTGTGATTCCCAACCGTTCGCCCTGAGCCGTCGGTCGGCGCGCAGCG
>WYBA01000068.1 GCA_011526095.1 Myxococcales bacterium | reverse complement strand
GCCGCGTGGTAGAGGGTCAGGTTCTCGACGTCGAGCTCGAGCCGGCCCGTCGCGATCGGCGCGACGGGGAGCGGCTGGAGGGCCGCGAGGATCTGCGAGGCGACCTCGACCGCCTCGGAGGCGGTGAGGTTGCCGAGCAGGCGACGCTCCTGCATCGCGACGGGCTCGGCCGCGACCTGGCGGACGACCACCGGTTCGCGCGAGCCGGCGGCGCCGCCGCCCTGGATCACGATGCGGCGGGGCCGCTTCGTGCCGAACGGGGAGCGCACGACCTGCGTGTCGCTGCGGTGGTCGCGATCGCCGCGCGCGTTGCGCTCGTCGTCGATGAAGGTGATCTCGTAGTTGTCGTCCATGGGTTCTGTCCTTTTCCGCAGGCCGGCATCGCGCGCGGCCCGGGGCACCGATCGATCTGCCGTTCGGGGTTCAGGCCGCGTCGTCGACGCGGGCGTCGTCGTCGTCGTCCTCGTAGATGCGGTGCAGGCGCTCGCGCACCTTGTTGAAGGCGCGGTCGAGGCCGCCGCCGCCGGCGCGCGCCTGGCGCAGGCCGTTGCCCGCGCGCTCGCGCGGGGCGTCGGCCACCGCCTCCTTGTGCGCGTCCTTCTTGTCCTCCGGCTCGGACTTGTCGGCGGGCTTCTTCGTCGGACGGTCCTCGTCGTTGTCGAGGAACTCGAGCATCGAGGCGCCGGCGCCCGAGGCGGCGAGGCCGTACGACGCGAGCCGCATGTTGCCGTCGAGCTTCCAGGCCCCGAGCCCGCCGACGCCGGCGAGCGCGGCGCCGACCCAGCGCGGGTCGTAGCCCTTGCGGGCGGCCCAGCCGTTCAGCGCGGCGCCGCCGACGCCGCCGGCGATCGCCGAGGCCGCGGTCCAGAACGACGGCTTGTCACCGCGCGGGATGCGGCGTCGCCGCCGCGGCGGGGCGCTCGAACCCGGGCGCGGGCCGCCGCTGCCATGCCCGTTGCCGCTGCCGTTGCGGTGCTTCGAGTGCGGGTGCTTCTTCTTGTGCTTCGCCATGATGTGGCTCCTTTCAGGGGACGCAGTAGAGGTGGGGGGACAGGCGCGGCGCCCGGCGCGCGATCCGGCAGGGCGGCACCGCGCGCGGGACCACGCGGACGTCGGCGTCGAGGCTCTGCGCCACCAGCTCGCCGAGGCCGACGACGCCGTGGCGCTGCTCCATCGCGGCGACGGCGAGCGCCACCGCCGTGAGCAGCTCGCTCTCCGCCGGCGCGCGCGCCGGCAGGCCGTGCGCCCGCGCGTGGACGTAGGCGCGCACGCGCTCGACGATCTGGAGATCGGCGACATCGTCGTACGCGGCGCCGCGCGCGAGGTCGAGCACCCAGTCCGCGATCTCGAGCAGCGCGCCGATCGGCAGCGCCGGCTCGGCGAGGTCGTGCTCGGCGATCGCGGCCGACTCGTGCGCACGCCGCGGGGCCGTGCGGCGACGCGGCACCTTCTCCCGCTTCGCCCGGTGGCGCTTGTCCTTGTGCTCGTGCTTCCGCTTCTCGTTCTGGCTCTGCATGGGACTCCGTTCCGCCGGGTAGACCCCGGCCGTTGAGGGCGCCGCGCGTCGCGCGGGCGCACCCGTGTCGTCGCGGTCGCGACCATCGCGACCGTCGATTGCTCGCGAGCCCCGTCGCTCGCGCCCGCCCGCCATCACCCACCAACCCGCCGCCGTCGTCGCGTCAGTCGAGGTGCTCGATCACCTCCGCGGCGAGGGACTCCGCGCCCGGCTGCGGCGCTCGTCCGAGCGCGCCGAGCGTGAAGCCCTCGACGCGCAGCTCGCGCTCCAGCTCCTCCAGCAGCGTCGGGGGGACCCCAAGGCTCGCCAGATATGCGCGGGCCGCCGCCGCCGCCGCGCGCTCTCCGATGCGGCCCGTCGCCTTCGCGACCGCGACCGTCGCCGGGTGCGGGCGCACGCGCCAGCGCCCGAACCTGACGCCCTTGCGGCGCCGCGCGTTGCGGTACGTCTCGGCGTCCAGGTCGGCGAGCACCTCGGCGGTCGTGAGCACCACCGTGAGCCCGGCCGGTCCGAACGCCCGGGCCTCGCGCTCGGCCAGCGCGAGCACCATCGCCACATCGAGCACCTCATCGTCGTCGATCGCGTCGCCGTCGAGGAGTGCGAGCATCGCGGCGTGGGCGCGCTCGACCATCGCGCACCCGCCCCGGATCTCGGCGGCCGCGTCGGCCGCGAGCTCGACGATCCAGTCGATCGCCTCGGCCGGCGAGAGCCGGACCGGGGCGGGGGCGTTCCGGTACATGCCGCCGCGGAGCGCGTTGCGCGACACCTTCGGGTCGAGCACGACCGGCTGACCGTCCTCGACGGGGAACGTGTGTGGGCCCGTCTTGGTGTCCACCGTCGCGAGCTGGCGCACCGGTCGCGGGTCGATCAGCTCGGCCACCGCGAGGTACAGCGCGGCGCGCTCGACGCAGTTCGGATCCGGCGCGGGGATGCGGAGCCGCTGCGGCGGGCTGCACGCCGCGACCTTGGGGCCGTCGGCGGGATCGCCGTCGTCGTCGCGCTGGGGCAGCGAGCGGATCCACGTGACGAGCGACTTCGTCGTGTCGTGGCGCTCCGCGAGGTCGCGCAGCGCGGTGTCGTCGTGCTCGACCAGCTCGCCGATCACCGCGGTGATCCCGTCGAGACAGTCGTGATCGTTCACCGGGGCGCCGATCACGACGTCACCTCCTGGTCCTCGCCGCTGTCGTCCGGCGCGCCGTCGGCGTCGTCGGCCGCGCCGCGGATCTGCGCACGGATGCGCTCGATCGCCTCGTCGACCGTGAGCGCGGACAGCTCGCGCAGCCAGCGCGCCACCTCGGGCGGCGTCAGCTCGCCGTAAACCTCGGTCAAGAAGGCGATCTCGTCGGCGTCGAGCCGCATCCGGATCGCGGCCATGTGGCTCATCATCTCCGGGGTCAGCGCGACGTCATCGACGTCGTCGGCGAAGTCGCCATCGTCGGTGTGGTCGTCGACCTCGTCGTCGCCGAGGTCGACCGGCGGCGCCGGCTCGGCGGCCGGCTCGGCCGGCGTCGTCGGCGAGTTGGGCGCCGCTGCGTGCGGACGCTTGGCTCCCGTGGTCGGAGCGGACGGCGCGGGCGGCTTGTCCTTCTTCCGCGCGCCCGCGTTGCGCAGCGGGGCCTTGCCCAGCAGCATCATCGCGAGCGGAGAGAGAGCCTGCGCCGCGCTGGCGACGTTGCGCGTGACAGCCGCGATCTTGTCGACCATCTGCTGCTCGTCGCCCTCGTCGTCCTCGTCGTCTTCATCCTCCTCCGACTCGCTCGGCGCGCCGCTGTTGCGCGGCTCCGGCGGCGTCCGCGCCGGGAGCCCGGCGCCGTCCGCGGCGCGCAGCAGGTGCGCCGCCGCGTCCATGACGCTGGAGAACCGCTCGGCCATCGTCCGCGTCATCTCCGCGTTCACGCGGACGACCTCGGACAGCAGCATCGCCGTCTCCGACATGCCGCGCTCGCGCGCGTTGCTCGGTTCGGGCGCGGACGTTGCTGAGGCCACCGGCCCGGGCGCCTCGCTCGCCGGCGGCGCCGCCGGCTCGGCGCGCGGGATCACCACGTACGCGGCAGGCACGCCCTCGATCGGCTGGTGGTGCGCATCGAGCGCATCGAGCCGGTACTTCCCCGGCGCGTTGCTCACCTGCGCGCGGAACTCGTCCGCCGTCGCGTCGATCGACAGGATGAGCGGAACGATCCCGTCCTTCTTGTAGACGACCTCGAGCCCACGATCCCGCACCCGGCGCGGTCGCCACAGCTCGGCGGTGCTCGGCAGCTCGAACCGCTCGCCGTTGTTGTTGAACGCCAGCTCGTACATCAGACCAGTAGCCTTTCCGCGAGCGGCGCTCCGCGACCGTCCATCGGTCGCCTTCGTGGCCGTCGCCTTCTACTGGCTGAAGCTCACGACCCGGCCGGTTGATCCCATCGGCCGATCACTTTGTCTCACTCGACTCTGTAACTCTGCGGAACTTCATGGCCGCCTGCGTTTCTACTCTTGCTTTACCCAAGGTAGCATCAGGGCATGGGGCTCTTTCGATGTGGTTGGTGTGAGAAGGAACTTGCGCTTCTCCAGGTCGACTACTGTTCGGCCAGGTGCGAACACGAAGCCTCTGCTGCAAAGGAGGCGCGCCGAGAGGAGGGCCTGGCGGCTCGTCAGGCACACAGAGAGATCAGGGAAGTGCTCGTGGAGGTCGAGCGACTTGCCGTGGAGCGCGAGAAGTGGGTCGCCACACGAGGCGAGGCTGCTTTACAGGACGCAGCTGAACTCGCCCGACTTGAGCGCGACAAGCAGCGACTGGAGACTGTCAATCAGTTGCCGATGGTTGCTCGGCTGCGACGCCTTGAGGAGATCGAGGAGAAGCGGCCTCTCAGTGCCGAAGAACGAGAAGAGCAGCAGACCCTGTCGGCGCAGTTCCGAGAATCCGTGGCGAAGCTACAGGCAGGGTGGAACACGATGGATGCCGCTGCAGAGCGTCTGCACCTGCAACGAGTCTCCGAGGAACGGCAACGCGTTCAAGACCTCCAATCGCAGATCTCGCGCGCCCAGCCGAAGGGGCTGTTCGCGAACTACGTGAGTGAGAACCGATTCATTGGCTACATTTTGATCGCCATCGCGGTCCTCTTGGCCGGCTTCGTGATCGTCGCGTTCGCGCTGTTGGCAGGCGGCGACGTTCATCACGAGACCGAAGAGCAGAAGATGGAGGCCGTGAAGATTCTGCTGGGGTTGCTCGCCGCAGCCGGCCTCATCGGCCTCGTCGGCGTTGCGGCGGTTCGGGTGCGTGGGCGGTGGCTTGAATTTGAACGCCTGCGGGCGAAGCTGAGAGAGGTGCCACCACCACCGCCACCACCGCCACCTCCTCCTCAGACACCGCCTGCCCCACCCCCGCGGAAGCCATAGGACCACCCAGTCCGCGCGACCGACCGCACCCACGACTTCGTCTGGCCACAGGTGGACCGCGACCACGACCGCCGCACCGACCTCCGCGACCACGGCCACGACCGCGGTCACGACCGCCGCGCGCACCGGCGCGACCGCCTAATCGCTGCGAGCGCGGGGGGCTCCAGGACCGCGTATTTCTGCACCGCGCGCGGTCGAGGCGGCGTGATCCGCTGCCATTCCGCGCGGTCAGCCCACATGGCAGAGCGCGGCAGCCCGCCAGATCGGCCCGCTGCGGGGCACGGAACGCATGCTCAGTGTCATGGCCGGACGGCAGAGTCGACGTCCCCAGAGGTCGCCACGCCAACCCCCGAGGCCGATCGATGAACGAGACCGACGAACCGATCCCCCTTCCCCCTGCCCAGCTCGAACAGATCCGGCGCGAGTTCGACAAGCCGCTCCGCACCAGGCTGCTCGCGTTCGCCAAGACGCGGGCCGCCGTCCTTCAGAAGGCCCAGGTCGCGGCAGCGGTCGACCCCAGCAAGGAGGCCGAGCTGCTCGTGATCGAGGCGGTGTCCGCCACGATCCTCGGGCACCGCCGCTGGGATCCCTCGCTGCCGCTCTACGATCACCTGTGTCGCGTGATCCGGTCGCAGACCAGCAACCGCGTGCGGCACGCGGATCGGAACCACCACCTGTACATGCACGACCAGCGGCTGGACGAGAGCTCCGACGGCTCCGCGAAGCTACACGCCAAGATCACGCGGCGCGCGCCAGTCAGCGTCGCGCAGCCCAGCCGCGTCGTGTCGCTCGGCGACGCCGCGCGTCGCGTCTGCCAGCGGCTTCGCGAGCAGGCGGTCGGCAAGCCGGCCACGGTCACCCAGCTCATCGACGCGTACGAGGCCGGCTGCGAGGACCGACGCGACGTCCTCGACCTCTCCGGCATGACCGAGGACGAGTACCGCAACGCGCGGCGCATTCTGGACCGGATGCTCGCCGCGCTCCCAGATGACCTTCACGATCGGGCGCTCGACGCCCTGGAGAGCTCCTATGACGGAACGCTGCCCCTCAAGTCCTGACGAACAGGCCCTTCGCCTCCTCGAGGCGCTCCACGGTCAGCCCGAGGACATCGACGCGGACGTGTCCGCGGATCCCGCCGCGCTCGCGCGCATACAGATCGGCGTCGACCGGGCCTTCGACCTCGCCTGGCGGGCCGCGCGCGAGCACGCGAAGCAGCAGGCCATGTCGCGCGCCCGGCGCCGCGACGACCTGCTCGCGCTTGCGCGCGACGCGATCATCGAGCGCATCCACGCGTGGCAGGAGCGCCTCGGGCCGAGCCTGCAGCTCGCCCACCGCGACCTCGCCCACGTTCCCGACGATGACCTGCGGACCATGCTCGCCGATTTGGAGGAGCTGGCCGAACGCCGCGACCTCCCGGCATGACGCCGCCGCTGGAGATCCGCCGCGCCTGGCGCGCGGCGACCGAGCTGCACGACCGGTTCTTCATCCGCGACGCCGAGGACATCGACGTCCGCGGGATCGCGGCGCTGCTCGGCGTCGAGGTTCGCGAGGGCGGTATCGACGGCGCGACCGCCCGGCTCGTCGGTGATCACCGCTGGGGGATCATCCGCGTCTCCGAGCGCGTCGAGCACGAGGGCGCTCGCAACTTCTCGGTGGCGCACGAGCTGGGGCACCGCCAGCTCGGGCACCCGACCGGCTCGGTCGCCGCCCTGTGCTCGGCCCCCAAGGCCCGCGACCGCGTCGATCGTGGCGTCGAGTCCGCTGCCAACGCCTTCGCCGCGGAGCTGCTGATGCCCGCGCGCCTACTGCGGCGCCGCTGCGAGGTCTCGCCGGTGAGCCTCGACCCCGCGCGCGCGATCTCGTCCGAGTTCAAGGTCTCGTTGATGGCCGCAGCCCTGCGCTTCGTCGAGCTGACCAGCGAGCGGTGCGCGCTGGTGTTCTCGCGCAAGGGCTGCGTCGTGTGGGCGTCGCGGAGCGCGAGCTTCGTGCCCGAGATTCCGCGCGGTCGCAGGCTCGACCCGCAGAGCGTCGCCGCGGACTGGTTCAAGGGCGGGCGGATGTACGAGGGCTGCCAGCCCGTCCCGGGCGATGCCTGGATCGATGACACCGCTGCCACGAGCGTGGAGGTCTGGGAGGACTCCCTCGCGATTCCCGGCGTCGAGGGCGTGCTGTCGCTTGTGTGGATCCAGGAGAACGTTGCAGCCGCCTTCGACCGGTGATGGCCGTGATCAACGCGCTTCGAAGCTGGAACAGCCCAATCGTCTAGATCATTGGTACAATCACGCGGTGGCACGAATCTCAGTGGCGGCCCTCGGCTTGGCACTCGTAGCACTCCGCGGCTCTGCACACGCCGACAAATCGAGCAGAACGGTCGAAGTGCCTACGCCGACGGCTTGGTACTGCTTCACTTACCAAGAGACGGAGACATCTCCTGTCACGAGCCGCTGTAGCCTTTCGGAGAAGGTCTGCGAGCTGACACGCAGCATCACAGAATCGACAGGCGAGGACGGGCCGCCAATCACCCTCATCTCTCCAGCCTGCCGTGCGCAGCCGAAGGCTGCGGTGCTGAAATTCCGTGTGATCCTCCAGGACTCCACAATCAGGCGGGCATACGCAGCGATCAAGGACTGCAAGGCAGACCGAGCAATGCTGCTGAGAGACGAAGACGCAGAGCGGGTGTCAAAGTGTAGGATTATGACGCCCAAGCAGGGTGCGAAGTGGATGCGCAAACAGTAGATGTGCAGCGACGCGCCGCGTAGATCAAAGGAGTGGCTATGGACCGGAAGCTGTCTCTTTCGTGGGTGGTGTCTATGCTTGCGATGGCAGTTGCTGGCTGTGACCGCTCAGGCTCGCCTCAACAAGACGAACCCCCCTTTTTTTGGTGCTACCCAGACGACGCGACTGGGCGTGGCTGGGATGCAAAAGTGGTGGGCAGCAACGTGGGTCAATGCCAGAAGACACGAAATAGCTGCGCTGCAGCCAGCAAGCGTCACCACAATGAAGACCTCTGCTACCGGCAGGAGATCGCCCACTGCTACAGAGAGACGCATGCCGATGGTCCCGAGACGGCGACCTGCACGCCAACCGAGTACGGATGCCTCCTGCTCAATCACATTCACCGCATATCGAGTGAGTGCAGGATGCAGCGACTGGATGACTCGCTCGCACAGGTCCTCAGGTAGGTCCGATGCTTCTCACAGGGGGATGGAGTTCGTGTTGACGCCGAGGGCTTCCATCGCTCCAAGGACTTCGGCAGTAGTCCTTTGGTCGCCACGTGCGAGCGATGCAACGAGCCCCTTCGAAAGAAGAGGCACGCCGGCGGGGTCGCCGTAGTTCCCGATCGCTAGGGCGGCGAGCAGCGGGTCGTCCTTGCTCCACTCCGCCAGCAGGCCGAGTACATGACCGTCGCGGAGCCCCTGCTCGCCCATGGCCTCGGCGGCGAGGCTGCGCGCGTAGGTGCCAAGCACTGGCCAGAGGGCGATGACGGGCTCGATCATCGAGGGGCCGGCGGTCATCACGGAACGGATCACGATCCGGTGGACGTCCTCGCACCTCCATTCGAGGCACGACAGCAGGCAGCCGATTGCGCCAAACGTCCGCAGCTCGCCGAGCACGCACAGCGCGGCCATGTATGGCGCTGGCGGCCGCTCGCGGGATGCGCGCTCAGTCTCTGGGAGCGACGCGACGAAGGCGACAACCTGCTGGGTCGGGTCGCCGTAGAGCTGGCGCAGCCGCGGCAGCCGCAGGGGGAGGGCGAGGCTGAGCGCCTCCAGGACTTCGTGGGTCTGGTTCGTCGAGGGCATCACACGACTCCGATCCGCGCGAGGGCGCCGCGCAGCGAGGGGGCTTTGACGTCGAGGGCTCGGGCTGCGGCGGACATGTTGCCGCCGTGCTCGATGAAGGCGTGCAGCCGTGGGGCGTTTCGCTCGAGGTCGTCGAAGTTGTCGGGCCAGTCGAACGCGCGCAGCGACGTCACGGCGCGCTCGCCGAGTTGCTCGACGCGGAGCGAGGGCACGGTCTCGCCCTCGCCGACGGTGCGGCGCCGCGCATCCTCGATGCGACGGAACAGCACGTTCAGCAGCGCCGGCATGTCGTCGCGCCGTTCGCGCAGCGGCGGGACGCGCAACATGCGCAGGCGCGCGGCGTTCTCTCCGCCCAGGTGCTCGGCGGCGCTGTCGAAGTCGGGCGCCGCGACGATCGGGCGCACGTGGTAGGTGTCCCCGAACAGGTGGCCGACGAAGAATGCCGGCGGCGCGCCGGTGGCCGCGAGGTCGACGAACGCCGTCCCTCGCGACGCGAGCGTCAGGTGTGCCACCTGCTCGGCGCGGCCCTCGATCGGGGCGCGCACCGTGGCGAACCCGGCGCCGCGTCGCGCCGACGTCCGGTGGACCTGGGTGGCGAGCGCGAGCTGGCCGCACCCGGGCTCGCCCAGGAGAAGCAGCGGGTCGCCCGCGGAGATGACCTCCAGCGCCCGATCGACCGCGGCGTTCGCCGACAGCCCGAGCGCCCAGGCGACATGCGGGCGGAGCAGGCGCATGGCGTCGTCCATCGCGAGGAGAGAGACGTCGCCGACCCTGAACACGTCGCCGGCGGCGATCTCGGCGGCGCGCTCGCGGCGGTCGCGGACGAAGGTACCGTTCGTGGAGTCCTGGTCGCGGATCCACAGCCGGTTTCCCTTGCGCTCGATCAGCAGGTGCAGCCCCGAGACGTGTTCGCGCGCCGAGGCGCCGTGGATGTGCCTGGAGCTGAGGTGCAGGTGGTGCTGGTCCACCTCGGGCTCGCGCCGGGACCCCAGCGTGAACGTGCGCATCTCGGGGGACATGACCAGCTCGAGGTCCGTGCCAACGACGCGCAACACGATGACGGGATCGCGTGGCGGCAGCGACAGTCCCGTCTCCTGAACGGGGTCGGTGGGCAACGTGCCTGGCCCCGTTCCCTCCCTGGGCTTCGACATCATGATGACGATACGACACGCGACGGCGCGATCTGCCGAGGTAAAGGGTGGCACCCGCGAAGTCGGCCAGTCGCCCTTCACCCCGGTAGCCTCGCACCGGTGGCAACGTAGTATTCGCGATGCTGAGCCCCGACCTGTCTCCCGCACCCGTGGTCGTGACCGAGGACGAGCTGCGGCGGTACCTGCGCTGCGCGAGCGTGTTGCTCTTCGACGTGTCGGAGCCGCTCACGGCCGTCGAGCGGTTTCACCGGCTGCGGCGGTCACGCGCGTGGGTCGAGGCGGTCAGCCTGGGCCTCGATCAGCTCATGCGCGATCTCAAGCACGAGCTTGCCGCGGTTGACACCGTGGATGAACCGTTGACCCGCCCTGTCGCCCCGCGCAGGATCGAGCCGTCCCGATGATGAAGTCGCAGATCTACCTCGCGGCCGCGGTGCTGCTTGTCGTCCCCTCGCTCGCATCGGCCGACGACGCGCCACCGTGCGCGACTGAGGCCGCCGCCGTGGAGCAGATGAAGGCGCGAGACCCATCGCTGCGGTCCGTCACGGATCCCAAGGCGAAGGAGCACATCAAGGCCGCCAAGCTCGCGTACGGCGTCGGCGAGTTCGACAAGGCTGTCGAGGCCTACATCGCCGCGGGCCTGCTCGACGAGTCGCCGTTGGTTCTCTACAACCTCGGCCAGACGTACCGCGCCGCCAAGGACTACGAGAAGGCGATCCGGCAGTACAAGCTGTTCATCGACCGAGGTCAGCCCGGCCGGGAGGTCCGAGCCCTCGTGGAGTGCCACATCAAGACGATGCAGGCCGAGCTCGACAGCGCGGCCGCGTCAGCGCCGCCCACCGGGCCGGCACCAGATGGCGGGCAGGCCGTGCCATTGGGGGGCTCGGACGTGGTCGACGAGCCGGCCGTCGTGAAGGCACGGCCGGCCCGGACGATGGCGCCTTGGTACTCGGACGGGCTCGGCTGGGGCCTTGTCGGTGCGGGCGCCGTCGGCTCGCTGATGGGCGGCTTCTTCCTCAACGACGCCGCGAGCCTCGACGACGAGGCCTCACGCGAGGATCGTGATGACGTGCGGCTGGAGCTGCGGGACAAGGCTGACAGCAGGCGCACGTGGGGCTACGTGACGGGCGGCGTCGGCGTCGCGGTGCTCGCGGCAGGGATCGTTCGCCTTGTATTGACCCCTGGGTCGGAGACACCGAACGAGGAGGACACGGTCTCGGTCCAGGTCGGCGCGCGTTACATCGGCCTTGCCGCGCGCTGGTAGCTCGTCGCATGCTCGCTTCGTGATGGCGCGCGACGTGATGTGGCCGCAATGAATCCCGGCACGCAGATCGACAAGTACCGCATCTCGCATCTGCTGGGTGACGGAGGCATGGGCGCGGTCTACGCGGCAGAGCACGTCGTCCTCGAGCGCCGCGCGGCGATCAAGGTGCTGCATCCGCACATCGCAAGCCACCCGGAGCTGGTGCAGCGCTTCATCAACGAGGCCATGGGCGCCGCGTCGATCGATCATCGAAACATCGTGCGCGTGCTCGACTGCGGGCAGATCCCGAGCAACGGACAGTGGTACATCGCGCTCGAATTCCTCGATGGTGAGTCGCTCGGCTCGTACATGGGGCGCGCGTCCGGGCCGATCGATCTGCCGACGGCGCTGCACATCCTCGTCGAGGCGAGCAACGGGCTTCACG
>WYBA01000484.1 GCA_011526095.1 Myxococcales bacterium | reverse complement strand
GCCCGCCCCGCTCGCCGCGCTGCCGCGGCGGCTGCGCGACGCCGACCTGCCGGGCGACGTCGTGCGCCGCTGGCCCGCGGCGAGCGCGGCGCTGCTCGCGGGCGACCCGTCGGCGCTGGCGCGCCTGCCGATCGACCACACCGTCGCGCCGGTCGCGACGCGCGGCGGGCCCGCCGCCGGCGCGCGCGTGCTCGCCGCGCTGCTCGACGATCGCCTCGACCGCTACCTCGACGAGCGCGACAGCCCCGACGCCGACGCGGCGAGCGGGCTGTCGCCGTACCTCCACTTCGGCCACGTCGCGATCCACGAGGTCGTGCGCCGCGTGCTCGACCGCGAGGGCTGGGATCCGTCGCGGCTGGCCGGCGCGCGCCCGACCGGCCGGCGCGAGGGCTGGTGGGGCGCGACGCCCGCGGCGGAGAAGTTCCTCGACGAAGCGCTGACGTGGCGCGAGCTGTGCCTGGGCTTCGCGCACTACACGCCGGGCTACGACCGCTACGAGTCGCTGCCGGCGTGGGCCCGCGCCAGCCTCGAGGTGCACGCGGACGATCCGCGCGAGCACGTCTACGACCTGGCGACGTTCGCCGCGGCCGCGACCCACGATCACGTGTGGAACGCGGCGCAGACCGAGCTATTGCGCGACGGGCGGATCCACAACTACCTGCGCATGCTGTGGGGCAAGAAGGTGCTGGAGTGGACGTCGCACCCGCGCGCCGCGCTCGACATCCTGATCGAGCTCAACAACCGCTACGCGCTCGACGGCCGCGACGCGAACTCCTACGGCGGCATCTTCTGGACGCTGGGGCGCTTCGACCGGCCGTGGCCGGCGCGGCCGATCTACGGCGTCATCCGCACGATGTCGTCGGCGCGCACGGTGCAGAAGGTCGCGATGACGCGCTACCTGCAGACCTACGGCACGGCGGCGCCGGCGCAGCTCGCGCTCGCCGGGGTCACCGGTGCGCCCGGTCCCACGCGGCCACGTCGCGCGCGCGGAGCTTGACCAGCGCGTCGAGGCGCGCGCGCGCGTCGTCGAGCAGCGCGGCGCGCGCGGCGAGCCAGGCCGGCACCTCGGCGACCGCGGCCTCCGCCGCGGCCTGCGCCGCCGCGCGCAGCGCCGCCGGCGGCCACGCCGGGGCGCGCCACTCGACCGCGAGCTCGACCGCGGCGGGCACGCTGCCGGTGGCGGTCACCCGCGCCTCGCCGATCCCCCACGCCTGGATCCACGCGGCGCGCGCCGCGCGATCGGCGGCGCGCACCTGCTCGGCGAGCGCCTCGGCGGCCGCGAGCACCTCGGCGAGCGCGGCGGCCGCCGCCTCGTGCTCGGCCGACCGCGGCACGTCCGGGTTGTCCTCGGGCGGCAGCGCCGGCGCCACCGGCAGCTCGGTCGGCGCGGGGCCGCGGACGATCGCGCCGGGCGCGACCGGCGCGGGGCCGTCCGGCGGCGCCGCGGCGCCCGGCGGCGCGATCACGGTGAGCTCGACGCGCCCGGAGACGTCGACCTCGAGCGCGAGCGCCGCCGCGCGCGCGGTGTCTAGCATCCCGACCGGCAGCCCGGTCCCGGCGAGCACCGCGTCGACGGCGTCCGACGGCGCCCACGCCACCAGCGGCGCCGCGGGGAGCTGGGCGAGCTGAGCGCGCGCGTCCTGCCGTGCGACCAGCCGGTCCTCGGCCGTCAGCGCGGCGAGCTTCAGCGCCGCGCGCTCGACCCGCGAGCGCGCGCCGCCGCCGACCGCGCACGCGCCACCGTGCTCGATCACGATGACCACGTCGTCGAGGTCGACCAGCCGCGCGCCCTCGGCCGTGCGCGCCGTCCCGCCCGCGGCGACCAGCGCCTCGGCCGCCGGGCCGGCCGGCCCGACGAGCGCGCATCGCGCGGTCACGCCCGCCTCGACGTCGAGCATCATCCACACGCCGCCGGTCGGCTCGATCCCCGCCGCGCGCCACGCCGCCGTCTCGCGCGCGCCCATCGCGCCGAGCGCGCCGGCGCCGTCGAGCCCGAGCGCCGCGAGCAGCTCGCTCAGCTCGGCGACGCTCGAGCCGTCGACCGCGACCGCGAGCGCCACGTCCGCCGGGATCCAGTCACCCAGCGGCGAGCCGATCGCGCCGCCGAGCGGCAGCGTCGGCGGCGGCTTCGGCGGCGGGCAGGCGGCGAGCAGGAGCAGCGCCAGCAGGGTCGAGCAGCGTGGAGTCGTCATCACGGGGGGACTGGCCTGTCTCGCTGCGCAGCGTGCCACACGGCATAGACGCGCACGAGCCGCGCGCTGTCGTCCACCGTGTAGAACACGAGGTAGCGCGTCCGAGGCATGACCATCCGTCGGGTGGCCCGGACCCCGGGAGGTGCGTAGGGCGTCCCTGCGTGCGGGTGCCGCCGCAGCCTGAGGAACGTGGAGCGCAGCTCGTCCACGAACAGCCGGGGCGCGACCGGTCTGTTCGCGAGCCACCACGCCTGGATCGCCGCGACCTGGGTCGCGACCTCTGGTGAGAGGACCACGTGATAACGAGGCACGAGCGACCGGTCAGCGGGGCAGACGCGACTCGAGGTCCGCGAGGACCACCTCGGCAGCGACACCCTGCCCCGCCGCGAACTGCGCCTCCGAGCGCGCGATCGCCTCGTGCAGTCGGCGACGGTCATCCTCGCCCCGCGCGTCCTCGCCGTCGTCCTCGAGGCTCTCGAGCAGCCGCTCGGCGACCTGCGCGCGCTCCTCCGCGCCGAGGCGCAGCGCCTCGGCCACGATCTTCTCCGCCGCCGAGCTCATGTGCCGAGTCTATGGCGGCCGGCGCGCGCCGCCAACCACGAACTCGCGCGGGCGCGCCGCCGACGGTACCATCGCCGGATGCCGCGCACCGTCGGTCGAGTCTGCTCGCTGTCGCTCCTGGTCGCCCTCGCCGCGGGCGGCGCCGCGTGCGGCGGCGACGACGCTGGCCCCGACGCCGCGGTCGCGGACTGCGAGTCGTACTGCGACCGGATGCAGGCCCACTGCAGCGGCGAGCACACGCAGTACACCAGCCGCAGCCAGTGCGTCGCGAGCTGCGCCGCGCTGCCGCAGGGCGAGCCGGGCGCGACCTCGGGCAACAGCCTCGAGTGCCGCAGCTACCACGCCGGCGCCGCGCTCGGCGATCCGGCCACGCACTGCACCCACGGCGGCCCCGGCGGCGACGGCGTGTGCGGCTCCAACTGCGAGGGGTTCTGCCAGCTCGTCATCGCGACCTGCACCGGCGCCAACGAGGTCTACGCGTCGTTCAACGACTGCCTCGTCGACTGCGGCGGGCTCGACGACTCCGAGCCGTTCGACGTCTCCGACACCGGCGGCGACACGCTGGCGTGCCGCATCTACCACGCGAGCGTCGCCACGCAAGACCCCGAGACCCACTGCCCGCACACCGCGGTCGTCAGCTCCACGTGCACCGCGCTCTAGCGCGGACTACGCTACCCACATGCCCGCCGCACCCGTCCCCCGCGCCCCCAGCGACGCCGACCTCGTCGCGCGCGCCCGCTGGGTGCTGCTCGGCAGCGCCGCGGTCACGCTCGGCCTCTACCTGATCCCGTACGGCGCGTACGTCGCGTACCCGCTCCTCTTGATCTCGACCGTCGTCCACGAGCTCGGCCACGGCATCGCCGCCGTGCTGATGGGCGCCGAGTTCGACCGCTTCCTGATGTGGAAGGACGGCTCGGGCGTCGCGTACCACACCACCGTCGACAGCGCGTTTGGCGCGGCGTTCATCTCGGCCGGCGGGCTGTGCGGGCCCGCGGTCGCGGCCGCCGTGTGCTTCGGCGCCGGGCGCAAGCCGGTGTGGTCCAAGCGCGTGCTCGCGGCGTTCGGCGTCGGGCTCGCGCTCGCGATGCTGCTCGTCGTGCGCAACGCGTTCGGGCTGTTCTTCGTCGGCGCGCTCGCCGCGTCGTGCCTCGGCATCGCGCTGTGGGCGCGCGCCGAGGTCAGCCAGCTCGCGATCGTGTTCCTCGGCGTCCAGCTCGCGCTCAGCGTCTACTCGCGCGGCGACTACCTGTTCATGCAGTACGCCCAGACGTCGATGGGCAAGATGCCCTCGGACACCCAGCAGATGGCCGACGCGCTCGGCCTGCCCTACTGGTTCTGGGGCGGCGCGTGCGCGGCGTTCTCCGCCGCCGTGCTGATCGGCGGCGGGTACAGCTTCCTGCGCGGCGCGGGCGCTACACGAAGAAGTCCGGCATCAGCGGCGCGCCCGGCGTCACCGCGTACTTCGACAGGTCGGTGACGCCGGCCGAGGCCAGCGTCTCGTCGTCGATGCAGAAGTGGCCGGTGAACTCGCGCGACGGGCGCGTGAGGATGACGTGCGCCGCGTCCGCCATGATCTCCGGCGTCCGACAGCCCTTCACCGCCTGCTCGCCGCCGAGCAGGTTCTGCACCGCGGCGGTGGCGATCGCCGTGCGCGGCCACAGCGCGTTGACCGCGATGCCCTTGCTCTTCAGCTCGGCCGACATCCCGAGCACGCACATGCTCATGCCAAACTTCGCCATCGTGTAGGCGACGTGCGGCGCGAACCACCGCGCCTCCATGTTGAGCGGCGGCGACAGGTTGAGGATGTGCGGGTTCGCCGCCTTCTCGAGGTGCGGGATGCACAGCTGCGAGCACAGGAACGTGCCGCGCGTGTTGATCCGGTGCATCAGGTCGAACCGCTTCATCGGCGTCGACGTCGTGCCGGTGAGGTGGATCGCGCTGGCGTTGTTGACGAGGATGTCGATCCCGCCGAACGTCGCGACCGTCTTCGCGACGGCCTCGGCGACCGCCTCGTCCTGCTGGATGTCGCACACCAGCGGGAGCGCCTTGCCGCCGGCGTCCTCGATCTCCTTGGCGGCGGTGTAGATCGTGCCCGGCAGCTTCGGGTGCGGGTCGGTGGTCTTGGCGACGATCGCGACGTTGGCGCCGTCGCGCGCGGCGCGCACGCCGATGGCCAGGCCGATGCCGCGGCTCGCGCCGGTGATGAACAGGGTCTTGCCCTTCAGGGACGAGGACGACATGAGCGCTCCTTGGTGAGACGAGCCGTCAGATCACGAGCTCGTTCGGATCCTTCTGCTTGAACTTGGCCAGCATCTGCGCGGCGACGATCCCCAGGACGTTGCACACGCCGAACACCCAGAACGCGGTCGACACGCCGAGCGCGCTGAACCCCTTGCCGCGGAACGGGTGGGTGGCGATGAAGATCATCCCCGCGATCAGCGAGACCATCAGCGCCAGCAGCGCCACGGTCGTCGGCGGGATCGGCTTGAGCGGCACGCCGCCCTTGTACGCGGTCACCGCGGCCCAGATCAGCGCGCCGCCCGAGATCGCGCAGCCGAGCAGCGTGATCCACCCGACGATCGGGAACAGCCCCGACGGCGCGTCGCCCGAGCGGCCCATCGACTTGTAGACCTGCGTGATCTTGTCCACGACCTCGGCGTTGCTCGCCGACTCGCCCCACGGGTCGCAGTCGTCGGCGCCCAGGCCGCACGAGAACCCGCGCGGCCCCAGCCCGACGTCCACGCCCTCGGCCGCGAGCCAGCGCTTCGACACCGCCGCGAACAGCAGGCCCGCGGCGGCGACGAGCGCCAGGATGCAGGCGGTCTGCAGCTTCTGCTTGAGCTGCTGCGGCGACGGTCCCTCGAGGTTCAGATCCACGGCGTGCTCCTCCCGACCCAAGATCGGCGAACGGCAGACGGCGCCGGCGGGCGTATCACGTCCGGGTCAGCGACGAAAGCACCTTCCCCATCTCGGCGTACTCGTGGTGCGCGCCCGTCCACAGATCGTCGACCGTCATCGCGCGGCCCTGCCGCGCGGCGATCACCGCGGCGCGGACGATCGCGTTCTTGATGTAGCCGCCGGTCATCTGGAACCGCTCGGCGAGCTTGCGAAACGGCGCGACGGCGTGCAGGCCCGTGTCCGGCGGCAGCAGGCGCTGCCACAACAGCTCGCGCTCCTCGACCTCGGGCTCGGGGAACCGGACGCGGAAGTTGAGGCGGCGCTGCAGCGCCGGGTCGATCGAGCCCTCGAAGTTCGTCGTCAGCACGCTGATGCCGTCGAACGTCTCCATCCGCTGCAGGATGTAGTTGACCTCGAGGTTGGCGTAGCGGTCCTGCGCGGTCTTGACCTCGGTGCGCTTGGCGAACAGCGCGTCGGCCTCGTCGAACAGGAGCATCGCGCTGGCGTCCTGCGCCTCGTCGAAGATCCGCGCCAGGTTCTTCTCGGTCTCGCCGACCCACTTCGACACGACCTGCGACAGGTCGATGCGCATCAGCTCGACGCCGAGGTCGCTCGCGATCACGCTCGCCGCCATCGTCTTGCCGGTGCCGGGCTCGCCCGAGAACAGCGCCGAGACGCCGCGCGAGATCCCGAGGTGGCGCTGGTAGCCCCAGCGCTCGAGGATCTGCGCGCGCTGCTTGACCATCGCGATCATGTCGCGCAGCGCGTCGACGACGTCGTCGGGCAGCACCATCTCCTCGAACCGCGCCTTGCGCGCGACGAGCGTGCCGTACGCGCCGAGGTGGATCGACAGCCGGCGCCCGACCGCGTCCTCGAGATCGGCGCGGGCCAGCGGCGCCGCCGCGGCGCGCGCGAACGCCGCGGCCTCGGCGACGACCTCGGCGACCGAGCCGGGGCCGATGACGTAGCGGCCGGCCAGCTCGGCCGCCGCGCCGTCGGGGATCGCGCGCGCGGCGTCGAACCGCGCCAGCGCCTGGGCCCACGCGCGCGCGCGATCGTCGAGGTCGGCGCGCGGCAGCCGGACGAGGTGGAACGGCCGCGCGAACGGCATCGACACGCCGCCCTTGCCGGTCGCGCCGACGAGCACGACGTCGGGGAACGCGGCGACCGCGGCGAACGTGGCGCGGTCGACGTCGCGGCCGTCGCCGACGAGCGCCTCGACGCCCTGCAGGTACGGCACCGCGCCGTGCAGCCGCGCCTCGGTCAGCGCGGCGCGCGCGACCGCGCCGGCGCGCCCCTGCTGCTGCGGATCGGTGACCGTGTCGAGCGCGACGGTGAGCAGCGGGCGCCCGAGCGCGCGGGCCAGCGCCTGGGCGGCGGCGCGGCGGCCGGCGCCGCGCGGGCCGGCGAGCACGACCATCGCCGGCGGCTCGCCCGGCGGTCGCGGGCGCGACACCAGCTCGGCGAGCTGGGCGAGCCGCTCGGTCACCCCAGGCGCGAGCCACACGCCGGGATCGTCGTCGGGCGGCGTGAGCTTGCCGAGCCCGGCGAGCGCGGGGTCGAGGCGGCCGTCGCCGGCGAGCGTGTCGAGCAGCCGGCGCGTCGGCGCGATCGCCGCGGTGACCGAGTCGCCGTCGGCCGAGATCAGGCCGCCGCCGCGCAGCGCGCCGCCGGGGTGGAGCGCGCGGTACAGGGCCAGCGGCGCGGCGAGCGCGGGGTCGAGCTCGCCGATCACGTCGCCGTAGAGCGCGGGGCGCCGGCGCGTGGCGAGCGCGTGGCACAGCTCGCGCGCGTCGGCGTCGAGCTCGTAGGCGACCGCGGCGCCGAGCACGGCGCGCGCGCCG
>WYBA01000067.1 GCA_011526095.1 Myxococcales bacterium | reverse complement strand
GTCTCCGTCTCCGTCTCCGACTCCGTCTCCGTCTCCGTCTCCGTCTCCGTCTCCGTCTCCGTCTGAAAGCCCCCGCTCGTCCTGGGCAGGCCCGAGCGAAGCGAGGGCCGTGTCGAAGGACGCTGACAGTCATCGGTGCTGGGGAGAGCCAGGACTGTCAGCATCGATGGTGGATGGTGACCGTCGTGGCTCGCGCCTCTTCGCATGAAGGACTGTCAGCACCCTTCGACACGGGCCTCGCTTGCGCTCGGCCCTGCTCAGGGTGAGCGGAACATGGCTGTTCGTCCGGCTGCGATTCCCACAACGTCGGTGAGACGCTCAGGACGAGCGCTCCTGGGCGACACGAGCCCCGCACCTTGCTCGCTCGCCCGCTGCTCGGCGTCGCCCCGCGGGCTACGCCAGCACGGCCATCAGCTCGAGCAGCGGGACCTCGTCGGCCGGGCGCTCGAGGTCGTTGATCTCCGCGTCGATCATCACCATCGTCGCGGCGGCGCGCGGCGCGGCGAGCACGCCGGCGTGGTAGCGCACCGCGTCCTCCTCCGCGATCAGCGTGCGCAGGCCGCCGTGGGTCAGCGCCTCGGCGTCGGGCGCGAGCCAGCCGCGCAGCTCCTGCTTGCACTTGGTGTGGTGGGTGTGGCCGACCACCTGGACCAGGCCCGCCGGCAGCTCGCGCGGGTGGTAGCGGCGGCGCCGCGGGTCCGACTCCCACGCGACGTCGACCGGGTCCGACGGGGTCGAGGCGCGCGCGGGGTTGCTGGGGCGGTGGTAGAGCAGCCCGCCGCCCTCGTGCGGCTGCGCGCCCGCGACGTGCAGCGGCGACAGATCGAGCGGGACGCGGCGCCCGGCCGCCCAGTCGGCGCGGCGCGCCTCGACCGCCGCGGCGAGCCGGCGATCGAGCGCGGCGGCGAGCTCGACCGGGCCGACCTCGGCGCCGAGATGATCGACCTCGCGCCGGGTGACGCCGGCGTGGGTCAGCAGCGCCGTGCGCGCGTCGGGCAGCCGCGCCGCGACGCCGAGCCGCATCCGCCCGGCGGACAGCAGCGCCATCACCAGGTCGCGCTGCGCCTCGCCGTAGCTGGCGTAGTCGCGCGCGAACAGCCCGGGCGTGACCATCTCGGGGTAGGCCGGCGCGACCTCGTCGCGCCACCGCCGCGCGTACTCCTCGGGCGCCGAGCGCTCGAGCGGGGCGAGCCTCGCGGCCGCCGCGCGCGCCTGGGCGAACCGCGTGTCCGACAGCGTGATCAGCTCCATCACCCGCGCCGCGTCGTGGTTGCCGACGAGCAGCACGACCTGCGACGGGTGGTGCTCGGCGAGCCAGCGCAGGATCGCGACGCCGTCCTCGCCCGGGTCCGACTCGTCGTGGACGCGGTAGTCGAAGTGGTCGCCGATCGACACGAGCTGGACGTCGTCGTCGAGCCAGCCGTCGACGGTGAGCAGCTCGTGGGCCGACAGCACCTCGAGGAACCGGTCGAGCGAGGTCTGCGGGTCGCCGATGACCCGGACGCGGCGTGGCGCGCGCGGCGGCGCCGCCCGCGGGCCGCGGTACGGCAGCCCCGCCAGCTCCCGCGCCCGCGCCGCCGCCGCCGTCGTGGTCAGCGAGATCCCGCCACTGAGGTCCGATCTCATCCCCATGACGGGACAGCCTACTCCTGCGCTGCGGCCCCGGCACGGCTGTCCGGCGTCCGGACGCGCGGGACGGGCCGGCCGCCGCGGCCCGACGCCGCGGCACCACGCCGCGAGCGGCCGCGTCCGGCCACGGCGGCTCGCGGCCCCGCCCCCGCCCGGGTATAACCGCGCCGTGCCTCCCGACCCCGATCGCGTGCTCGCCGACCTCGTCGCCGCCCGCGCGCGCCCCGAGGGGCTGACCTGGCTCGACGGCGCGCTCGCCGACGCCGCGGCCGGGCGCGCCGACCTCGCGGCCGTGTTCCCCGCCGTGTCGCGCCAGCTCGGCCGCGGCGGGCTCGACGCGCCGGGCGCGACCGTCACGACCGCCGCCGGCGAGGAGCTCTCGCTCGCGGCCTGGCGCGTCGACGACGCCGCGCGGGTGAGGCTGCTGCTCGCCGCCGCGCGCCACGCGCCGGACCGCGCGCTCGCGCTCGCGCGCGAGCTCTACGACAAGGGCGACGCGCGGGAGCGCGCGGGAGCGCTGCGCGCGCTGTCGCTGCTGCCCGGGGCCGCGCGCGACGACGCCGCGCTGCCCGCCGTGCTCGACGCGCTGCGCGTCACCCAGGGCGAGCTGTTCGAGGCCGCGGTGTGCGACAGCCCGTACGCCTCCCGCCACCTGCCGCAGCTCGAGTGGCGCAAGGCCGTGCTCAAGGCCGCGTTCATCGGCCTGTCGATCACGCGGATCGCGCGCCTCCACGACCGCTGCGACGCCGAGCTGTCGTCGAGCGTCCTCGACTTCGCGCGCGA
This sequence comes from Myxococcales bacterium, assembly GCA_011526095.1. Taxonomy (GTDB): domain Bacteria; phylum Myxococcota_A; class Polyangia; order Haliangiales; family Haliangiaceae; genus WYBA01. The sequence goes on along the minus strand of WYBA01000067.1, from coordinate 63,123 downwards.
GCGCGAGGCCGCCGGCCGCCCGGTGCCGCCAGCGCTGTGGCCGCTCGCCGCGCGGTACGCCCCGCCGGGCCTGGGCGCCAAGCTGCTCGGCTACCTCGAGCACCCGGCGGTCGAGCACCGCCGCGCCGCCGCCGAGGCGCTCGGGATGATGCTGCCCGGCGAGCCGCGGCTGCGCCCGTTCCTCGTCGATCACGGCGCGCGCGAGCCCGACGAGCACGTCGTGCGCGCGCTGCGCGAAGCCCTCGCCTCCTGAGCCCCACGCCCCACCGGAGCCCGCCATGCGCATCTTCGAGCCCCACGCCCACATGTACTCGCGGATCACCGACGACTACGAGCAGATGGCGCTCGCCGGCGTCGAGGCGATCCTCGAGCCCGCGTTCTGGCTCGGCCAGCCGCGCACCCACGTCGGCACGTTCCTCGACTACTTCGACGCCCTCCTCGGCTGGGAGCGGTACCGCGCCGCGCAGTACGGCGTGCACCACTTCTGCGCGATCGCGCTCAACCCCAAGGAGGCCAACGACGACCGCGTCAACGCCGGCGTCGTCGAGGCGATGCCGCGCTACCTCGCCAAGGACGGCGTGCTCGCGGTCGGCGAGATCGGCTTCGACGACATGACGCCGCGCGAGGAGACGTGGTTCGGGCGCCAGCTCGAGCTGGCGCGCGCGCACGGGCTGCCGGCGCTGATCCACACCCCGCACCGCGACAAGAAGCGCGGGGTCGAGCGCACGCTCGACCTCTTGCGCGACGTCGGGTTCCCGATGGAGCGCGCGCTCGTCGATCACAACAACGAGGAGACGGTGGGGCTGTGCGCCGACACCGGCTGCTACATGGGGTTCTCGATCTACCCCGAGACCAAGATGGACGAGGGCCGGATGGTCGCGCTGCTCCAGAAGTGGGGCACGGACCGGATGATCCTCAACAGCGCGTGCGACTGGGGCCGCAGCGATCCGCTCAAGGTGGCGAAGACCGCGCTGCGGATGAAGCGCGGCGGGTTCTCGGCGGCCGAGGTCGACAAGGTCGTGTGGCACAACCCGATCGCGTTCTTCGCGCAGTCGGGCCGGCTGGTCGAGGCGGACCTCGACGCGCGCCCCGTGCTCGACGGCGAGCTGTTCTCGGGCAACAGCATCCTGCGCGGCCAGGGCCAGTAGCGTGCGGCTGGTCGCGCGCGACGGCCGCGCCGTGTACCTGGGCTACGGCTACAACGTGCTGCCCGGCGAGTCGGTCGACGCGCTGTGCGCGCAGGTGGCGCGGGTGTGCGGGCCGGTGCGCGCGCGCCTCGGCGTGGCGCGGATGGGCGTCGGGCTGTGGATCGCGCGCGCCGCGGCGACGGAGCTGCGCGCGCCGGCGGCGGTGGCGCGGCTGCGCGCCGCGCTGGACGCCGCGGGGCTGTACGTGTTCACGCTCAACGGCTTCCCCTACGGCGGGTTCCACGCTCCGGTGGTGAAGGCGCGGGTCTACGAGCCGGGCTGGGACGACGACGCGCGCGTCGCGTACACGATCGAGCTGGCGGAGGTGCTGGCGGCGCTGTTGCCCGACGAGGTGGACCGCGGCTCGATCTCGACGGTGCCGCTGGGGCCGGCGACGGTCGACCGCGTCCGCGCGCGCGCGGGCCTGCAGCGCGCGGGCGAGGCGCTCGCCGCGATCGCGGCGCGCACCGGCAGGACGATCGAGCTGGGGCTCGAGCCCGAGCCCGGCGCCGGGTTCGAGCGCGTCGACGAGGCAGCGGCGTGGCTGCGCGGGCTGCCGCCCGCGGTCGGCGTGTGCCTCGACGCCTGCCACGCCGCGGTGGTCGACGAGGCGCCGGACGGGCCCGGCGGCGCGTTCGCGGCGCTCGCGGCGGCGGGCGTGCGGTGCAGCAAGGTCCAGGTGTCGAGCGCGCTGGTGGTGCCGCGGCCCGACCGCGACGCCGACGCGCTGCGCGCGTTCGACGAGCCGCGGTACCTGCACCAGGTGCGCTCGGCCCGCGGCGGCGCGATGGACCTGCCCGAGGCGCTCGCGACGCTCGACCGCGGCGCGCCGTGGCGCGTCCACTTCCACGTCCCGGTGTTCGCCGCCGCGCTCGACGGCGGCCTCGCGACGACGCAGGCGCAGATCGCGCCGGTGCTCGCCGCGGCGCTCGCGGCGCCGCCGGGCGACGCCGCCCCGCTGCCGCACCTCGAGCTCGAGACCTACCCCTGGGGCGTGCTGCCGGCGGCGAGCCGGCCGCGCGACGACGCCGCGCTGATCGACGGCATCGCCGACGAGCTGCGCTGGACCCTGGACCTGCTATCGACGCTGGGAGTGACCCCGCCATGACCGCCGCCGCCCCTGCCGCCCCGCCCGTTGTCGTGATCGACGTCGTCGGCCTCACGCCCGACCTGCTCGCGCACACCCCGCGGATCGCCGCGGTGGGCGACGGCGGGTTCACCGCGCCGCTGGGCACGGTGCTGCCCGCGGTGACGTGCTCGGCGCAGTCGACGCTGCTCACCGGCGTGCTGCCGCGCGACCACGGCGTCGTCGGCAACGGCTGGTTCTTCCGCGAGCTGTCCGAGGTGTGGCTGTGGCGGCAGTCGAACCGGCTGGTCGGCGGCGACAAGCTGTGGGACGCGGCGCGCCGCGTGCTCGCGCGCGACGTGCGCGTGGCGAACCTGTTCTGGTGGTACGCGATGGGCGCGACGACCGACTGGTGCGTCACGCCGCGCCCGGTGTACTTCGCCGACGGGCGCAAGGCGCCGGGCGTGTACACGCGGCCGGCGGCGCTCGGCGGCGAGCTGACCAAGTGGCTCGGCGAGTTCCCGCTGTTCCAGTTCTGGGGCCCGGGCGCGGGGATCGCGTCGTCGGCGTGGATCGCGGGCGCGGCGCGCCGCGTGTTCGACGCCGAGCGCCCCGACCTGACGCTGGTCTACCTGCCGCACCTCGACTACGACCTGCAGCGGTTCGGCGCGCGCGGGCCCGAGGCGCGCGCGGCGGCCGCGGCGATCGACCAGGTCGCGGGTGACCTGATCGACCACGTCCGCGCGGCGGGCGCGACGGTGGTGGTGCTGAGCGAGTACGGCATCACCGACGTGTCGCGCCCGGTCCACGTCAACCGCCGGCTGCGCGAGGCCGGGCTGCTCGAGGTCGCGTACAACCCCGCCGGCGAGCTGCTCGACACGTTCGCGTCGGCCGCGTTCGCGGTCGCGGACCACCAGGTCGCCCACGTCTACGTCAACGATCCGGCGGCGCTGCCGCGCGCGCGCGAGGCGCTCGCCGGGCTCGCCGGCGTCGCCGAGATCCTCGACGAGGACGGCAAGCGCGCCGCCGGGCTCGACCACCCGAGGGCGGGCGACCTGGTGCTCGTCGCCGACGCAGACGCGTGGTTCACGTACTACTACTGGCTCGACGACGCGCGCGCGCCGGACTTCGCGGCGAGCGTCGAGATCCACCGCAAGCCGGGGTACGACCCGGCCGAGCTGCTGTTCGACGGCGGCGGCGCCAAGGCGCGCGCCGCGCTGCGGCTGGCGCAGAAGGCGCTCGGCTTCCGCTACACGATGGACGTGATCCCGCTCGACGGCCACGGCGTGCGCGGCTCGCACGGCCGGCTGCCCGCGCGCGACGGCGACGGCCCGGTCCTGCTGTGCAGCGACGGGCGGTTCGCGCGGGACCGTGTGGCGGCGACGGACGTCAAGGGCCTGGTGCTCGACCTGATGGGCGCCGACGGCCGGCGCTGATTCTCGCGTCACACCCGGGGGCGAGCCCGCACTACGCCTGCGCGCCGACCAGCGGCGCGGTGCACGAGTGGCCACGGTGCCCGAGGCCGTGGCTCGCCGGGCGTGGGTGGCGTCGCGGCGTGGAACCGGCGATCAGGCGCGGTGGGTGGAGGGGACCGGGGCCACTCGTGCACCGCGGCGGCGGCGGCGGAGACGGAGACGGAGACGGAGACAGAGACGGAGACGGAGACGGAGGCGGAGGCGGAGACGGAGACGGAGACGGAGACAGAGACGGAGGCGGAGGCGGAGGCGGAGACGGAGGCGGAGCAAGCCCCGCTCATCCTGAGCAGGGCCGAGCGCCAGCGAGGCCCGTGTCGAAGGATGGTGACAGTCCTGGCTCGCGAGCCAAGCATCGCTGACTGTCAGCGTCCTTCGACACGCGCCTCGCTCTCGCTCGGCGCTGCTCAGGACGAGCGGTGACTTGGAGACGGAGACAGAGACAGAGACAGACTCGGACGCGCCCGCCCGCTCACCCTGTCGTCAGGAACTCGTGGGCGCGGCGCGCGACGCGGACGGCGTCGTGGCTGTGGCGAGACAGCTCGAGCGTCGCCGGGCCGGCGTAGCCGACCTCGCCCAGCACGCGCATGACGGCGCGGACGTCGAGGTCGCCCTCCCACGGCACGAGGTGATCGTGGACGGGGCGGCGCATGCCCTCGACCTGGACGTTGACGATCGCCTCCCGCCACGCGCGCACCGCGGCCTCGGCGCCGTCGGGCTCGGTGATGTGCGCGTGGCCGACGTCGAGGGTGAGCTGCAGCGCCGGGTGATCGACGAGCGCGCGCAGCCGGGCGAACCCGGCCATGTCCTCGATGTACATGCCGGGCTCGGGCTCGAACCCGATCACCACGCCCGCCGCCGCGGCGCGCGCGCACACGCCGCGCAGCGCGTCCGCCAGCCGGATATCGAGCTCGCCGACCGCGTCATCGTCCTCGGCGTCGGGCGAGCCCGACCACAGCGACACGACGCGCGCGCCGACCGCGACCGCGGCGTCGATCGCACGGCCGAGGAACGCGACGCGCACGGCGCGCTCCGCAGGATCGCGGGATAGCAGGGTCGGCCGGTGCTTGCGCCGCGGATCGAGCAGGAACCGCGCGCCGGTCTCGATCACCGGCTCGAGGTCGAGCGCGCGGCACCGCGCCGCGACCCGCCGGCACTCGTCCGCGAACCCGGCGCCGTACGGATCGAGGTGGTGGACGTCGAGCGTGATCCCGACCGAGCGGTAGCCGAGCTCCGCGATCACCTCGAGCGCGTCGAGCAGCCGGTGGTGGGCGAAGCCGTTGGTGTTGTAGCCGAGGCGCACGCGCTCCCCCAGGTCAGGTCGGCGAGAACAGCTGCTTGAGGATCAGCGCCGGCACGACGAGCGCCACGACCGCGAACGCCAGCACCGGGCTACCCGCGACCGCGACGATCGCCGCGTCGATCACCGGGATCAGCACGATCCCGCCGCCGATCGCGCGGCCCGTCGACGGGCCGTCGTGGCGCGACCACACCGGCGCCCAGTTGCGCCAGCCGAGCACCACCGCGAGCGCCACCCACGGCCACGCCCAGGCGGTGCGCGGCAGGCACGGGCACACCGCGAGCGCCACGACAACCCCCGCCGCGAGCAGCCCCAGGAACGTCAGGCCCGTGCGCGCGCGCCGCGCCGTGTTTCCGTCGACCTCGTCGCGCGCGATGTACGTCAGCCCGGCGACGTAGAGCGCGAGCACGATCGGCCCGGCCACCGCGACGTGCGGCCACGCCGCGTCCAGCGACAGCCCGGTCGAGATCGCCATCGCGACGTCGAGGCCGCGGCAGCTCCCCATCACCAGCGGCCCGAGCCGCGTCCGCTTGAGCCCGGCGTCGTAGCCGACGATGCACGCCGCAAGCACGGCGGCGACGACGCCGGTCGACGGCCCGATCCACGCGGCGAGCGCGACGCCGCTCGCCAGCAGCGACACGCCGAGCGCCGCGGCGAACCGCACCGACACCTCGCCCGCCGGGATCGGCCGGGTCGGGCGCTCGCGCGCGTCGATCTCGCGATCGAACACGTCGTTGAGCACGATGCCCGCGAGGTAGAGGCACCCCGAGGCGAGGATGACCGCCGTCGCGCCCTCCGGCACGGCGACGCCGAGGCCGCGCAGCACGAGCAGCCCGGCGAGCGCGTCGGCGAACGCGGTGAACACGTTGGGCGGGCGGATCAGCCGGAGCAGCGCGTCGAGCCGCGGCGCCCCTCCGCCGACGCCGGGCGGCGCCGCGATCACGCCGGCCCCCGCTCGGTCACCGCGGTGTCGTCACCGACCGAGCCAACCGCGCCGTCACCCTCTCCACCGGGCTCGCCGACGTCGGGCGCCGCCGCCGCGAGCGCCGGCAGCACGTGCGCGAGCAGCGCCAGCCACTGGCGATCGAGCCGGTGCTCGTGGGTGCCGACCGGCCGCTTGAAGAACAGCCCCAGGTACGCCAGCGCGCCGCGCTCGCCGCGGCGCAGCGCCAGCTCGACCAGCCGGATCAGATCGATGCACAGCGGCGCCGCGAGCGCCGTGTCGCTGCCGCGCCACGTCAGCTCGAGCGACATCTGCGCCCCGCCGAACCCCTCGAACACGATCCGGTCCCACGCGACCTTCCAGTCGCCATAGCTCGGGACGTAGTCGATGCCGACGTGGCTCTCCGGCGCGTAGCCGAGGATCGCCGCGAGCGGCGCCGCCTTGCTGCGCTGCTTGCTGGCGCGCCGCGCCGGGTCGTCGAGCGCGGCGCCGTCGGCGTTGCCCAGCACGTTGTGGCTGACCCAGCTCCGCACGCGCAGCCGGCGGATCGCGAACATCGGCGCGAGCACGGTCTTGACCAGCGTCTGGCCGGTCTTGCCGTCGGCGCCGGCGTGGACCGCGCCGCGCACCCGCGCCAGGGCGCGCAGCCCCGGCAGCTCGGCGCCGGTGGATGGCGTGAAGTTGACGTAGCCGGCGCCGAGGTCGAGCGCGGCGGCCGCGTACAGCGCGCTCGCCGGCAGCCGCCGCCCGGCGCGCACCGCGGCGAGCAGCGCGTCGGGGTCGTCGGGCCATGCGTCGTGCTCCGGCTCGGGCGCCAGCGGCGGCTCGGTCGAGGCGACGTTGACCACGACCAGCCGCGCGACGCCGTGGCGGTCGCGGAACGCGGCGAGGTCGTCGCGCACGCGATCGAGCGCGTCGCCCGCGCCCTCGCCGTCGACGCCGGGGCGCAGCTCGGCGGCCGCGGCGGCGAGCGCGGCGCGCACCGCGGGCGCCTCGACCACGGCCGCGGGCAGCACGCCCTCGGCGACCAGCGCACGCGCCGCGTCGTCGACCGTCCGCCCGGCGAGCTCGTGGCCGCCGAACACGACGTCGTCGAGCCCGACCAGCGGCAGCCCGTCGAGCGGCGCGTCGGCGGTGATCAGCCCGGTCGGCGGGATCAGCCCGGCGCGCACGGCGGCCCAGCCGGCGATCGTGCACGCGCCGACGTGGCCGGCGGCGCCGACGAGCCACACGCCGAGGGACGGGCGTGCACCGGAAAAGGACGACATCGCGGCGCACCATATCTCGCCCGTGCGCGCGGTGGTAGGGTGGCGCCGTGCGCGCGCTCGTCGCTGCCTCGGTGCTGGCCGTCACGGCCGCGGCGCCCTCGCGCGCGCGCGCCGACGGCGCGGTCGAGGTGCCCGGCACCGGCGGGCCGGCGCCGCGCGTCGTCTACCTCGATCGCTGCCCGCAGGGCTGCACGATCACGCGCGCCGCACCCGGCGGCGGTGACGACGCGCGCGCCGACGTCTCGGCCGTGGTCCCGACCGGCGGCGCGCTGACGCCGCTGCCGCGGCTCGACCTGGCGTGGGCCGGGCTGGTGATCTGCCTGGGCGACGTGCTCGGCCCGTACGGGATCGAGCTCGCGACCGAGGAGCCGGCGCCCGACGTCGACTACGTCGAGGTCAAGATCTCGGGGCTCCCCGAGGAGCTCGGGCTGCCTCCCGGCACCCGCGGCCTCGCGCCGCGCGGCGACGACTGCGCGCCGGTGGCGCGTGGGCTGGCGTTCGTGTTCGGCAACCTGTGGGACCTCACGGACATCATCGACGCGCCCGTCGACCTGTGCGGCCACGTCGCCCACCAGCTCGGCCACGTCCTCGGCCTCGACGACGTCGGCCAGTGCCGCGACGTGATGACGCCCGGCGACGCGTGCGCCGATCGCTCGTTCGCGGATCTCGCCGCGCCGTGCGGCGCGCCCGGCGCGCCGCGGCCGTGCGCGTGCGGCGGCGCGACCCAGAACGGCCACGCCGCGCTACGCGCCGTGCTCGGCGCGGGCGACGGCCCGGCGCCGCCGCACGTCGCGCTGACCGCGCCCGCCGCCGGCGCGACCGTCGAGGACGACGTCGAGATCGCGTTCGACGTGACCGCCGCGCGCCCGCTCGCCCGGCTCGAGCTGTGGGTCGACGGCGCGCTCGTCGCCGAGGCCGAGCCCGTCGAGCCGGCCGCCGCGCGCCAGCGCCTGCGGTGGACCGCGGGCGCCCCCGGCGACCACGTCGTCGAGGCGCGCGCGCTCGACGACCTCGGCCACCTCGGCGGCGCCGCGGCGACGGTGACGTGGCAGGACGGCGGCTGCGCCAGCTCGCGCGGCGGGGCCGGCACGCTCGCCCCGCTCGCCGCCGCGCTCGCGCTGACGCTCGGCGTGCTACGCAGACGATCACGATGACCGCGCCCGACGAGCCGTCCGCGCCCGACCTCGACGCGCTGGTGGGCCTGGTGCGCGGCCGCCAGGTCGTCGCGCTCACCGGCGCCGGGTGCTCGACCGAGTCCGGGATCCCCGACTACCGCGGCCCGGGGCGCGCGCCGAAGCGCGCGCCGATCCAGTACCGCGAGTTCGTCACCGACGAGCGCGCCCGCCGCCGCTACTGGGCGCGCGCGACGCTCGGCTGGGCGACGCTGCGCGACGCCCGCCCCAACCCGACCCACCACGCGCTCGCCGCGCTCGAGCGCGCCGGCGCGGTCGCCGGGCTGATCACGCAGAACGTCGACGGCCTGCACGGCGCGGCCGGCAGCGCCCGCGTCGTCGAGCTGCACGGCGCGATCGCCCACGTCCGGTGCCTCGGCTGCGGCGCGCGCCAGCCGCGCGCGGCCCACCACGCCCGCCTGCTCGCCGCCAACGCCGCGTGGCTGCCGCGCGCCGCCGCCGCGCGCGCCGCCGCCGCGCCCGACGGCGACGCGGTCCTGCCCGACGACCTCGCCCACGCGTTCGAGCCGGTGCCGTGCGCCGGCTGCGGCGGCGTGCTCAAGCCCGACGTCGTGTTCTTCGGCGAGAACGTCCCGCCCGACGTCACCGCGGCGGCGTGGGCGCTGTTCGACGCCGCCGACGCGCTGCTCGTCATCGGCAGCTCGCTCACCGTGTTCAGCGGCTACCGGTTCGTCCGCCGCGCCGCCGAGCGCGGCGTGCCGGTGGCGATCGTCAACCAGGGCCCGACCCGCGGCGACGCCGAGGCCGCGGTCCGGGTCGACGGTCGCGCCGGCGCGGTGCTGCCCGCGCTCGCCGCCCGGCTCGGCGCGGTTGCGCCGGCGCGCGCCGCCGTATACTGAGCTGCCGTGTCACCGTCACCGTCGACCACCGGGGGGTCGCGGGGCGCGGGCTCCGCCCGCACCTCGCGCGCCGGCGCGTCCGCGTCCATGGGCTCCGGCGGCTCCGCGGGCGCGACCGATCCGATCGCCCGCCACCAGCACGGCGCGGACGTCCTGCGCGCCCGCGCGGTGCTCGTCGTCGCGTGCACGCTGTGGCTGGTCGTCGGCCTCGCCTGCGATCTGGCGTTCCACGACGTGATCGGCCAGGGCTCGCTGGGGTTCGTCGTCGCCGTCCGCCTCGCGACCTCCGCGTTCCACGTCGCGGTGCTGGTCGCGCTGTTCCGCGACCCGCTGCCGCCGCCGTCGGTGACGCGCCCGCTGGTCGGCGCGCTGTTCCCGGTGTCGGCCGCGGCCCTCACCCTGATCGCGACGCGGATGGGCGGGCTCGCGACGCCGTACATCACCGCGTACTTCGTCATCCTCAGCGTCCAGGGCCTGGCGATCGCCGACCGCTGGCAGCGCAGCGCGCCGCTCGCCGTGCTGACCGGCCTGATGTTCCCCGTCGGCATGCTGATCGACAGCGTGTTCGACCCGGTGGTGCGGGCGCAGCTGTCGCAGCCCGTGGCGGTGAGCCACTTCGCGGTCTACACCGGCGTGCTGCTGGCCGAGACGATCGTGGTCGCCTGGGGCAGCCACGTGATCTGGTCGCTGCGCCAGAGCGTGTTCGAGAGCCGGTCGATCGGGCGCTACAAGCTGCGCCGGCGGATCGGCAAGGGCGGCATGGGCGAGGTGTGGGAGGCGCACGACCGCGCGACCCGCCGCCGGATCGCGCTGAAGATCCTGAGCCCCGAGCACGGCCGCAGCCCGGCCGCGATCGCGCGGTTCGAGCGCGAGATCCAGGCGACCGCCGAGCTCGCCCACCCCAGCACGATCCGGATCTTCGACTGGGGCGTCACCGACGACGGCGTCTGGTACTACGCGATGGAGCTGCTCGACGGCGCGAGCCTCGACCTGCTGGTCAAGCGCGCCGGGCCGCTGCCCGTGCCGCTCGCGGTCCACCTCGGCCTCGGCGCGGCGCGCGCGATCGCCGAGGCGCACGGCCGCGGGATCGTCCACCGCGACGTCAAGCCGGCGAACCTGTTCGTCGTGGCGATGGCCGGCACCGCGGACCTGATCAAGGTCCTCGACTTCGGCGTCGCCCGGATCGGCGACGAGGACGCGTCGTTGACCCAGGCCGGCGCGGTGATCGGCACGCCGGCGTTCATGCCGCCCGAGGTCGCGGCCGGCGCGCCGTGGACGCCCGCGGGCGACGTGTGGGCGCTCGCCGCGTCGCTGTACTTCGCGCTGACCGGCCGCTCGCCGCGCGACGCCGGCCGGCCGATGCCCGCGGTGTCGACGCTGGCGACGGTGCCGCCCGCGCTCGACGACGTGCTGGCGCGCGCGCTCGACGACGACCCGCGCCGCCGGTACGCCACGGCCGGGGAGCTGGCGGCCGCGCTCGCCGCGGTCGCGGCCGCGGCGCCGTACGACGGGAGCTTCCGCCTCGACGCCGCCCCCGCGGCGCCCGCGGCCGACGTCTCGCTCGACCAGACCCTCGACGCCGAGCAGCCGAACACCCGGGCCGAGGCGCCGGTGGCCAAGGGGCGCGCGCCCCGCTGACCGGCCTTGCGCGCGCCGCGGCAACCGTCCTAGGGTGCGCCCCGTGACCGAGCCTCAGCCCCCCACCGCCACCCCGCCGCGTGGCGAGCTCACCGTCCCGGCGATCATCGCCGCGGTGATCGTCGCGGCGATCATGGGCGCCAGCTACCCCTACATGACGCTCAAGCTCGGGTTCGGCCCGAACGTGTCGGTGGTCGCGGCGTTCTTCGGCTTCATCATCCTCAACATCATCTCGCACAAGACGTACGACCGCTGGCAGAACAACATCGTCCAGACGGCCGGCACGTCCGCGGCGCAGACCGCGTTCATGTGCGTGCTGCTCGGCGCGTTCGAGATGCTGCGCGCCCAGGGCGCGATCGACATCCACCTGACGCCGCTGCAGTCGTTCCTGTGGCTGACGACGGCGTGCACGCTCGGCGTGCTGCTCGCCGTGCCGCTGCGCCGCCACTTCATCATCGACGAGAAGCTGCCGTTCGTCGACGGCGTCGCCACCGGCGAGACGATGATCGTGCTCGACCCGCCGCGCGGCAAGGACGCGGACCCGAAGCTGCTCGCCGCGGCGCGGGCGGCGACCAAGGCGCTCGCGCTCGGCCTGCTGCTGTCCGGCGCGTTCTTCGTGCTGCGCGACGAGTCGCAGCTCACCTACCTGGTCAAGGACGGCTGGGTGCCGGCGACGGTGATCGGCGGCATCGCGCTCGCCAAGATGGGCGTCGGCGTGTCCTACGGCCTCCTGTCCATCGGCTCGGGGATGCTGCTTGGCCTGCGCATCAACCTCAGCATGATCGCCGGCGGTGCGCTGGCGTGGATCATCCTGCCGCCGATCTTGATCGACCTGATCTCCGGCAAGGCCACCGGCGAGGGCGGCATCCTCGCCGGTCACCTCGCCGCGCCGGGCAGCAAGAACACGTTCCTGCTCGAGTGGATCATGTGGCCGGCCACCGGGATGCTGGTCGCCGGCGGGCTCACCGCGCTGGCGCTGCGCTGGCGGATCCTGATCGACACGTTCCGCAGCCTGCGCCACGCGCGGATCGGCACGACCGAGTTCCCGCTGCCGTGGGTGATCACCGGCATCGGCATCACGACCGTCGGCCTGTGCACGGTGCAGTACGTGCTGCTCGACATGCCGATCTGGATGACGGTCACCGCGATCGTCCTGTCGATCCCGCTGATGCTCGTCGGCATCCGCGTGCTGGGCGAGACCAACTGGGGCCCGATCAGCGCGCTGTCCAACATGATGCAGGGCCTGTTCGCGGTGATCGCGCCGGGCCACATCGGCGCCAACATGGTGTCGTCGGGCACGACCGGCACGATCGCGGTGTCGTCCGAGGCGATCATGCAGGACTACAAGGCCGGCCAGATGATCGGCTCGACCCCGCGGTCGATGACGATCGCCCAGCTCATGGCGGTGCCGATCGGCGCCGCGGCGGTCGCCCTCGCCTACGCCGCGATGTCCGAGACCTACGGCATCGTCGAGCGCCACCTGCTGTTCTCGCCCGACGCCGCCGCGATCCCGGCGCAGCTGTCCTCGCCGATCTCCGCCAAGTGGGCCGGGTTCGCGACGATCCTCGAGAAGGGCGTGAGCGTGCTGCCGTCGTCGGCGCTCTACGCGCTCGGCGTGTTCTCGGTGCTCGGCGTGATCCTCACCGTGCTCGAGAGCAACAAGAAGCTCAAGCCGTACGTCCCGTCGACGACCGGCCTCGGCATCGGCATGCTCGTGCCGTTCAGCGTGATCGCCGCGATGTGCCTGGGCGGCATCATCGGCGCGATCTGGGACCGCACGGACAAGAAGTCGTCGGACGTCTACAAGATCCCGCTGTCGTCGGGGATGATCGCCGGCGAGGCGATGGTCGCGGTCGTGGCGCCGATCTTCATCGCGCTGGGCTGGCACCTCTCGCCCTGATACCCTGACGGGCGATGGGCCACCCCGTCGACCTCGTCGCGGGACGCTTCGAGCTGGCCGAGCCGATCGGCGCCGGCACCGCGGCCGACGTCTACACGGCGATCGACCTGGTCACCGGAGAGCACGTCGCGGTCAAGCTCGCCGCCGACCGGATCGAGCCCGAGGTCGCGCGGTGGCGGTTCGAGCGCGAGGCCGCGGCGCTCGCCGTGCTCGCCTCGCCCCACGTCGTGCGGCTGATCGCGGCCGGGACGACGCGCCACGAGCAGCGGCCGTTCCTCGTGCTCGAGCGGCTGCGCGGGCGCACGCTCGACGACGAGCGGCTGGACGGCCCGATCCCGCCGGCCAACGTCGCGACGTGGCTGGGTCAGGCCGCCGCCGCGCTCGAGCTCGCCCACGGCCTGGGCATCGTCCACCGCGACCTCAAGCCCGCGAACCTGTTCCTCCACGAGGTCGGCGACGCGCGGATCCTCAAGGTCCTCGACTTCGGCCTGGTCAAGGACGCCAGCGACGCCGCGCGCCCCGACGGCGTCGTCGGCACCCCGCTGTACATGGCGCCCGAGCAGGTGCGCGGCCAGGCGTCGCGGATCGGCCCGGCGAGCGACATCTGGGCGGTCGCGATGGTGGCGATCACGCTGCTCACCGGCGAGACCTACTGGACCGGCGACGGCGCGCTCGAGGTGATCGCGCAGATCGACGGCTCGCCGGTGACGCCGCCGTCGATGCGGTGGCCGTGGCTGCCGCCGGCGTTCGACGCGTGGTTCGCGCGGTCGACCGCGCGCGTCGCCGAGCGCCGGTACAAGAGCGTCGCGGCGCAGGCGACGGCGCTGGCGCGCGCGCTCGCCGGCGTCGTCGGGGACGGGACCGGCGCGGGACGCCACGGCCGGCCGCGCCGCGGCACGCTGGCCGACGCGCCCACGCTCGCGCGCACGCCGACCCCGTCGCTGATCCCGACCGGCGTCCGGCTGACCGCGACCGGGCCGCGGCCGCTGGTCGGCCGCGACGTCGAGCGCACGGCGATCGCGTCGAGGCTGGCGGCCGGCGCGCTGGTCACGGTCACCGGCCCGTCGGGGGTCGGCAAGTCGCGGCTCGCCGCGGCGATCGCCGCCGCGACCGGTGACCGCCTGGCCGACGGCGCGTGGGTCGTGCCGCTCGGCGCGATCCACGACGGCGCGATGCTGCCCGAGGCGATCGGCCACGCGCTCGGCCTGCAGCCCGACACCACCCGCGGCGCGCTCGACCAGGTCGCGACCGCGCTCGCGCCGCGCGAGGCGCTGATCGTGCTCGACGGCGCCGAGCACCTGCGCGACGCCGACGCGGCCACGGCGATCGACTCGCTGCGCGCGCGCTGCCCGCGCGCCTCGTGGCTGGTCACCAGCCGCGTCCCGCTCGGCCTGCCCGACGAGCAGCGGATCGTGCTCGATCCGCTCGACGCGCCGGCCGCGGACGTGTCGCCCGACGAGGCGTGGCGCTACGCCGCGGTCGAGCTGTTCGTCGAGCGCGCGCGGGGCGTCGACCCGACGTTCTCGCTCGACGACCGCAACGTCCACGACGTCGTCGCGATCTGCCGGCTGGTCGAGGGCCTGCCGCTCGGGCTCGAGCTCGCCGCGGCGCAGGTGCGGGCGAAGAACCTCGCCGAGATCCGCGCGCGGATCGAGCTGTCGCGCGGCGGCGACGACCCGCTGCGCGGCGCGGTGGCGTGGGCCTACGGCCTGCTGCGCCCCGATCACCAGGCGCTGCTCCGCCACCTCGCGGTGCTGCCCGCCGGCATGACGTTCCCCGATCTGCGCGCGCGCCTCGGCCACGTCACCGACGACGTCGCCGGCGCGGTGATGCGGCTGCTCGAGAGCGGGCTGGCGTCGTGGTCGGGCGACGACCCGCCGCGGCTGACGATGCTCGACAGCGTGCGCGAGCTGTGCCGGCGCGCGTCGGAGGACCTGCGCGAGGACGCCGCGGTGTGGGAGGTCGCGCTCGATCACCTCGAGCGGCTGTGCGCGCGCGCCGAGGCCGGGCTGCGCGGCGCCGAGCAGGACCGCTGGCTCGGCGTGCTCGACGCCGAGCACGACAACCTGCGCGCCGCGATCGGGCGCGCGCTGCTGGTCGACCCGGACGCGGCGCTCCACCTCGCCGGGCGGCTCACCTGGTACTGGTACCTGCGCGGCCATTACGAGGAAGGCTCGACGCTGCTCGAGGCCGCGCTCGATCGCGCGCCGGCGGGCGCGTCGCCCCACCGGCTCGCCGCGCTGCACGGCGCCGGGCGGCTCGCGCTGCTCGGCTGCAGCTACGACCGCGCCGCCGAGCTGCTGGCCGAGGCGCGCGCGATGGCGGCGGCGCTCGGCGACGTCCGCGGCGAGGCCGAGGCGGCGCAGCTGTCCGGCTCGGTCGCGCGCGAGCGCGGCGCGTACGACGACGCGTGGCGGCTGCACCGGCGCGCGCTCGCGCTGTGGCTCCAGCTCGGCGACCCGCGCGAGGCCGCGCGCGCCCGCAACTACCTGGCGTTCCTCGCCTGGCTCGCCGCGCCCGACGGCCGCCCGGACGAGCCCGTGCCGTCGCTCGACGAGACCGAGGCCGCGCTGACCGCCCTCGGCGACCTCGAGGGCAAGGTGTGGGCGCAGCTCAACCGCGCCGCGCTCGCGCTCTACGGCGGCGACGTCGCCGGCGCGGACACCGCGCTCCAGCGCGCGTTCGCCGACGCGGTCACGGCCGGCTACCAGGAGGGCATCGCCTACGCGCTCGACCTCGGCGGCCGCGCCGCGGCACGCCGCGGCGACCTGCTCACCGCGCGCGCCCGGCTCCACGCCAGCCTGCGCGTCCACCGCCGGCTCGGCGATCTGTGGCGGTGCGCCAGCGTCCTCGACGCGCTCGCCGCGGTGATGGTCGACGACGAGCGCCCCGCGCGCGGCGCGGTCTACCTCGGCGCCGCCGACGCGATCCGCCGGCGCCTCGGCACGCCCGTGCCCGCGTGCGAGCAGCCGCTCCGCGACGAGGCCGAGCGCCGCGGCGTCGCCGCGATCGGCGACGCCTACGCCGTCGGCCGCGAGCGCGGGCGGCGCACGCCGCTCGACGAGATCGTCGCGATGGCGGCGGAGCTGCTGTAGCGCCTGCGGCGCGACGGCTACTGCATGTGCCCGATCAGCGAGAACGCGATCGCCATGTCGAGGTCGTCGAGGTCGTCGTAGCCGACCGGGAAGATCAGCGCGAGGCCGGGCTGGACCGCGCCGCCGGTGAACCGACCGCCGAGCGCGAACGTGCTGGCGGTCTCGTCGGCGTTGTCGTTCTCGGGATCGGTGATGTTGGTCGCGAGCTCGGCGGTGACGTCGAGGTCCCCGATGTCGACCCCGCCGGCGACGTTGAGGCGGAACACCGGCGAGATGTCGGCGGTCGCGCCGTCGTCGTCGGCCAGCATCAGGTCGAGGCCGGCGTCGACCCTCCAGAACACGGGCCCGAAGTGCCCCATCGGCGACGCACCGAGGCGGAGCCACATCGACTTGTTCCAGTGCTGCGGCAGGTCGCCGTGGCGCGGCACCGCGGCGAGCGGCGACAGGAGGCCCGCCGCGTCGAGCGCCGCCTCGGGGCCGGTCGGCAGGGCGAGGCCGGCGCGCACGACCAGATCGGTGCGGCGATCGAGCTTCTTGGCGTAGAGGCCGCCCACCTCGATGTTGCCGAGCACGACCTCGCTCTCGCCCTCGGTGATCACGATCCCGCCGACGACGACGTCGTCGGTCGCGACGTAGGCCAGCGGCAGCACGACGTAACCGCCGGCGCCGGCCTCGCTGACGAAGTGGCCGCCGACGTCGAACCCCAGGATCGTGAAGTCGGCGTCGTCCCACATCTCGTAGCCGAGGTTGAACCCGAACGTCGACTGCGGCGTGAACCGGTCGACGGTGTGGAAGTCGTGCACGCGGCTGGCCTCGCGCATCGGCTCGGCGGTCGCGATCGCCGGCGCGAGCGGGACGAGCGCGGCGGCCGTCGCGAGCAGGCAGGACGTCAGCTTGGACATGCGCGCATGTTGCCCCGCGAGCCCGCCTCGGTCTACCCGCGGTGCAAGACGCGCGACGCAGCTCACATCCGGTCGGCGCCGCCGCAGCCGTGACGGGCGCTCGCCAGCGGCGCGCCGCCGTGGCTATGCTCGCCCGACATGCGCCGTACCGCCGTCCTCGCTTCCCTCGCGCTCGCCGCCGCCGCGTGCGGCGACGACGCCCCGTCCTCGCCCGACGCCGCCCCCGACGCCGCGCTCGCGTGCGACGTCCCCGCGCCGGTCGTCGCCGGCACGCCCGCCACCGACGCGCTCGCCGACGCGCCCGCGCGCTGCGGCCAGCCCGCGCACGCGTGGCGCCGCGACGCCACGCTCGGCGAGGTCGTCGACGTCGGCGGCGCGACCGAGTACGCCGCCGACTTCCTGCGCGCGCTGCTCGACACCCAGGGCGTCGCGCCCGACCTCACGCTGACCTACGACACCGCCGTCCGCCGCGTCACCTACCAGACCCAGGACCGCGGCGAGCTCGTCGACGCCACCGCGTTCGTCGCCTACCCCACCGTCCCCGTCGACGGCGCGCCGCTCGACGTGCTGCTGCTGCTCCACGGCACCACCGGGTTCACCGACGGCTGCGGGGCCGGCAGCGACCAGCTCTACACGCTGCTCGCCGCCGCGCTCGCCGCGACCGGCAAGGTCGTCGTCGCGCCGGACTACCTCGGCCTGCGCAGCGACGAGCAGGCCACCGGGTTCCCGCACCCGTACCTCGTCGGCCAGCCCACCGCGATCGCCGCGCTCGACGCGGTGCGCGCCGCGCTCCGCCTCGATCCCGCCGAGCGCGGCGGCCACTGCGCCACGCCGCGGGTCGCGATGATCGGCGGCTCGCAGGGCGGGCACGCCGCGCTGTGGATCGATCGCCTCGCGCCGTACTACGCGCGCGAGCTCGAGCTCGTCGGCGGCGTCGCCACCGTGCCGCCGATGGACCTGATCGCGCAGACGACGCGCGCCTTGACCGAGCTCGTCGACGCGACGGGCAACACGATCGCGATGCTCGGCGTCGCCTCGCCGTGGTACGGCGCCGCGCTGGCCGGGGCGCTGGTGCCGCCGTGGGACACGGACCTGCCCGGGATCCTCGCCGACTCCGACTGCAGCCCCGACGCCGACATCGAGGGCCTCACCCACGCCGACGTGTTCACGTCCTCGCTGCTCGACGCCGCGGCCGCGGGCACGCTCGCCGACGTCGACCCGTTCGGCTGCATCTTCGCCGAGAACGGCCTGACCTCGACCAGCGTGCCGCGGATCTCCGAGGACGCCGCGGGCTACGGCCTGCTCGTCGTGCTCAGCGAGGCCGACACCCTCGTCCACACGCCGATCGAGCGCGCCTCGTACGAGGCGCTGTGCGACGACGGCGTGCCGCTCTCGTACCTCGAGTGCGCGGGCGCCGGCCACACCGACGGGACGATCTGGGCGCTGTCCGAGATCCTCGCGTTCGTCGACGCGCGCCTCGCCGGCGCGCCGTTCACCCCGACGTGCGCCGTGACCGCGCCGGTGACGTGCAGCGGCACGCCCGAGTAGCGTTCACGCTGTGCTGCCCTGATCCACGTCATCCAACCGCCAGATCGCAGCCGCGGTGTCTGCCATTCGTTGCTGCCGGGCTCGAATCGCCGCGGAGCTCCAGTCCGCGGCGTCGATCGAGCTCGTGAGGACGAACCTGCTCTGGGCGTACACCTCTCGCTTACGCGCAAAGTCAGCGCTGCCCAGCGACTTGTTCAAGGCCTGCTCGAGCGGGGTGAGGTTGCCGAGGCGACGCACGTCGCGAAGGCGATCCTCGTGCGAGAACGACTCCCAACCATCGGTCGGGTTCTCCGGCAGGATGTGCTCGATCGTGGCATCAGAGCCGTCGAAGTCGATCCGCTGCCCGCCAACGCCCGCCTCGATCTCGGCGAGCAGGTAGCGCACGAGTTGCTTGCGCGGACCGCGGGGGTCGATCGCGACCTGGCTGAACGCGACCTTGAAGTCGTCGTCGCCCGGCATCACGTCGGAGAGCGCTCGGGCGATCGCGAGCGGGCTCTTCAGCTCTCCCTGGTCGATCCGGTACGCGACCTGGTGGTAGACACGCTGCAGATCGCCCGTGTTGACCCGCGAGATGGAGGCGCGCAGGGAGACCACGACGAGGTTCCGGAGCAGACGGGCGAGGCGGTCTGGCCGGTCCTGCAGGCGGGGCAGCGCGGCGAGGATCACCGGGCGACACTGCTCCACGCGCAGGATCTCCAGGACACGCACGTGCCGTCGTGAGTCTGGGTACGCCGACCAGAACTCGTCGGAGGGGTCGCTGAGCGCGGCGTAGATCTCCGCGGCCTCCTTGGTTGTACGCAGGAACTCGAAGACGGAGCTTCGCTTTGGAACGATCGCCTTCACCTCGGTGAAGACGCGCTTCTCCCGCATGTGCTGAACGCGGGTGCTGAGGTGATGGAACAGGAACGTCGCCATGGACTCGAGCGGGACGAGGCGTGTGATCTGGTCCCACCAGATCCGAGCCTGTTCGAGATCACTGCGCCCGCCTGGCGCGGCGACCGCGAAGACGAAGTTCTTGAGCAGGTCCGCCGTCCCCAGCGCCACCCCCCGAGAGTTGAGGGTCTCGAACACGGTGAACGCAGTCTCGTCGTCCTCCACCACGATCTCGATGAAGCGAAGCCTCACGGCCACGGTCTGCTCGAGGAACGCGGCGAGATCGTGCCCGCTCGCGTTCTCCCCGAAAAGCTGTCCGACGCGGTCGTCGAAGAATCGGAAGGCCTGGTACAGGCGCTTCTCGGAGCCCTTCAGCGACGCCGGCCTCGACGGTGCATGACCCTGCACGAGGTAGGTCTGGTAGAACGGGTCGTCGTGGTCGTTGAGCCGCAGCCGGCTCCGGTGCTGCAATGACGCGGAGTCCTTCGTGCTGACGAACTTCTCGCGCAGCAGTCGAACGCGCTCGGTGTTGTCCTCGGGGTCATGGCCCGCCGTCACGAGGCTCTGGATCCGCTCGATCACCGCGAGCGCGAGCAAGCTCAAGGTGACTAGCCGCTGCTGGCCGTCGATGATCCGGGATGCGGCGCGATCAGCATCCGGCTGGAGCACGAGCGCGCCGAGGTAGTGGTTGGCCTCGGGCGCCGCACGATGCACCTCGACGATGTCGTCCCACAGCTCCGCCCACTCGTCCGCATCCCACGCATAGTCGCGCTGGAACGGCGGCACGACGTACCGCTTGCCGTTGCTGAGCACCTCGGCGAGGGTGACCGGCTTTGCCGTGAGGGTCTCGCGGATCGGCATGACAGTTGCTGCAGGATACCCCACGGCACCCCAGACCGAGAGAACACCCGGCTCGCGTCCCGCGTTGAGCCGCGAGCGCGGCTGCGCTAGCGTCCGCCTCGCGCGCCCATGACGCCCCGCCCCGCCGACACGTCGCCCTCGGTCGCGCCCACGCTGGCGTGGTTCGCCGGGCTGCTGGTCGCCGCGCTGGTCGCGCTGCGCGGCTGGCCCGAGGGCGTCGCCGGGATGCGCGGGCTGATCCACGGCGACGACGCCGGCGACCTCGGCCCGCGCCAGGCCGGCCCGGCGTTCGTCCACGCCGAGGACGAGGGCGCCGAGGACCTCGGCGAGCTGGAGGCGTACGCGCGCGAGGACGTGGCGCCGGTCGAGACGACGGCCGCGCCCGCGCCCGCCGCCGCGCCCGCCGCGCCCGCCGCCGCGCCCCCCGCGCTCACGACCGACGACGACGACGGCGACCACGACGCCACCACCGCGCGCACCGGGATCGAGGACGTCTGCGTCGACGGCACGCCCGACGCGTGCCGCCGGTGGGCGATGGACGCGGCCTACGACGCCCTCGCCGCGGCGCGCGCCGGCCGCGGCCTGGCCCGGCTCTCGCTCTACGGCGACTCGGTCACCGCCGAGGGCTACATCGCCTCCGGCATGCGCAGCCGGATGATCCGGAAGTACGGCGACGGCGGCGCGGGGTTCGTGTTCCTGGCCAAGCCGTCGAGCTGGTACCAGAACCTCGCCGTCCGCCACGAGGCCGCCGGCTGGACGATCCACAGCGTCGTCGCCAACCCGGCGCCGGACCACCTCCACGGCTACGGCGGCGCGACGTTCAGCGGCACCGCTGGCGCCACCGCCACGTTCCGCACCGCCAAGGCCGGCGCCGGCAGCAAGGTGTCGCGGTTCGAGCTGTACTACCTGGCCGAGCCGCGCGGTGGCACCGCCACGATCTCCGTCGACGGCGAGGTCGCGACCACGGTCGACACCCGCGCCGACGCGGCCGGCTCGGGCTTCGCCGCGCTCGACCTCGCCGACGGCGCGCACACGATCACCGTGCGCGTCACCTCGGGCCGCGTCCGCGGCTTCGGCGTGACGCTGGAGCGCGCCGCGGGCGTCGTCGTCGACAGCCTCGGGATCGTGTCGCAGACGACCAAGAACATGGGCAACAACGACGCCGCCCACTACGCCGAGCAGATCGCCCGCCGCGACCCCGCGCTCGTGATGATCCTGCTCGGCGCCAACGAGAGCGCCTGGCTCGACGGCAAGTCCGCGAAGCGCCAGTTCCGCGGGCACTGGGACAAGGTCCTGGGCCGGATCCGCAAGGGCCACCCCGGCGCGTCGTGCCTGGTGATCGGCACGCTCGACGCCGGCAAGCTCGTCGACGGCAAGAAGTTCGAGGGCCGCGCCGCGATCTCGTGGATGATCGACGTCGAGCGCGCCGCGGCCCACGCCGCCGGCTGCGCGTTCTGGGACGCGCGCGCGTTCATGGGCGGCGAGGGCGCCGCGCGCGCCTGGTACAAGAAGCGCCTGATGTCCGGCGACTTCGAGCACCTCACGAAGAAGGGCGGCCAGGTCATCGGCTCGGGCATCGTCGAGGCGCTCGAGGCGGGTTACGCTCACCGCAGGTCCCGGTGAACCGCCGTCCTCCGCCGATCGCCGCGGCCGTGCTGTCGTCGCTCGCGGCCTGGGCCGCCTGCGCCTCGCCGACGGGGGACGGGGCGCCCGCGCCGCGGCCGCCCGCGCCCGCGCCGGTCGTCGTCGATCAGCCGGCGACCGAGGTCGCGCCCGAGGCGGCCGAGCCGACCGCGCCGCCGCTGACGCTCGAGGCGCCCGACGGCGCGCTCGACCCGCTGTACCGCGCGCTCGCCGCCGCCGAGGCGGGCGCCGCCGGCGGGCGCGCGCTGATCGCCCAGTTCGGCGACTCCCACACCGCTGGCGATCGCTTCACCGGCCGGCTCCGCCAGGTGCTGCAGGCGCGGTTCGGCGACGCCGGCCGCGGCTTCGTCCTGCCCGGCAAGCCGGCGATCAAGCACTACTACGTCCAGGACGTCCGCTACGGCAGCGACCGATCGTGGCGCGCCGACCAGGGCGGCAAGCGCGACACCCGCGAGCCCTACGGCCTGGCCGGCGTGCGCTCCTACGCCCGCGACCGCGATCGCGTCGCGTGGGTCGAGACCTGCGCCGACTGCGCCACCGGCACGGCCGTCGGCCGGTTCGAGCTGTTCTACCTGCGCCAGCGCGGCGGCGGCGAGCTCGAGCTGCGCGTCGACGACGGCGCGTGGCAGCGCGTGCCCACCGCGCTCGGCGCGGGCGACGGCGACGTCGCCGTGCCCGCCTACGAGGTCATCGAGGTGCCCGACGGCGCGCACCGGCTGTCGCTGCGCCCCCGCGGCAACAAGGAGGTCGCCGTGTTCGGCGTCGCGATGGAGCGCGCGGCGCCCGGCGTCGTGGTCGACGGCCTCGGCATCGTCGGCCTGCAGCTCGCCCACCTGTGGCGGTGGGACTGGACCGTGATCGGCCCGCAGCTGGCGCGCCGCGATCCCGCGCTGGTCGTGCTGCAGTACGGCACCAACGAGGCCGACGCCCCCGACCTCGACCTGCCCCAGCTCGAGGCCCGCACCACCGAGCTGGTCGGCCGGATCAAGGCCGCCGTCCCCGGCGCCGCGATCCTGCTGCTCGGGCCGCCGGACATGGGCGTCCGGGTCGACGCCGCGGCGTGCAAGGCGCTCGAGAAGAAGCTGGCGCGCAAGCGCCGGCGCGCCGACGTCGCCGCGCTCACCGCCGAGCGCGACGCGGCGTGCGCGTGGCGGACGCCCGCGATCCTCCACGAGATCATCGCGGTCCAGCGGCGCGTCGCCCGGGCGACGGGCGTGGCGTTCTTCGACAGCCTGGCGGCGATGGGCGGGCCCGATCGGATCGACGCGATGGTGACGGCGGAGCCGGCGCTGGCATACAGGGACCACGTCCACTTCACCGGCAAGGGCTACGCGGCGTGGGCGGACCTGGTGATCGACGACCTGCTGCGCGGCTTCGAGGCGTGGCAGGCCCGGGCGACGCGCCGCCTGCCCTGACGCTCACCGGGCGGCGCGGCGGATCGCGGCGACCGTGCGCGCGACGATCGACTCGTCGTGGCCGAGCGAGGCCATCTCGCCGAAGCACAGCCGCGCCGCCTCGGCGTAGGCGGGCAGCGCGAGCCCCTCCTCCTCGGCGAGGGCGAGGGCGTAGCGGATCGCGCGATCGATCAGCTTGCGGTTCGACGGCCGCACCCACGTCATCACGTTGCTGCGGCAGCGGCCGAGGCGCGCCATCACCAGGGTGGAGTGGATGTTCAGCGCCAGCTTGAGCGCGACGTGCTCCTCCAGCAGCGACAGCCCGCGGGTGGCGAGCTCGACGCGCGCCGCGTCGAGCGTCAGCGCCACGCCGCCGGCCTCGCGCGTCACCGCGCACCGCGCGTGCGCGGCGCCCGGGAGCCGCCGCGCGCGCAGCTCGCGGGCGCGCGCGCTGAAGTCGAAGCCGCCCAGGCGCTCGGCCCCGGCGACCGCCTCGAACCCGGCCCACGCCAGCGGTCGCGGAGGCCGACGCAGCAGGCGGCGCCACGCCTCCCCGGCGTCGGCCGCGGTCGGGATCGCCAGGTAGCAGGGCGCCGGGATCAGCGGCTCGTCGCCGTCGTTCTCGAACGGGGTGAGGTTGAACGTCGGCGCCCGCTCGGTGGTGTCGGTGAGCACGGTGATCGCGTGGGCGTCGGCCTCGTACAGCACCGCGTCGCCGGCGCGGTAGACCGCGGTCTCGGCCTCGACCAGCGCCCCGAGCGCGTCGAGCCGGCGGTCCGCGTCGGCGGCCTCGAGGTGGCGGCACAGCCGGTCGAGCGCGCGGCCGGCGGCGCCCGGCGCGCGGTCGTCGAGCAGCGCGATCCCGGCCGCCAGCATCAGCACGGTCGTGGCCTGCAGCCGCGTGCTGCCCGACAGCGCCATCGGCCCGACGACGATCGCGAGCTTGCGGATGGTCGGCGCGTCGAGCACGCGGCGCGAGCGCTCGACCCCGCGCAGCACGGCGTCGGGGTTGCAGTAGAGGAACCACGGCGGCCGGCGGGTGACGCCGGCGGCGTGCTCGGTCGCCCCGATCACGTACGAGGTCTCGCCACCCTCGGTGCAACCGATGAACAGGTCGGCGGCGCCGAGGCCGAGCTCCGCGACGTGGCGCGCGCCGAACGCCGCGTGATCCTCGAACCCCTCGAGCGAGCGGACGAGCGCGGCGTCGCCACCCGCCATCAGCGACACGACGCGGTCGGCGTCGGCCGGGGCGGCCTGCTCGCGCCACAGCGCCTCGAGCGTGAGCGCGAGCCGGCCGGTCGCGCCGCAGCCGCACACGAACACGCGGCCGCCGCCGCGCAGCGTGTCGTCGACCGCGGCGGCGAGCGCGTCGATCGCCGGCGCGACCCCGCGCAGCACCTCGAGCGCGTCGCGGTCGACCGCGCTCATCACCGCCGCGGCCCGGACCGGATCGGCCTGGGCAAGCTCGGCGAGCCCGCGAGTGCGGGGGTGGGGCTGCTCGGTCGGCAGGTCGCCGAGCCGGAACGCGGGCGCCGCCGCGAGGAACTCCTCGAGCGTCAGGAACGCGGCGCCGCTCATCTACCCGACATCGTAGCGTGGCGGCGGCGACGCGGCGTCACCGCGAGCGCCGCCGGCGAACCCCTCGAACCTGCACGAGGGTGATCACACGGGGCTCGCCGCCCCGCCCGTCGGGCGGAGCCCGCCGGGACCCCGCGCAGACACGGGGCTCGCCGCCCCGCCCGTCGGGCGGAGCCCGCCGGGACCCACCCCGCGCAGACGCGGCGATCACACGGGGCTCGCCGCCCCGCCCGTCGGGCCGCGCCCGCCGGGACCCACCCCGCGCAGACGCGGCGATCACACGGGGCTCGCCGCCCCGCCCGTCGGGCCGCGCCCGCCGGGCCCCGCCCCGCGCAGAGCGGCGACGGGACGCGCGACGGGAGTGGCCGGCGTGACGCGCGGGGCGCCCGGGCGCCGGCCGCGCGGAGCGCGTTCACCGCCGCCGCGCCGCGCGCGGTTGTGATGCGGAAGATTTGATGCGCGGCTTCGAAGCGTGGCAGAACCAGGCGGCTCGCCGCCCGCGTCGACCGCGCGGGCCTGCGCCCGTCCCGGTGACGTTCTCCAGCGCCGACTACCCGCTGTTCCTGATCGCCGTCTTCGCCGCGTACGCCCTCACGCGCGCCGACGGCTGGCTCGGCCGTGGCGCGCGCGTCGCGATCCTGCTGCTGCTCGGTGACCTGCTCTACCTGCTGCTCACCAAGGACGTCGCGACGCTGTGGGATCCGCTGGGCGCGCTGACGTTCCACCGGATCGCGCTCGACGCGTCGATCGCGCCGCCGTGGCGGCTGGCGGTCGGCGCTGGTGTGGCGGCGGGCGCGATCTGGTTCGGGCACCGCCACGGCGCGCGGCTCGCGGGCGCGGTCGCCCAGCGGTGGATCGCGTGGGGCTCGATGGCGGCGATGGCGGGCATCGGCGTGGCGGTCGTGATCACGCACCGCGCCGGCAGCCTCGAGGCGATGAGCGACGGGTTCGAGGCGGTCGGCCACCTCGTGTTCCTGGCGCTGTGGGGCGTCGCGATCGGCGGCGCGCAGACCGCGGGCGGCCGACCGCTGGCGCGCGTCATCATCCTGCTGCTCGCGAGCTCGGTCTTCTATCACGCGTGGGCCGCGGCCCAGCACGGCTGGTACCGCTACCTGCTGCTGCTCTTGATGGCGATCGTCGTCGGCGACTACCTGCTCGCGCTGGCGATCGAGCGGACCGAGGACCCGCGCCGGCGCAAGGCGCTGCTCGTGGTGTCGCTGGCGTCGAACCTCGGCGTGCTCGCGCTGTTCAAGTACTACGACTTCTTCGCGCTCGACGTGCTCGGGCTCGGGGTCGAGCCGCTGCACCTGATCCTGCCGGCCGGCATCTCGTTCCACACGTTCCAGTCGATGTCCTACACGATCGACGTCTACCGGCGGGAGATCCCGGCGACGCGCTCGGTCGTGCAGTTCGCGACGTTCGTGCTGTTCTTCCCCCAGCTCGTCGCCGGGCCGATCGTCCGCGCCCAGCAGCTGCTGCCGCAGATGGAGCGGCTGCCGGTGCTCGACCGCCAGCTCGCCGCCGACGGGCTGTTCCGCATCCTCGTCGGCCTGTTCAAGAAGATCGCGCTGGCCGACCTGCTGGCCCAGCTCGTCGTCGACCGCGTGTTCGAGGCGCCGGGCCGGTTCAGCGGGCTCGAGGTGATGCTCGCGACCTACGCCTACGCGCTGCAGATCTACCTCGACTTCTCGGCCTACTCCGACATCGCGATCGGCTCGGCGCAGCTGCTCGGGTTCGAGTTCCCCGAGAACTTCCGCACGCCCTACCGCTCCGCCAACCTGCAGGAGTTCTGGCGGCGGTGGCACATCACGCTGTCGAGCTGGCTGCGCGACTACCTCTACATCCCGCTCGGCGGCGGACGCGGCGGGCCGCTCGCGACCTACCGCAACCTGACGATCACGATGCTGCTCGGCGGGCTGTGGCACGGCGCGAGCTGGACGTTCGTGACGTGGGGCGCGCTGCACGGCCTCGGCCTGGCGGCGACGCGCGCGTGCCAGCGCCGCGCCGAGGCGGGCGCGTCGCTGGCACGGTGGCTAGCGGTGACGGCGGGCATCGCGTCGAGCGGGGCGCTGCTCCACGTGACGCTGGCGTCGAGCGGCGACCACGGCGTGCTGTTCCACCTGATCTTCGCCTGGCTGTACACCGCGCCGGTGTGGGCCGCGACGACCGCGTTCTTGACCCTGGCGCCCGAGCCGCGCGCGCCGGCGCCGCCGGTGCGCCCCGGTCGCGCCGCGACCGCGCCGTCGATCGGCCGCGCCGGGACCGCGCCGCCCGCGCCCGCGACCGCGGGGACCGACGCGCCCGACGCGGTCGCCCGCGCCCCGCGCGTCGCGCCGCGCCCGACCGCCCGGCCGGCGAAGCCCGTCAGGAAGTCGGACGCGCGGAAGCTGGCGCGCAAGCAGCGCAAGCGCCGGCGCAAGCAGGGCGGCGCGATCCGCATGCCGGTGGCCGTCGCGCTCGAGCCGGCGGCGACGCGCCACGGCCGCCGCCGCGACGTCGTCGAGGCGCTGCGGTGGCTGGCGTGCGCGCTCGGCGCGCTCGGCGTGTGGGCGTTCCTCGACGCCCAGGCCGCGACGCTGCCGCTCGCGGCGGCGTGCGCGGGCGCGGGCCTCGTCGCCGACGTGCTCGACCGGCCGCCCGACGACGCGTTCGCGCGGCGGTGGGCCGCGTGGGCGGCGCGCCGCGCGATCGCCGTCGTGCTCACGTTCCACTACGTGTGCCTGGCGTGGATCTTCTTCCGCGCGACCAGCTTCGATCACGCCGCCGCGGTGCTCGGGCAGATCGCGACGCTGACGACCGACACCCACAGCCTGTTGCCCCAGGTGAAGCTCGTGCTCGCGGTCGGGCTGCTCGCCCACTTCTACGCGCCGCGCACGTACGCGTGGGCCCGCGCCGGGTTCCCGCGGCTGCCGCCGTGGGCGCAGGCGCTGCTCATGGTGGGCGCCGCGCTCGCGCTGCGCCGGCTCGCGGTCACCGAGGCGCAGCCGTTTATCTATTTTCAGTTCTGATCCGACCCGGGCAAGGCCCGGGTCGGATCAGAACTGAGCGATCGATCCGGCCGACGAGGACCGTCGGCCGGATCTCCTTCCGACCCGGAAACGGAGCTGGGGGGAGCCGGCACGGCTCCCCCCAGACCCCCCATCCGGGATCCGGACCGCGCAGCAACTTCGGCGGCTGCCGATCGGGGATCCTGTTCGCGCGCCTGCCCCGGCGCTCGCATCCGACGAAGGCCAGCGGCGGCCCCGCCAGCCACGCGGGCCCGGCGACCGCGCTACAGCGCGGCGCGGGCGCGCGCGCGGGCGACCTTGCCGTTCTTCTTCTCGCACCAGCCGGTGCCCTCGAACACGCCCACCTTCTTGAGGCGGTGGCGGGCGTCGAGGATGTTCGAGAACGACTTGCGCGCGACGAAGAAGTCGATGTCGTGGCCGCGGATGCCGCCGCCGCGGTCCTCGGCGACGACGCAGCCGTCGTGGACGAACCCGCCCCACGGGGCGCGGCCGGGCATCCGCACGCCGTCGAGCTCGGGCAGGTAGAGCACGGTACCCAGCGGGATGAGACGCGTGTCGACCGCGACCGAGCGGAACGGCGACAGCCGCCCCTTGGGGCCCATCGCCCACGCGTTGTCGATCTCGAAGTAGCACGGGCTGTTCGGGCAGCGGCAGCTCCCGGAGGTGTTGACGACGCGGCCGTCGCGCAGCTTGCCGGTGCCCTGGATGTCGAGCTGCGCGGCGAACTCGGCGCCGACCCGGGCGATCGGGGCGCACCCCTTGCGGTGATAGAGCGTGACCTTCGTCCGGTTATCGGACGACTCGACCTCGCGAGATCCGCCGTCCGGTCCACCGGACAGCTCGTCCGGATTGCCGGACAGGACGTTGTCGTTGGCGGCGACGGCCGCGTGGACCGTGCCGGCCGCGTCCGCGCCCGGGCGCGCGGGCTCCGGATGGTCCGCCTCCGCGGCCACGTAGTACATCGTGAACTGGAACACCCCCAGCGGCCGGCCGTAGGCCGGCGCCGGCGGGGGGATCGGCTCCCGCTCGACGCGCTCGACCGACACCACCGCCGCACCGCCCGCGGTCACGGGCAGGGGTGTCGTTCCTTCACAGCCAGCCAGCGCACCTGCGACGCAGAACGCGATCGCACGTGCGGAGCGGCCCCATCGGGCGATGTACATGATCGACCTCGTAACTCAGCGTTGCGGATTCGGTTGTCCGGGCTCAAAAACGGTCCGCTCGAAACTGCTCGGGGACCGCATCGGGGCGGGGGCAGCCGACGGTGCAGCGAGCCACACGGTCGGAGAGGAGACCAGTCTAGTCGGGAGGCCGCCGCGCGCAGCGTCCGCGCGCAGAAACCTTTCGTTGCTGACCTTACAGAAGTGCCAAGAATGGCACCCTTGGCATGGTTCTGGCGGCGACGTCGTCGGCGGGAAACTGACGTGCCCGCCCATTGCCGCCGCGTGCCGCCCCGCCCCGCCACCACTTGTGCATGCCCCTTTGCCCGTGACCGATCGCACCGCGCCGGCCCCAGGTCACACGATGTCGCGTCCGAACTGACACCGGCGTCATCTTTTCGCTTCAGCCCTGTGAATTCGCGAAGTAGGCTGCGCGGCGGGAGGAAGCCTTGCGTACGAAGCACCCACTCGTCGGTGCCCTTGGGGCATCTGCGCTCATCGTCTCCACTTTCGTCGGGATCAGCGCCTGCGGGGGCGATGACGACGACGACCCCGACCTCGACGTCCCGGCCGAGTGCAACCCGCTCGGCGGCGTCGCCTGCATGACGCCGTGGCCATCGATGGTCTACGCCGACGTCGACAGCTCGACCGAGACCGGCTACCGGGTCGCGATCCCGCAGGCCGCGCTCCCGATCAACGCCAACAACGTCGCGGTCGCGGCCGAGCCGTACAACCGGTTCGACGGGTTCTCCCCGTCCGGCCCGATCCTCGCGACCTTCCCCGGCGGCGTCAGCGCCGCGGGGCTGCCGCCTCACAGCGATCCGGCGCAGTCGCTCGAGGCCGACTCCCCGATCATCCTGCTCAACATGGACACCGGCGAGCGCGCGGTGTTCTTCGCCGAGGTCGACATGAGCGTGCCCGACGGCCTCGACGAGGGCCCGCCGGAGTCGCTGCGCGCGCTGATCATCCGGCCGATGGTGCGGCTGCAGCCGAACGCCCGGTACGCGGTCGCGATCCGCGACACCGTGCAGAGCGGCAGCGGCGGCGAGCTCCCGGTGTCGCCGGCGTTCGCGGCGCTGCGCGACGGCACCACGTACGACCACCCGATGATGGCGAAGCTCACGCCACGCTACGCCGACATCTTCACGGCGCTCGAGGCCGAGGGCGTGTCGCGCGACGAGCTGATCCTGGCGTGGGACTTCGTCACCGCGTCGGACGAGATGCTGACGTCGGATCTGCTGTCGATGCGCGCCGACGCGCTCGACGCGATGGGCGACGCCGGCGCCAACCTCGACTACGACCTGACCGAGTTCAACGGGGATCCGGCGCTGGTCCACAAGCTGATCGTCGGCACGATCCAGTCGCCGAACTTCCTCACCAACGGCGAGCGTGACGACTCGATCCTGCGCCGCGACGCCGCCGGCAAGCCCGAGCTCGACGGCATGCGCGACGCCAACTTCGCCGCGATCATCCCGCGGTGCGTCACGACCGCGACCCTGCCGGTCCCGGTGATGATCTTCGGCCACGGTCTGTTCGGCTCGGGCGAGGGTTACCTCAACGACCGGTTCCTGCAGGAGGTCGCCGAGGACTACTGCTTCGTCGTCGTCGCCGGCGACTGGATCGGCCTGACCGAGCGCCAGATCGGCGTCGCGGCGCTCGCCGCCAACGACCTCAACTGGGCCGGCGGCATCACCGAGAAGCTGGCCCAGTCGGTGATCGACTTCATCGCGATCGAGAACATCACGCGCGGCCCGCTGCGCACCGACCCGATGTTCCAGTACGAGGGCAACCCGGTGATCGACGCCAGCCGCGTCTACTACTTCGGCGCGTCGCTCGGCGGGATCATGGGCAGCTCGTTCATGGCCTACGACCAGGTCGTCGAGCGCGGCGTGCTCGGCGTGCCGGGCGGCCCGTGGACGATGCTGTTCGAGCGCAGCTACGCGTGGAACGCGCTGTCGGGCCCGGCCCGCGCGTCGTACCCCGACGCGACCAACTACCAGGTGCTGATCGCCCTGCTCGGCTGGCGGTTCGAGCCGTACGATCCGATCACCGCGGCGCCGCACCTGCTGCACGACCCGCTGCCGGACACCCCGGTCAAGCAGATCCTGCTGTACGAGGCGGTGGCGGACAGCCTCGTCGCCAACATCACCTCGGAGACGCTGGCGCGCACGATCGGCCTCGACGTCGTGATGCCTTCGGTCAAGCAGCCCTACGGCTTCGCCGAGGCGGCGCCGGGCGCGCCGAGCGGCTTCGCGGTCTACGACGAGGTGCCGGATCCGCTCGGCGACTTCGAGGTCCCGAGCGAGTTCAACCTGCCGCCGGCCGGCGACAACGGCACGCACGCCAACGTCCACGAGCGCCCCGCGGTGCTGCGCCAGATCCAGGACTTCCTCTACAACGCGCAGGTCACCAACCAGTGCCACGACGGCAAGGCGGCCGCGCCGTGCACGTGCATGACCGGGTTCTGCGAGTAGCGTCCGACCGGCCAGGCTGACGCACGTCACGCCCGCGATCGCGAGATCGCGGGCGTCGTTCGTTTCGGCCAGCCGGTGACAGCGAGGCCGGTTCGGTCGAGCCGCCAGGTGTGGTACATGCCCACCCCATGAGCCAGGCTGCCGTGACCCAGGTGGCGGGCGGGGGCAAGAAGCACCCGCCCGGCCTCTACGTCCTGTTCCTGACCGAGATGTGGGAGCGCTTCAGCTTCTACTTGATGATCGGGATCTTCTACCAGTACCTGACCGACTCGCAGACAGGCGGCATGGGCTGGACGGGCACCAAGGCGGCGAGCGTCGTCGGCAGCTACATCGGCCTGGTCTACTTCTCGCCGTTCCTCGGCGGCCTGCTCGCCGATCGGGTCCTCGGCTACCGCAAGACGGTGATCCTCGGCGGCGCGTTCTTCATCGCCGGCCACACGTTACTCGCGTTCCCCAGCGAGCTGATGCTCTACCTCGCGCTGGCCTGCCTGATCACGGGCAACGGCCTGTTCAAGCCGAACATCTCGACGCTGGTCGGGCGGCTCTACCCGCCGGGCAGCCCCCACAAGGACGGCGCCTACACGATCTTCTACATGGGCATCAACATCGGTGCCTTCATCTGCAACTTCGTCGCCGCGATCGTCCGCAACGCGTACGGCTGGCACTGGGCGTTCGCCACCGCCGGGTTCGGCATGGCGATCGGCGTGGTCATCTTCCTGTTCGGCCAGAAGTACCTCAAGGACGCCGACATCGACCCGAAGCAGTCGACGGAGCCCAAGGAGAGCCTGATGCCGCTGTGGGTCGAGTGCCTCGGCCCGGCGATGGCGATGGGCGTGATCGGCTACCTGCTGGGCGGCGACGGCGGCGACGACAAGGGGATCCTCCGCCTCGGCCAGACGACGACCGCGTTCGTGTTCGCGTGCGTCCCGGTCGTGTGGTTCTACCTGCGGATCTGGATCAAGATCGAGAACAAGGCCGAGAAGGGCCGGGTCGGCGCGCTGCTCACGATCTACGGCGTCGTCGTCGTGTTCTGGATGGTGTTCCACCAGAACTCGACCGCGCTGACCGAGTGGGCCAAGAGCAACACCGACCGCCGCCCCGGCGGGATCGTCCAGCCGGTCATCGACCTGTCGCCCGACTTCGCCGAGGACGCGCCGCCCGAGTACTTCTACAACGCCCCGGCGGACACCCCGCGGCCCGATCCGTCGACCTACCGGATCGTCTCGGACGAGGAGTACGCGCAGCTCAAGAAGGACAAGAAGCTCAAGGTCAAGGCCGGCGTCGGCGAGACGCCGGTGACCCAGGAGATCTTCGACAAGGTCTACGCGAACGCCGGGGACACGGCGCGCCTGGCGCCCGGCGCGCACCTGCAGCTCGTCAACACCGAGCTGTTTCAGTCGATCAACGGCGGCTTCGTCATGATGCTGGCGCCGCTGATGGTCGCGCTGTGGACGTTCCTGAACCGGCGCGGCAAGGAGCCGTCGACGCCCGCCAAGATCGGCATGGGCCTGTTCCTGACCGGCATGTCCGCGGTCGTGATGATCGGCGCGGTCGCCGCGGCGGGGAGCCCGGAGATGAAGGTCTCCGCGTGGTGGCTGTTCGGCACGTACTTCGTCGTGACGATCGGCGAGCTGTGCCTGTCGCCGATCGGCCTGTCGCTGGTGTCGAAGCTGGCGCCGCAGCGGCTCGCCTCGTTCCTGATGGGCGGCTGGTTCCTGTCGACCGCGATCGGCAACAAGCTGTCGGGCGTGTTCGGCGAGGCCTACCACACGTGGGATCACACGACGCTGTTCGTGGTGAACACCGCGTGCGCGGTGGTCGCGGCGGGCGCGATCTTCGCGCTGCTGCCGTGGCTGCGCCGGCAGATGGCGGGCGACGGCGGGGCGCACTGATGACGATGGCGGCGCGTGGGACCGCGGTCACCGCGTGCCTCGGGCTCGGGTTGGTCGCGGCGTGCGGCGGCAAGGCCGCGCCGGCCACCGGCGGCGGCGCGGGCACCGGCGCCGTCGGCAACGAGGCCGGCCCGCCGGCGTGGGCGCCGACCCTGCGCGTGGACGCCGACCGCGTCCCGGGCTGGCTCGGCCTGGCGACGCGGCCGCCCGGCGGCGAGTTCGCGACGCCGTGGTGGACGCCGTACGACGCCGAGTCCGCCGCGGTCGTGCCGCTGCCGGCCGAGGGCCTCGCCGAGGGGCAGGAGGTGCTGCTCGTGCCGACGAGCGGCACGGCGCGCAACCGCAACGCCGGCGCCACGCGCCAGATCCTCTACGGCTGCGACGGGGGCTTCGAGCTCGACGTCGTGCCGCTCGGCGGCGACCGCGTGCCGACCGGGCCGGTGTGGGTCGTGCCGATGCCGCTCGACGACGGCTGGGCGCCGGCGGCGGTCGTGCTCGAGGCGCAGCGCGCCGAGCCGGCGCTGCGGACGTGGCGCGCGGGCGCCTTGACGCTGACGAGCAAGAAGCTCGACGCCTCGCACGCCACGCTCGAGATCAGCGCCGACGGTCGCGTGCTCGGCGCGGTGCCCGGCGAGATGTACTTCATGGACGGTGCAGATCCCGAGCCGGTCGACCTCACGCAGGAGCAGCCGGGCATCCCGTACCCGGTCGCGGCGTGGGAGCTCGCCGCGGACGGACCGATGCTCGTGACCGTGCACCTGCCGGGCTTCGAGGGCGTGCACCTGAGCACCTACCTCGTCGACGCGACGTCGGTGACCGAGGTCCCGACGATGCAGCACTCCCTGTACTACTGCGCGTTTTGACGTCCGGCCCGCGCGGCGAAGCGACGCGCGTCGACGAGCGGCGCGGCGCAGGCCGGCGCGAGCGAGACGAGGTAGTCGCGCAGGCCGGTGGCGTCGACCGCGGCGATCGTCGCCGAGCGCGTGCCGTAGCGGCCGGCGTGGATGCACACGGCCTGGACGAGGCGCGCGGTCTCGGCGGTGAGGAAGCCGCCGGGCGGCGGCGCGGGCGTGCGCTCGGGCGGAGGCAGCGTGTGGTCGGACAGGATCGCGGCGAGCGACGTGGCGAGCCGCGGCCACGGCTCGGACGCGACGGCGTGGGCGCGCGCCCACGCGAGATCGGCGCGCGGGAACTCGGGCGAGCCGATGCGGTCGTTTGCGATCACGGTGACGCCGGGTGGCAGCGGCTGCAGCTCCGGCGCCGCGCCGTCGTGGACGTAGGCGACCTCGACGCCGGTGGCGTCGCCCCAGATCAGGTTGAAGCCGTTGTAGTCCTCGGGGCGGAGCCCGGCGACGAGCGCGCGGACGGCGTCGCGGTCGCCGAGCGCGAGCGCCTCGGCGACGACCGCGCCGCGCGACCGCCGCGTCGGATCGGGCGCCTTGTGCGTGCGCTGGTTGGTGACGGCGACGACGAAGCCGCGCTCGGTCGCGCCCATCCACGTCCCACCCGAGACCTGGTCGCGGCCGCTGATCACGACGCCGGGCGGCGAGGCTGGCCAGTCGGGGCCCGTGGTCGGGCGGTCGAGCAGCTCGTCGCGGTTGGCCGCGAGCACCAGCGGCACGCCGGGGCACGTCTGCCACAGGACGATGACCGTGCACATCAGCGGCGGCTCCGCGGCGTCGGCTTCGCCGGCGCCTTCGGTCTCGGCTGCGGCTTCGACTTCGCCGGGGCCTTCGGCTTCGGCTGCGACCTCGCCGTGACCTTCGCCTTCGACTTCGGCTTCGACCTCGCCGTGACCTTCGACCCCGACTTCGCCTTCGCCATCACCTTCGGCCTCGTCACCACCTCGAGGCGCTCGCGCCCGCTCGCCACCCGCGCGACCTCCGCGGCGCGCTCGCGCACGCCGTCGACGGTGTCGAGCGAGAAGCTGCGCGCGTGGCCGAGCTGCTCGTCGAGGAACCGGCCGGTCTCGGTCGCGAGGCGATCGAGATCGGCGCGCGCCGCGCGCGCCAGCGGCGCGAACGACGCCCACAGCACCGAGCCCGCGTCGGGGTCCATCTCCCAGATCCCGCCGAGGCGATCTCCGACGCAGAACGTCCGGGTCTGCAGGTGCGTCGCGTCGCCGAGCGTCGCGCCCTTGGTGTTGCCCCACGTCCGGACGCGGCGGGCGTGGTGCGCCGGATCGACCAGCCAGCGCGGACCGCCGTGCGCGACGCAGTAGCCGTCCTCGAACGCGAGCAGCGCGACGCGCGCGGTCGGCTCGGGCGGCGCGCGCAGCGCCTCGACGTCCTCGGGCACGACCCACGCCTCGTCGGCGTAGCCCGCGACCGCGACCGGCACCAGCGCGGCGCGCGCGATCGCGGCGCGGGCGTCGCGGCGGGCGACGCCCGCCCAGGTCGCGAGGTCGCCGACGGTCGCGGGCCCGGCGTGGCCGCAGAAGATCCGCGCGAGCGCGGCGAGGCGATCGAGCGCGTCGTCGGGCACGCGCGGGGCGCGCGCGACGTCGCCGGCGCGCGGCGCGAGGCGCCACAGGTAGCGCTCGGTGTCGAGGCGCCCGCCCTCGAGCGTCCGCTCGATCACGCCGGACATCTCGAGCTGGCGCAGCGCGACCGGCAGCGGCGACGACAGCCCGACCTGCTTGCCGGCCTCGCCGAGGCCGCGCACGGCGCCGGCGGGGAGCGCGCGGCGGATCGCGTCGGTGGTCAGCGCGCCGCGGGCGAGGGCGCGGGCGACCGCGCCGGCGATCTCGTCGACCTCGCGCCACGACGAGCCGGCGCGGGCGAGGTCGCGGTCGGCGCCCTTGCGCCACACCTCGGCGGCGACGCGCAGCGCGAGCGGGACGTGCGCCGCCGGGACGAGGTAGATGCAGCCGCGCACCGCGGGGATCACGCGCAGCCGCGACGCCTCGACCAGCGCGTCGAGGCCGGCGCGCGACAGCCCGGGGACGCGCGCGCGCGCGGCGAGGTAGACGTCGACGCCGCCGAGCGTGCGCAGCCAGCCGGTGCGCGCGATCACCTCGTCGGCGTCGCCGGGCAGCGGCGCCGCGAGGCCCGCGCGGAGGTGCCAGTGGGCGCGCGCGCGATCGAGGTCGAGGCGGAGCGCGGGCGGCGCGGCGGACATCCCCCGACTATCGTCTATCGCGCGGCGGCGCGCAGCCCGGCCAGGCCGTCGGCGATCGACGTGCGCCCGACGTAGCCGAGCTCGCGCCGCGCCAGGCCGTCGTCGACCGTGACCTCGTGGGACATCAGCGCCAGCGCGGTGCGCGTGACGCGCGGCTCGCGCTGCCACGCGGTGACCGCGGCGAGCGCGCGCGCGACCCACCGCGGGACCTCGCGCTCGCCCGGGTCGGCGCCGGCGGCGCGCAGCAGCTCGCCGACGAACTGGCGGAACTCGACGGGCGCGCCGTCGGTGAGGAAGTACGCGGCGCCCGGGCGGCCGCGCTCCGCCGCCAGCAGGATGCCCTCGACGACGTTGTCGACGTGGCAGGTCGAGGTGAGGTAGCGGCCGCCGCCGATCCAGCGCCAGCCGCCGGCGCGCACGACCTCGACCATCCGCGGCAGGACCGAGCTGTCGCCGGCGCCCCAGATGAAGCGCGGGCGGACGACGACGGTGGCGAAGCCGTCCGTGGACGCGGCGCGCACGGCGCGCTCGGCGAGCCCCTTGGACCACGGGTAGAGGCCGGCCGGCCGTGCCGGCAGCGGGCGCGTCTCGTCGGCGCGGACGATCGGCCGGCCGTCGGCGAGCACCGCCTCGGTGCCGACGTGGACGAACCGCGCGACGCCGGCGGCGCGCGCCGCGGCGAGCGCGCGCTCGGTGCCGACGACGTTGGCGCGGCGGAAGTCGTCGCGCGACCCGGTGTCCTTGACCCAGGCGGCGGCGTGGACGACGAGGTCGCAGCCGGCCATGCCGACCTGCATCGCCGCGGCGTCGTCGAGCTCGCCGCGCACCGGGGCGGCGCCGAGCGCGGCGACCGCGGCCGAGGCCGCGTCGGAGCGGGCCAGCGCGCGGGCGGGGATCTGGCGGCGACGGAGCTCGGTCAGCAGGGCGCGGCCGACGAACCCCGAGCCGCCGGTGACGAACACGTGCTGCACGGCCCGCATGCTACGCCGCGCCGGTCCGGCCGTGATATGCGTGACGCTGCATCATGAGGCCAGCGAACAAGCGCAGGATCGCCGACGTCCTGGGCGGCGGCGTCGCCGTCGGGGACACCATCACCGTCGAGGGCTGGGTGCGGACCCGCCGCGACTCCAAGGCCGGGCTGTCGTTCGTCCACGTCCACGACGGCTCGTGCTTCGAGCCGGTGCAGGTCGTCGCGCCGCAGGAGCTGCCGAACTACCAGGCCGAGGTGCTCAAGCTCACGGCCGGGTGCGCGGTGCGGGTCGAGGGCGACGTCGTCGCGTCGCAGGGCAAGGGCCAGTCGGTGGAGCTGCGAGGGACGCGGATCGAGGTGGTCGGCTGGGTCGAGGACCCGGACACGTACCCGATGCAGCCCAAGCGCCACACGATGGAGTACCTGCGCGAGGTCGCGCACCTGCGGCCGCGCACCAACATCATCGGCGCGGTGACGCGCGTGCGGCACACGCTGGCGATGGCGGTGCACCGGTTCTTCCACGACCGCGGGTTCTGCTGGATCCACACGCCGATCATCACGGCGTCGGACGCCGAGGGCGCCGGGCAGATGTTCAAGGTGTCGACGCTGGACCTGGCGAACCTGCCGCGGACGCCGGCGGGCGCGGTCGACTACGGCCAGGACTTCTTCGGCAAGCAGGCGCACCTGACCGTGTCGGGGCAGCTCAACGTCGAGACCTACTGCATGGCGATGAGCCAGGTCTACACGTTCGGGCCCACGTTCCGCGCCGAGAACTCGAACACGCGGCGTCACCTCGCCGAGTTCTGGATGATCGAGCCGGAGATCGCGTTCGCCGATCTGAACGACGACGCGCAGCTGGCGGAGGACTTCCTCAAGGCGATCTACGCGCGGCTGCTCGACGAGCGGAAGGACGACATGGCGTTCTTCGAGAAGCACGTCGACAAGGACTGCGTGCGGCGGCTGGCGGCGATGATCGAGGCGCGGTTCGAGCGGATGGACTACGGCGACGCGATCACGCAGCTCGAGGCGGCGAGCGCGCGCGGCGTGAAGTTCGAGTTCCCCGTGACGTGGGGCATGGACCTGCAGAGCGAGCACGAGCGCTACCTGACCGAGGAGATCGTGAAGGGGCCCGTGGCGGTGATGAACTACCCCAAGGGCATCAAGGCGTTCTACATGCGGTGCAACGAGGACGGGCGGACGGTGGCGGCGATGGACGTGCTGGCGCCGGGCATCGGCGAGATCATCGGCGGCAGCCAGCGCGAGGAGCGGCTCGATCGGCTCGACGCGCGGATCGCGGAGATGGGGCTGAACGCGGCGGACTACGGGTGGTACCGCGACCTGCGGCGCTACGGCACGGTGCCGCACGCCGGGTTCGGGCTCGGGTTCGAGCGCGCGATCCAGTACGCGACCGGGGTGGAGAACATCCGCGACGTGATCCCGTTCCCGCGCGCGCCGCGGCAGGCGGACTTCTGAGCGTGGGGGGCGAGGCGGTGGACGTGGCGGACGTGGCGCGCGTGGTCGCGGCGGTGGAGGCGGCGTACGTCGCGCACGGGCGCGGCGGCGCGCTCGAGCTGGGCGCGTGGGACGCGGTGGCGGTGGCCGGCGCGGCCGGCGCGATCAGCTCGAAGTTCCTCGCGGTGGGCACGCCACGCTCGATGGGCTTCATCGGGTGCGGGGCCGTCGCGGCCGCCATGCTCGCCGCGCACCGCGTGGTGTTCGCGGCGGCGGCGCCGCGCGAGCTTCGCTGCGCCGGCGACGACGCGGCCGCGTTCGCCGCGGCCCACGGCGGCCGCGTGACCTCTGCCGAGGAGGCGTGCGCGTGCGATATCGTGTGCATAGCGCAGGCCGGCGCCCCTCCGGGGTTACCCCGGGCGTGGTTCCGGGGCGGGACGCACGTCATCGTGGCCGAGGGCGCGGGCGTGATGGGAGGCGAGGTGCGGGCCGCGTCCAAGCGCGTGGACGATCGCGTGGCGAGCGCGGGCGCGTGGGGGACGCTGGGCGAGGTCGCCGCGGGGATCAAGGACGGGCGCGAGCTCGACGAACTGACGCTGTACGAGCGCGGCTGAGGCGCCGGCCGAGCCAACCTTCGGGGACGCGCTGTCGGTGACCATCGGACGGCGCGCGCGACCGAAAGCGCGATCACCGTTGGCAGCGCGATGGACGATTTCTGCGAGGCGCGCGTTGACCACGCCGGCGACGCGGACCACGATTCCGTCCATGAAGTGGGGAACGATCGCCGCGCTCGCGATCCTGGCCGGCGGCGCGGGCTGCGCCGGCTGCGTGGGCAACATCACGGGTCCGGACGACAATGACGACCCCGGTGGAGATAACCCCGGAGACCCCGACGACCCGGGTAACCCCGGTGATCCACCTGGCGATCCGATCGACACCGCGTTCCAGGTCCGCCTCGTCCCGCAGTCCGGGGTTAGCGGGGAGCAAGTGGTGAACTTCGCCCTGCCCGTTCCGGCGGGCGTTCTCGATGGCGACGCCGATGTCCGCGTCGGCGTCGGCGGGACCGAGGTCGCGTCGGCTCGGCGCGTGCTCGCCCGGTGGCCGGACGGCTCGGTCCGCAGCGTGCAGATCCAGGTCACGCTCGACGTCGATGGAGAGCAGCTCCTCGACGTCGAGGTCGGCACCGCCGGTGCGACGGGCGCCTCGCTGGTGCCGGTCGAGTCGACGCTCGTCACCGCGGATGGCACCTCCGGGCCACGCGTGTGGGCCGTGATCCCGCCCGAGTGGCTCGCGGCCTCCGGAGTGGTCGGACCCGTCGTGGCGGCGTCGGCGATCGACGGCACGGAGCTCGATGCGTTCGACGGTGTGTGTGACTACTCGCGGTGGAACACCGACGCGTTCCTGTCGATCGATGGCGAGCAGGGGTCGTGGCTGTTCGATCGCGCGACCGCCCTGTACCGGGGTTACGCGATCACGGGGGGCGAGGACGTCCTGGCGTCCGCCTACCGCGAAGCGGCCATCTACCGCGCCGGGATCTCCGGAACGGGCTCGAGCACGCGCATCGGCGTGCCGGCGTCCGCGGATGACCTCAAGTATCACTACACGCAGGGCATGGCGATTCACTACCTGCTGACCGGCGACGACCGGTTCCGCGAGGCAGCGGAAAACGTGGCCATCCGGGCGCACGATCTGTGGAGCGACCCGGGTTACGACGGCGGCGCCGACTTCTGGACCGAGCGGCACGCCGGGTTCGGGCTGCTGGCGTACGAGTGGGCGGCGCAGGTGTCCGACGACCGTGCGGCGACGTTCGCGGCCTGGTCCGATGACGCCGTGGACGCGTATCTGGCGATGCAGCAGGCCAACAACGCATGGGAGGCAGACGCACGTTGCTTCGCGCACTCGGCTGACGCGCACGGCGAGGACTACGGCTACGTCGGGTGCAGCCCGTGGATGAGCGCGATCGTCGCGGACGCGATCGACGGGTACGCTCGACGCGTCGGCGGCTCGCGCGCCGACGCGGCGCGCGCCGGCCTCGCCTCGCTCGGTCGGATGATCGCGCGCCACGGCCGTGACGACGAAGGCCGCCCCTACTACTGGATGGGAGCCGGGGTCGACGCCGCCGAGGCGGACGCCTATGACGAGCACTGGGGCGAATCTGCCTACGTGGTCGCGATGGCGTGGCACTGGGCCGGCCGCGACGAGGCCGAGCTCCGCACCGCCGCGATGGAGCTCCTCTCCGGACTGCGGACGCGAGGTGAGGCTGGCCAGCTGCGCAGCTTCAACTGGCAGTGCCGCTCGGCCGTGATGGCGCCTGCGTTCCTGCGCGAGTGAGCGCCGCCGCGACGACGTGGCGGACGCCGCGCGCTCGCGTGGTCCACCTCATGTGACCGCAGCGACCGCAACGCCCGCGAACCGGTGGAGCCAGTACGTCCCGGGCGGGAACAGCGCCGCGCGTCCTTCGCGCCAGGCCTTGCGAGCGACGCGATAGGCGTGGATGAACTCGCGGTTGCGCGCGAGCGCCTCGAGGCGCGACCACAGGCTGCGGGCGGCGATCGTGGGGCGCAGGCCACCGCGCTCGGGCTCCGACTTCGGGCAGTCCGACCAGCGCTGGCGTCGCACCGCCGCAGCGCCGACGACGCGCCGGCCGTGGCGAGCCCGCTCCGTCGCGTACTGCCGTTCCACCTCCGCGACTCGCTCACGCACCTCGCGGCGAAACACCTCGGCGTCGCCGAGCGGTGCAGGGACGGTCATCTTCAGCATGGCGTGCTCGGGCATCGTGCCGTTCGCGGCGAAGTAGTGCCTCGGGCGGGCGACGCGGCGCGCCTCTCCGTCGAGCAGCGCGGCGAGGCTGTTGAGCCCGGGCCAGTCGGCGACGCGGGCGACGAGCCCGGCCTTCACCGGGTTGGTCGCGGCGTACACGACCTTCTCGATCACGTCGGCACGATCCACCAGGTGGAGGAGGTTGGGCGGCTCGCTCGACCACATGTTCTCGCGGCGTCCGCGGTACACGTTCACGACCTTGCCGGTCATGCGGTGGAGGTGCTCGGTGAACTCGACGATCCGCCCCTTCGGGTCGTACACGATCGTGTGGTGGTGGTTCGACATCACCGACGACAGCACGATCTCGATCTCGAACCGCTCCGCGGCCTCGGCCAGGCAGTACGCGAAGATGTCGTTGATGACCTCGTCGGGAGTCAGCAGGAACATCCGCAACACGCAGCGGCGGGTGATCATGTAGAAGCGCTCGGGGAGGATCTGGCGTGGGAGCGACATGCCCCGGTGCGACAGCATGTTCCGCGCCAGGCGCGGCACTCGCCCAACTTTGCGAGATCACATCCCGACCGTTGCCACGACTGTCGCCGCCGACGACATGTCCGAAAACCGGACGCCACCCCCACGGGGACGGCATTCCCCAGCACAGATAACCCCGGAGCCCCACCCCGGAGCGGGCAACCCTGGAGCGGGCAACCCTGGAGCCCGGCAGGTAGCCCGGCAGGTAACCCCGGAGGTGATCAGCCCGGCAGGTTACCCCGGAGGTGATCAGGCCGAGGTGATCAGGCCAGCCAGCCAGGCACGTAACCCCGGAGGTGATCAGGCCGAGGCGATCAGGCCAGCCAGGGCGCGAACATCGCCATCCAGCGATCGGGGCGGCGCACGCCCGCGGCCACGAGGGCGGCCCAGGGCACGCTGCTCGCGAAGGGCTCGCCGCGGACGGCCACGGCGCGCAGGCGAACCGCGGCGGCGACCAGGGTAACCCCGGAGGTGTCGAGCTCGTCGGCCGCGCGCTCCAGCAGCTCGAGCGCGGCCTGGGGGCGGCCCTCGGCGGCGGCGACGGCGGCGAGGCGAGCGTGGGCGGGGCCGCGCGCCCAGGCCGCGCCCTCGCGGAGGGCGAGGCGGGCGAGCTGGGTAACCCCGGAGAGGCGGGCGCGGTCGCCGCTGGCGAGCGCGACGCGGGCGCGGAGGTCGAGGTGGACGAGGCGCGTGTGCTGGATACGCAAGATCAGGGCGCGGTCGATGGGCGCGGAGGCGGCCGCGAGGCGGGCGGCGGCGGCCGCGGCGTCGCCGGCGTAGAGGTCGATCTCGATCCGCGCGAGCAGCTCCATCATGTGCTGCATGTGGAACCCGGTCTGCGACCACTGCGACATCGCGAGGTCCACCTGCAGCTGCGCGTCCCGCACCCGGTCCGCCGCCAGCAGCGGCAGCACGCAGTTGCCCGTCCGCGCCAGCGCCGCGGTGTAGCGATCGTCGTGCCAGTGCGACGCCCGCCGCAGCTCGCCCAGGCGCCGCTCGAGCTCGTCGAGCCGCCCCAGGTGCGACAGCGCCCACGCCGCGAACAGCTCGGCCGAGGTCTGCTCCCAGATTAACCCCGGGCACCGCTCCGCGAACCCGCGCGCGGCGGCGTCGAGGGCCTCCAGCGCCTCCGGGTATCGTCCTTGCAAGAACAGCGTCAACCCGCGCACCCAGCGCACGATCTCCGAGGGCACCGGGGTTACCGCGCGCCGCGCGTGCGCCTCGGCCTCGTCCAGCAGCCGCGCCGCGCGCGCCGCCCCGCGCGTGCCCGCGATCGCGACGTAGCCCGCCTCGGCCGCGAGCGCGCGCGCCAGCCGGTCGGGCTCGCCCAGGCGCATCGCGTCGAGCGCGCCGAGCGCGTGCAGGCTCGCGCCCGCCAGCGTGTCGATCAGCCCCAGCGACATGCCGAACGACAGGCACACGTCGGCGCGCAGCATCACCGCCGGATCGCGCGCGGCGCCGCCCGCCTCGCGCAGCGCGCGCAGCCGCACCCGCGCGCGCCGCCACATCAGCGACGTCACCGTGTCGAGCCCACCCGACGGCAGCGTGACGCCGACGTCGCCGAGCACCTCGCGCACCACGGCCATCCCGTCGTCGATCCGCCCGCACCGCAGCAGGTGATCCGCCGCGCGCCGGCGCAGCTCGATCGCGTCGACCCCGGACGTCAGCCGCGCCGCCTCGAGGTACCACCGCGCGGCCTCGCCGCCCTGCCCGGCGTTGCCGAGCGCGACCGCGTACGCGCGGCACAGCTCGCCGCGCGCCGCGTCCCCCTCGGGCAGCAGCTCGAGCGCGACGTGACACAGCCGCGCCACCCGCCGCGCCGACAGCTCGCGCCGCGCGCGCACCGCCGCCTCGACCGCGAACGGCGCGGCGCGCGCCGGCTCGCCCGCCGCGAGCAGGTGATGGAACACCAGCCACGGCGCCGCGGCGCGCTTCTCCAGCGCCTCGGCGACGACGAGGTGGCGGTGGCGCGCCTGCTCCGGCGTCAGCGTCGCCCGCACCGCCTGGCGCACGGTGTCGTGGTACGGCTCGACCGAGTCGGCCCGCCGCGCGCCGGTCGTGCGCACCAGCCGCAG
The DNA here is from genome assembly GCA_011526095.1 of Myxococcales bacterium. GTDB lineage: Bacteria > Myxococcota_A > Polyangia > Haliangiales > Haliangiaceae > WYBA01. The sequence continues at coordinate 18,980 of WYBA01000067.1, read as the reverse complement.
CGCCTCGAGCCGCGCGAGCGCCGCCGCCTGCTCCTGCCGCGCCAGCCCCGTCGCGCGCGCGACCGTCGCCAGGTCGATCGGCAGCCCGGCGATGCACACGACGTCGAGCACGCCGCGCGCCGCGTCGTCGAGCTCGCTCAGCCGGTCCCACAGCACCGCCTCGAGCGACGGCGGCACCGGCCGCCCGCCGGCCACCGACGCCGCGACCTGCTCGAGGAACAGCGGGCTCCCGCCGCCGGCGCTGGCGACCTGGGCGACCGTCTCGCCGTCGGCGTCGGGGACGAGCACCCGCGCCAGCTCGGTCGAGGCGTCGGGATCGAGCCCGCCGAGCGCCAGCTCGCGCACCTCGACGTCGACCGACGCCAGCGCCGCGCGCAGCGGCGCCGGCTTGTGCGGCGTCGGCACGACCAGCCCGATCAGCAGCACCGGCGGCGGCCGCAGCGCGAACACCGCCTCGAGCAGCTGGACGCTGTCGGCGTCGATCCACTGCAGATCGTCGATCACCAGCACCGTCGGGCCCGCGCGCCCGACGTTGCCGAGCAGCTCGCGTAGCACCGCGAACGCGCGCCGCCGCCGCGCGCGGACGTCGAGGCCGCTCTCCTCGACGACGGCGTCGGCGGGGACCAGGCGCTCGAACACGCGGAACATCCGGCTCAGCAGCGCCGCGTCCGCCGGCAGCAGCGCGTCGCGCCGCTCGGCCGGCACGGTCAACAGCCACCGCGTCATCGCGTCGGCGATCCCGTCGAACGCGCGGAACGGGACGGACTCCTGCGCGTCGCACCGCCCGGCGAACACGTGCACGCCCGTACCGCGGACGTCGTGGGCGAACCGCCGCACCAGCGCGCTCTTGCCGACGCCCGCCTCGCCGGTGATCAACAGCGCCACCGGGCGCTGCGCGCTGTCGGCGAGCGCCCGGTGCAGCACCGCGAGCTCGTCGCTGCGCCCGAAGAACGCCGCCTGCGGCCGCGGGGCGACGCCGCCGCGCCGCTGCCAGTCGGTGCGCCCGGCCTCGCCGAGGCCGTCCGCGACGTCGCGCGCGCTCGGGCGCCGCCGCGGATCGTGGTGCAGCAGCGCCAGACACAGCTCGTCGAGGTCCGACGGCACGCCCTGGTACATCGTGCTCGGCGGCGTCGGATCGAGCCGCCGCTTGCGCTCGAGCACGCCGAGCGCGTCGCCGACGAACGGCGGGCGCCCGGTCAGCGCCTCGTACAGCACCGCGCCGAGCGCGTACAGGTCCGCGGCGGCATCGGCCGGCGCCCCCGACGCCTGCTCGGGCGCCATGTACTCGATCGTCCCCTCGATCAGCCCGACCGGGACGACGTCGCCGGCGTCGACGGCGAGCCCGAGATCGAGCACGACCGCGCGATCGCGGCTGACCAGGATGTTGCTCGGCTTTAGGTCGCGGTGGACCTTGCCGGCGCGGTGCAGCGCCGCGAGCCCGTCGGCGACCTGGCGCAGCGTCGTGCGCAGCCGCGCCTCGTCGAAGATCACCTCGAGCCGCATCGTGTCGGCGTCCCACACGTCGGGCTCGGGCTCGGCCCGCCCCGGCCGCACCGCCGGCCGCGACCCCGACACCGTCGCCGTGCTGTGCGCGCGCCGCCGCGGCGTCGCCCGCACCAGCACGTGATCGAGGAAGTCGACGCCGTCGACCAGCTCCATCGTGAAGAAGCAGGTGTCCTTGTCGACGAACAGCTCGTCGAGCCGGACGAGGTGGTCGTGGCGGACCTCCTGGATCGATCGGAACTCGGCCTTGAGCCGCAGCAGCGCCTCCGCCGACGGGCTGCGCATCATCTTGACCGCGACCGCCTCGCGCCGGTCGCGGTCGAACGCCTCGTAGACGCGGCCCATCCCACCCTCGCCCAAGAGGCGCACCAGGCGGAACCTGCCGTCGGCCAGGCCGGTGGCGGGAATCGCGTCCACGACAGCCCATTAGACCGCGAATCGCCCGCCCGGGGCGAGGAATCGCGGCCGGCCACTCCCGCCCGGCACCCAGCGACGGGCGGTCAGGCGACGCTGGCGATGCGCGCCATGAAGTCGTACGGGTAGCCGAGGTCGAGCGCGCTCGCGTCGTCGAGCTGCTTGTGGTGCTGCGGCGACAGCACCAGGTCCGCCGCCGGCAGGTTGTCCTCGACCTGCGCGATCGACCGCGCGCCGAAGATCACGCTCGTCACCGTCGGCTTCGCCAAGAGCCACGCCAGCGCGACCTGGGCGTGGGTCGCGCCGACCTCGGCCGCGACCGCGTCGAGCGCCGCCAGCGCCTTCCAGTTGCGCTCGCTGTCGAACCGCTTCCACCGGTCCGGCCACGTGCCCAGGCGCGAGCCCGCGGGCCCGGTCTCGCCGCGGCGGTACTTGCCGGTGAGGAACCCGCCGCCGAGCGGCGACCACGGCAGCAGGCCCACGCTCCACTGCTTGCACGCCGGGATCAGCTCGCGCTCGAGCCCGCGCTCGATCAGGCTGTACTGCGCCTGCAGCGTGACGAACCGCTCGAGGTGCTGCGTCCGCGACGTCCACAGCGAGTCGACGAGCCGGTACGCCGCGTAGTTCGAGCAGCCGAGGTAGAGCACCTTGCCGGCGCGCACGAGATCGTCGAGCGCGCGCAGCGTCTCGTCCTCGGCGACCGCCGGGTCCTGCATGTGGATCTGGTAGAGGTCGATGCGATCGGTGCGCAGCCGCCGCAGGCTGTCCTCGACGCAGCGGACGATCCGGTAGCGCGACGCGCCGCTCTTGTTCGGGCCGTCGCCCATCGTGAAGCGGAACTTGGTCGCGAGCACGACCTTGTCGCGCTTGCCGCTCGCCTCGAACCAGCTGCCGACGACGCGCTCGGACAGGCCGTCCTGGCCGTAGACGTCCGCGGTGTCGATGAAGTTGATCCCGGCGTCGAGCGCGCGGTCCATGATCGCGTGCGACGTCGCCTCGTCGCAGCTCACCTTGTGCATGAACGACTTGTCGTCGGCCTCGCCGAACGTCATCGCGCCGAGGCACAAGGTCGAGACCTTCACGCCGGCGGCGCCGAGGTTCCTGTATTGCATGCGTCGTGTCCTCCGCGCGGACCGTAGCACCGGCCCCGCGTCGGGTATGGTCGGCGCGTGACAAGTTCGCCGCGCCCCGTGATCTTCGACCTCGACGGCACGCTGCTCGACTCGCTCGACGACATCCGCGACGCGCTGGTCGCGACGCTCGGCGTCGCCGGCGACGCGGCGCCCGATCGCGACACCGTCCGCCGCTGGATCGGCGGCGGCGCGCGCGAGCTGGTCGCGCACGCGCTCGCGGCGCGCGCCGGCGCCGCGACGGTGCCGGCAGCCGAGGCCGAGGCCGAGATGGAGATCGACGCGACGCTCGCGGCGTTCCGCGACCGCTACCACGCCGCACCGGTCGTCCACTCGCGGCTCTACGACGGCGTCGCCGAGGTGCTCGACGCGCTGGTCGCCGCGGGCCGACCGCTGGCGGTGCTCACCAACAAGCCGCACGCGCTGACCCAGGAGATCGCCGCGATCGTGCTCGCGCGCTGGCCGTGGCGCGCGATCGTCGGCCAGCGCCCCGGCGGTCCGCTCAAGCCCGACCCCGCCGCGGCCGCCCCGGTGCTCGACGCGCTCGGCGTCGATCCCGTCGCGTGCGTCATGGTCGGCGACAGCGACATCGACGTCCACGCCGCCCGCGCGGTCGGGATGCGCGCGGTCGCGGTCAGCTGGGGCTTCCGACCGCGCGACGAGCTCGTCGCGTCCACGCCCGACGCGCTCGTCGACGCCCCCCACGAGCTGCTCGCGGCGCTGCGATGACGCCGCGCCGCGCCGTGGCGCTGGCCTCGTGGCACAGATGGGCTCGGGCCATGACCGGATCCTGACAGAAGTCCCGCTACACCCTGGCCATGACGTCCGTCGCGGCCTCGCGGCACTCGGGCTGGCGCCGTACCTACCTCAACGCCAACGCGATCCCGTACTGGGGGATGCACGCGGCGGCGATCGCGGGGGTCGTGTGGCTGGGCTGGTCGTGGACCGGGCTGGCGCTGGCGCTGGCGCTCTACGTGCCGCGGATGTTCTTCGTCACCGGCGGCTACCACCGCTACTTCTCGCACCGCGCCTACAAGACCTCGCGGTGGTTCCAGCTCGTGCTCGCGCTCGGCGCGGTCTCGACGTCGCAGAAGGGCGTGATGTGGTGGGCGTCGCACCACCGCCGCCATCACAAGTACTCGGACCAGCCCGAGGACGTGCACTCGCCGCGCTTCGGCTTCTGGTGGTCGCACCACGGCTGGATCGTCACGACCGACTTCGAGGCGACGGATCCGGCCCGGGTCAAGGACCTGGCGAGGTACCCCGAGCTGCGCTGGCTCGACCGCTGGTGGTGGACGGTCGTCGTCGCGGTCGCGGTCGCGACGTTCGCGATCGGCGGCGCGTGGGCGCTGGTGTGGGGGTTCTTCGTCAGCGTCGTGCTCACGTGGCACGGCACGTTCACGATCAACTCGCTCGCGCACGTGTGGGGCCGGCGGCGCTACGCGACGACGGACACCTCGCGCAACAACTTCGCGCTCGCGCTGATCACGCTCGGCGAGGGCTGGCACAACAACCACCACCACTACCAGGTCGCGGCGCGCCAGGGGTTCCGGTGGTGGGAGGTCGACCTCACCTTCTACGCGCTGCGCGCGCTCGCCGCGATCGGCGTGGTGTGGGACCTCCACGGCGTGCCGGCGCACGTGCGCGACGCGGCGCCCGCCGTCCCGCCCGGCGCCGCGTACCCAGAGGACGTCGGGGTCCACGCGCCCCCGGCGCTGGTCAACCCCGACTGACGTCGGTAGAGTCGCCGCGTGCGGTTCCCGCCGGCCAACGTCCAGCTCCGGCGCGCCCAGCTCATCCTGATGCTGGTCGTGCTCGTGCCGACGATCCTGCTGGTCATGGTCGGGATCGTCGCGCTGGCGGTGGGCAGCTCGTCGGCGTTCAACGTGCTGATCGGGATCCTGGTGCTGACGTTCTGCACCACCGCGATCACCGGCTACATCCTGGGCACGATCTTCCTCGGTAAGGGCGCCTCGCTGGTGCGGATCCAGAACGACTTCCTGTCCTCCGTCGGCCACGAGCTGCGCACGCCGCTGACGTCGCTGCGCCTGCTGATCGACTCGCTGCGCGACGGCCGGCTGACTCCGGAGGAGACGCAGCACGTGCTCCGGCTGCTCGGCGGCGAGACCGAGCGCCTTGACCGGCTGGTCGGGCGGCTGCTCGAGCTGTCGCGGATCGAGAGCGGCGCCCACGCGTTCGAGCGCGCCCGGGTCGAGATCGACGACGTCGTCAAGGACGCGATCGCGGCGTTCGACGCGGCGACGCTGACCGACCCGACGAGGATCACGACCGTGATCGAGCCCGGCCTGGCGCTCGTCGGCGACCGCGCGACGCTCGGGCGCGCGGTGCTCAACCTGCTGACCAACGCGTGGAAGTACTCGGGCGACGACAAGCAGATCCGGCTCGAGGCGCGCGGGCTCGGGCCGAAGCTCGAGCTCGCCGTCACCGACAACGGCCACGGCATCGAGCGCAAGGATCACCGCGTGATCTTCGACGAGTTCACGCGCGGCAAGGACGCGATCGACCGCCACACCGAGGGCACCGGCCTGGGCCTGGCGTTCGTCCGCGCGATCGTGCGCGCGCACCGGGGCAAGGTGATCGTCGAGTCGACGCCGGGCCAGGGCTCGACGTTCCGGCTGCGGCTGCCGCGCGGGCGGCTCGACGCCGTCGAGGCATCGCCAGCGCGCCGCGTGGCGCGAGGAGGAGCGCCGACATGAGCGGGCGCGACGTGCTGATCGTGGAGGACGACGAGGCGATCGCCACCGGGCTGTCGCTCAACCTGCGGCTCGCCGGCCACCGCCCGACGGTCGCCCGCGACGGCGACGAGGCGCTCGCGCGGGTCGACGCCGCGGACTTCGACATGGTGCTGCTGGACATCAACCTGCCGCGCCGCAACGGGCTCGAGGTGCTGCAGGCGATCCGGGCGTCGGACAACGTCGTGCCGGTGATCGTCGTGTCGGCGCGCGACGGCGAGACCGACAAGGTCGCCGCGCTGCGCCTGGGCGCCGACGACTACGTGACCAAGCCGTTCGCGCTGGCCGAGCTGCTCGCGCGGATCGACGCGGTGCTGCGCCGGGCCCAGCCGGCGCACGCCGGCGACGCCGCGCCGGTGGCGACCGGCGACGTGCTGACGTTCTCGGACGTCACGATCGACCTGGCGCAGCGCACGGTGACGCGCGGCGGGACGCCGGTGAAGCTGACGCACCTGGAGTTCGAGCTGCTGGTGTTCTTCGTGCGTCACCCGTCGCAGGTGTTCGCGCGCGCCCGGCTGCTCGCGCAGGTGTGGGGCCAGAACGCGGGCTCGCCGCGCACCGTCGACAACTTCGTCGGTCAGCTCCGCAAGCGGTTCGAGGACGATCCGGAGGACCCGCGGCACTTCGTGACGGTGCGCGGGTCGGGCTACCGGTTCGATCCCTGACGCGGCCGCGCCACGGCCACGCGCGCGGCGGTGGTACGTTCCGCCCATGGCCGAGACCGTGTTCAGCAAGATCCTGCGCGGCGAGCTGCCGTGCCACAAGGTCTACGAGGACGAGCACGTGCTGGCGTTCCTCGACATCTTCCCGCTGTCGAAGGGCCACACCCTCGTCATCCCCAAGGAGCCGGCCGCGACGCTCGACCAGCTGTCCGACGACGCGGCGGCGGCGATCGGCCGCGTGCTGCCGCGGCTGTGCCGCGCGGTGATGGCCGCGTCGGGCGCGACCGCCTACAACGTGCTGCAGAACAACGGCGCCGGCGCGCACCAGGCCGTGTTCCACGTCCACTTCCACATCATCCCCAAGCTCGGCAGCGACGGCCTGGGCGTCGGCTGGAAGCCCGGCAAGCTCGGCGCCGACGACGCCGCCGCCCTCGCCGCCGCGGTCGTCGCCGCGCTGTGAGCCCGCGCCGTGAGCTCGGTCCTCCGATGATCCGCGCGCTCGCGCTGGTCGCGGCGCTGGCGACCGCCGGCTGCCTGATGCCGCGCTACCTCGCGCAGGCCGGCCACGGTCACTTCGACCTGCTGCGCCGCGCGGTCCCGCTCGAGGACGCGATCGCCGACCCCGACCTGCCGCTGGCGGTGCGCGAGCTGCTCGCCGAGGTCCCGGGCATCAAGCAGTGGGCGGGCGAGGCCGGGCTGTCGGTCACCGACAACTACGACCGCTACGTCGACCTCGACCGCGACTACGCGGTCTACTTCGTCGGCGCCGCGCCGCGGCTGTCGCTGCGACCGCGGCGGTGGTGCTTCCCGATCGTCGGGTGTTTCACCGGCCTGGGCTGGTTCGACGAGGACGACGCGATCCGCCACCGCGAGCAGCTCGAGGCCGACGGGTGGGACGCGATGGCCCGCCCGGCCGGCGCGTACTCGACCGGCGGCTGGTTCCCCGACCCGCTGCTGTCGACGATGCTGCCCGACGGCGACCCGCGCACCGCCGACGAGGAGACCGGCTTCGGCGACCTCGCCAACGTCGTGATCCACGAGTCGGTGCACGCGACCGTGCTGGTGCCCGACCAGATGTTCTTCAACGAGGGCATCGCCGAGTACGTCGGGGACGCGCTGGCCGACCAGCTGCTCGTCGAGCGGTTCGGCGAGACCTCGCGCGAGGTCGTCGCCTACCGCGAGGACCTGGCGCGCCGGCGCGCGCGCACCGACCGGATGGCCGAGGCCTACCGCGCGCTCGAAGCGCTCTACGCGTCGGACCGGCCCGACGCCGAGAAGCTGGCGCGGAAGGCCGAGATCATCGACGCGCTGGTGGCCGACCTCGGGCTGCGCCGCCGCCCCAACAACGCCACGCTCGTCGAGGTGCGGCTCTACACCGCCAGCTACGACGGGTTCGCCGAGGTCCACCGCGCGTGCGGCTCGCTCGGCGCGATGATCGCGGCGGGCAAGCGGCTCACCCGGGGTGACTTCCAGCAGAAGCTCCAGGAGGATCTGGCGCCGGTGCTGGTCCGGATGAAGGCCCTGTGCGCAAAAAACTAGCGTGCCCGGGCGAGCCCGCGTCATGGTAGGACTCTCGCCGGTCATGCGCAGTCCGCTCGTGCTCGCCCTGTGTGCCGCCGCGACGCTGGTCGCGGGCGCGCCGTCGCGCGCGCAGGCCGACAGCATGCACGTGGTCGAGAGCGGCGAGACGCTGTCGAAGATCGGCAAGCGCTCCGGCTGCACCGTCAAGCAGCTCCAGCGGGCCAACGACCTGTCCGGCACCACGATCTACGAGGGCCAGACCCTGATCGTGCCGGACTGCGAGGGCGAGGACGGCGGTGGCAAGAAGTCGAAGAAGGTCGCCGCCGACTACGGCCTGGACGATGGCGCCGACGGCGGCAAGCGCGGCAAGGCCAACCTGAAGGTCGCGGCCAAGAAGGGCCAGTCGATCGGCGCGCCGTGGTCGGGCAGCCTGCAGAACGCGATGCGACTGCCCGCCGGCAAGGGGTACTACATCCGCCGCGAGCACCGCGCGTTCGGCACGACCCACGCGGTCAAGCACATCATCAAGGCGATCCAGGCCGTGCGGAAGCGGTTCCCCCGCGTCCACAAGCTGGCGATCGGCGACCTGTCCGAGAAGCGCGGCGGCGAGGTCTCGCTGCACCGCTCGCACCAGAGCGGGCGCGACGTCGACATCGGGTTCTACTTCAAGAAGCGGCCGAAGGGATACCCGGAGAACTTCGTCGGGTTCGAGGACGCGGAGCTCGACCTGCCGGCGATGTGGGCGCTGCTCCACGCGTTCGCGCGGACGGCCGACTCGCCCAACGGCGTGCAGGCGATCTACCTCGACTACGCGCTGCAGAAGAAGATCTACAACTGGGCGAAGGACCACGACGTCCCGACCAAGCTCCTCGACAGCTACTTCGAGTACCCGGACGGAACGGGGCTGGTGCGTCACGAAGACAACCACCACGACCACTTCCACATCCGGTTCAAGTGTCCCGAGAAGGACACCAAGTGCACGAACTGACGCCCGCCTGATCGGCTCGGTGTCCGGCTCGGTCTTCGGCCCGGACGTCGACGCGGGCGTCGGCCCAGACGTCGGCACGGGGCGTGCTCTACCCCGGGCGATGCTCCGCACCGTCGCCGTTTCCACCACCCTCGCGGTCGTCGCTGTGGCGTGCGGCGACACCGGCGCGCAGCCCGACGCGGGCGACGACGCCAGCGCGGACGCCAGCGGCTGCGGCGCGGAGGGCGCGGACCAGCCGGGCGTGGCCGTCACGACCTCGGGGGCGTTCCGCGGCGTCGCCGCCGAGGCCGGCGGGCTGGCCTACCTCGGCGTCCCCTACGCCGCGCCGCCGACCGGCGAGCGCCGGTTCCAGCCTCCGGCGCCCGCCGCGTGCGCCGCCGGCATCTCCGACGCCGAAGCGCTCGGCGCGCGCTGCCCGCAGCTCGATCCCGACACCGGCGCCTACCTCGGCGACGAGGACTGCCTGACGCTCAACGTCTGGGTCCCGGACACCGCGACCGCGGACCGCCCGGTGATGGTGTGGATCCACGGCGGCGGCAACGCGATCGGCGGCAGCGCCGAGCCGTACTACCGCGGCGACCGGCTCGCCGCCGCCGGCGACGTCGTGGTCGTGACGATCAACTACCGGCTCGGCCAGCTCGGCTACCTCGCGCACCCGGCGATCGGCGCGGGCAACGCCGGCCTGCTCGACCAGGTCGCGGCGCTCGCGTGGGTCCGCGACAACGCCGCGGCGTTCGGCGGCGACCCGGGCAACGTGACGATCTTCGGCGAGTCCGCGGGCGGGCGGAACGTGTGCACGCTGCTCGCCACGCCGGCCGCGGCCGGTCTGTTCCATCGCGCGATCATCCAGAGCGGCGCCTGCAAGTTCCTCGATACGCTGGCGCAGGCCGAGGACCAGGGCGCCGCCGTGATCGCGGCGCTCGGCTGCGACGACGACGCCGACGTCGCCGCGTGCGCGCGCGCCGCCTCGGCCGAGGCGGTCACGCGCGCCGCCGCCGCGCCGGTCGGGGCGCTGCTCGCGGCGACCTACGGGCCCAACGTCGACGGCGACGTGCTGCCCGAGCAGGCCGAGGCCGCGATCCGCGCGGGCCGGCACCACGCCGTGCCGCTGATCGTCGGCGCCAACGCCGACGAGACCTCGGGCGTCGCGCCGCTGACGATGACGCAGCAGGCGTACGAGGCGGCGATCCACGCCACGTACGGCGCGGCGCTCGGCGACGCGGTGCTCGCCGAGTACGCCGCGCTCTCGCCGCCGCGGGCGGCGTACGTGAAGGTCACGACCGACGCGCGGTTCCTGTGCCCGTCGCGCGAGATCACGCGGTCGGCCGCGCTCGGCCAGGACGCGCCGGTGCGGCGCTACCTGTTCTCCTACGACGCGTCGCCGCTGGGCGCGGTCCACGGCCTCGACGTACCCTACGTGTTCGGGACGTTCGACGCGGTCGAGACCGCGGGTGGCGCGCCGTACGAGCCGACGGCGACCGACCTCGCGCTGTCGGCGCAGGTGCAGCGCTACTGGACGCGGTTCGCGCGCACCGGCGATCCGGCCAGCGGCGGGGATCCGGCGGACCCGGCGTGGCCGGCGTGGGACGACGCGGATCCCGCGATGGACCTGTCCGCGACGCCGGCGGTCGAGGCCGGCGCCGGCGCCGAGCACTGCGACTTCTGGCGGCCGATCTACGAGGCGCTGTAGCGGCTCGCGCCCGCCGCCCGGCGTAAGCTGCGCGGCATGGCCGCCTCCCCTGCCGCGCCGCGCGGCGACATCCGACCGCCCGCCGAGGTCCGCTACGCCGACGAGCTGGCGGCGCTCGCCGCCGCCGACGCCGCGCCGCGCCCGCCCGGGTGGAAGCTGTCGCCGCGCGCGGTCGAGCACTACATCCTCGGCGGCGACGCCCCTGTCGGCGGCGTGACGATCACGCCCAAGTACGTCGGCGACCGCGGCCTGGTCCAGGTCGCGATCGCGACCCTGGCCTCGGACCGCGCGCTGATGCTGGTCGGCGAGCCGGGCACGGCGAAGAGCTGGCTGTCCGAGCACCTCGCCGCCGCGATCAGCGGGACCTCGGGGCTGGTCGTCCAGGGCACGGCCGGCACCGGCGAGGAGCACGTCAAGTACTCGTGGAACTACGCGCTGCTGCTGGCGGAGGGGCCGAGCGAGCGGGCGCTGGTGCCGTCGCCGGTGCTGCGCGCGATGCAGGGCGGGCTGTGCGCGCGGTTCGAGGAGGTCACGCGCACGACGCCGGAGATCCAGGACTCGCTGATCTCGCTGCTGTCCGAGAAGGTGCTGGCGATCCCCGAGCTCGGCCAGCAGGTGGCGGCGCAGCGCGGGTTCAACCTGATCGCGACCGCGAACACGCGCGACCGCGGCGTCAACGAGATGAGCTCGGCGCTCAAGCGCCGGTTCAACTTCGCCACGGTGCCGGTGGTCGACGACGTCGAGCAGGAGCTGGCGATCGTGACGCGACGCGAGGCCGAGCTGCGCACCGACTACCAGGTCGGCGCGCCGCCGCCGGCGGAGCTGGCGCGGATCCTGGTGACGATGTTCCAGGAGCTGCGCGCGGGCGTGACCCGCGACGGCAAGACCAAGCTGCGCGCGCCGTCGACGACGCTGTCGACCGCCGAGGCGATCAGCGTGCTGTTCTCCAGCGGGATCCTCGCCCACGGCTTCGGCGGCGGCGCCGCCGGGCCGTCGGAGCTGGCGCGCACGCTGGTGGGCGCGCTCGCCAAGGACGGCCCCGACGACGTCGGCGTGCTGCGCGAGTACGTCGAGACCGTCGCCAAGGGCCGCGGCGCGGCGTGGAAGGAGCTGCACGCCGCGGTGCGCGCGCTGACCGGCGCGCGCGCCGGCGGCAAGGACGGCAAGGGCGCGTGACGGCGCGCGCGCCGCGCGGCAAGCGCAAGGCGGGCCCGGCGCGGGACCTGGCCGCGCTGGCGCGCGTGCGCCTGCTGCCGGTGCGCCACCACTCGCCGCGGGTCAGCCGCGTCGTCGAGGCCGAGCTCGACCGGTGGCGGCCTGCGCGCGTGCTGATCGAGGGGCCGGTCGACGCGATCGATCTGGCGCCGGTGCTGGTGGATCCGGACACGCGGCCGCCGGTGGCGATCCTCGGCTACCGGACCGATGGTCCGTCGCACAGCGTGGTGTGGCCGTTCGCGTCGTTCTCGCCAGAGTACGTGGCGCTGCGGTGGGCGGCGGCGAACGGCGTGCCGGCGGCGTTCATCGATCTGGACGTGGGGACGGCGCTGGCGGTGGCGGCGGAGGAGGCGGGACGAGGAGACGGAGACGGAAGCGGAGACGGAAGCGGAGACGTCCTTCGACACGGGCCTCGCTCGCGCTCGGCCCTGCTCAGGATGAGCGGGGGAGACGGAGACGGGCACGGAGACGGAGACGGAGACGGAGACGGAGACGGAGACGGAAGCGGAGACGGAGGCGGAGACGGAGACGGAGACGGAGGCGGAGACGGAGACGGGCACGGGCACGGGCACGGGGAAGGTGAGCCCGAATTCGACTCGATCGACGACTTCGTCGCGGCGTCGACGACGATGCGCAGCCTCGAGGAGCTGTGGGACAGCTACCTCGAGGCGCCCGCGCACGCGGCCGACGACCTGCGCGCGACGCTGCTCGCGTACGCCCACATGGTGACCGCGCGCGGGCGCGGCTCGCACCGCAGCCGCGATCGCGACGCGGTGATGGCCGCGAGGATCCTCGACGTGATCGACGAGGGCGTCGCGCCCGAGGACATCGCGGTCGTCGTCGGCGCGGCGCACGCCGCGGCGTTCCTCGCCGGCGACGTCGACCTCGCGCGCGCCGCGCCGGGCGCGCTGCCCCCGCCGGTGCCCGCGGCGCGCACGCTGATCCCGTACAGCTTCCCGCGGCTGTCGGACCAGGCGCGCCACGGCGGCTACGGCGCAGGCACGCGCGCGCCGCGCTACTACCAGCGCGCCCACGACGCCGGCGCCGACTTCGCCCACGCCACGCTCCAGACGCTGATCGAGGTCGGGGACGCGCTGCGCCTGCGCGGGTTCGCGGTGTCGCTCGCCGACACGATCGAGGCGTGGCGGCTCGCGGTGATGCTGGCGACGCTGCGCGGCAAGCCGGCGCCGGGGCTCGACGAGGCGCGCGAGGCGGCGATCGCGACGATGGGGCGCGGCGAGGCCGGGCCGGTCGACGCCGTGCTCGACGTCGCCGCGGTCGGCCGCGCGATCGGCAAGGTCGCCGCGCGGCTCGGCGAAGGCCCGCTGCAGGCCGAGTTCTGGCGCGAGGTCCGCGGCCGCCGCCTGCCGGCGCACGACGAGCCGACCGACCTGTCGCTGTCGCTGGTCGACGACGTCCAGGTCGGCGCGAGCGTGTTCCTCCACCGCCTGCGCGTCGCCGAGATCCCGTACGCGAGCTTCCGAGGCGTCGCGCGCGGGCGCGCGGCCGGCGGCGATCCCGAGGACACCGCCGGCGGCCTCGACGCGCTGACCCGCGTGCGCGAGGCGTGGACCGCGCAGTGGACGCCCGCGACCGACATCGCGCTGGTCGAGAAGGTCGTGCTCGGTGACTCGCTCGAGGACGTCGCGACCCACGTGCTCGGCGCGCGCCTGGCGGCGGCGCGCGGCACCGGCGAGGCGGCCGACGTGCTGCTCGAGGCCGTCGTCGCCGGCTGCGCCGCGATCGTCGACCGCGCGCTCGCCGCGTGCGACGACGCCGCGGCCCACGACGACGACCTGCCGTCGCTGGCGCGGGCGTGCGCCGCGCTGTCGGCGCTGACCTCCTACGGCGGCGCGCGCGGCCGCGCCGCCGACCCGGCGATCGCCCGGCTGTGCGTCACGACGTTCGACCGCGCGGTGCTGCGCCTGCCCGGCGCGGCGATCGTCGACGACGGGTCGGTCGACGCGGTCGGTCGCGCGCTGCGCGCGCTGCACGAGGTCGCGCTCGCCCAGCCGCGGCTCGCCGACACCGGCGGGCGCGACGCCTGGCTCGCCGCCGCGCGCGACACCGCCGACTCGTTCGACGTCCACCCCGCCGCCGCGGGCCTCGCCGCCGGCCTGCTCTACCTCGCCCAGGCGCTCGACGACGACGCGCTCGCCACCGCCGTGTCGCTGCGGCTGTCGCGCGCGGTCGCGCCCGCCGCCGCCGCCGCGTACCTCGCCGGGTTCCTCGAGGTCAACGCGCTGGTGCTGGTCAAGTCGCGGCCGGTCGTCGCCGCGCTCGACGCGTTCCTCGCCGCGATCCCCCCCGAGGCGTTCGCCGACGTGCTGCCCGTGCTGCGTCGCGCGCTGGCGGCGCTCGGCGCGACCGAGCGCCGCTACCTGCTCGACAACGTGATCGCGATCCGCGGCATCGGGGCGCAGGCGCGCGCCGCGGCCGCGGTGATCGCCGAGACCGACAAGGCGCGGCTCGCCGCGATCGGAGGGGACCTCGCCGCCGCCCTCGACGACCTGGACGACCTGCTGTGAGCCACGCCGAAGACAGCGACGACGACGAGCTCTCCCACGAGCACCGCGCGCAGCTGCTGCGCTGGCGCCTCGCGCTCGGGCCGGGCGCCGAGCAGGCGAGCCCCCACGCCGCGCTCGATCGCCTCGCCGCCGGCGCCGACGGGCTCGGCGTCGACCCGGCCGATCTCGGCGAGCTCGACGCCGCGCTCGCGTTCGTCTACGACCACGGCCGCCCCGGCGCCGGCGGGACGCGGCCGTACCTGCCGCGCTGGCTCGGGGCGCTGCGCAAGTTCTTCGGCAAGGACGTCGTCGCGATGGTCCAGAAGGACGCGGTCGCGCGGCGCGGGCTGGCGGAGCTGCTGTTCGAGCCCGAGACGCTGCCCTTGCTCGAGCGCAACGTCGAGCTGGTCGCGACGCTGCTCGCGGCCCGCCACCTCGTCCCCGACCAGGCGCGCGAGCTCGCCCGCCAGATCATCCGCGAGATCGTCGATGACCTGCGGCGGCAGCTCGAGGTCGAGGTCCGCACCGCCCTGCTCGGCGCGGTGCGGCGCGACCAGCACGCGCCGCTGCGCAGCCTGCGCAACCTCGACTGGCGCCGCACGATCCGCAAGAACCTGGCGCGGTGGGACGCCGAGCGCCAGCGCCTGATCGCCGAGCGGCTGTACTTCTGGAAGAACCAGCGCCGCCGCCACGAGTGGGACGTCGTCTTGTGCGTCGACCAGTCGGGCTCGATGGCGCAGAGCGTGGTCTACGCGTCGATCATGGCGGCGATCTTCGCGTCGATCGACGTCGTCCGCACCAAGCTGTGCCTGTTCGACACCGAGGTCGTCGACGCCACGCCGCTGCTGGTCGATCCGGTCGACGTGCTGTTCGCGACCCAGCTCGGCGGCGGCACCGACATCCGGCGCGCGGTGGCGTGGGCGCGCGAGCACCTGATCGAGCGCCCCGAGCGCACGATGTTCGTGCTGGTCACCGACCTGCACGAGGGCGGCGACCGCGGCCAGCTCGTCGCCCACGTCCGCGCGCTGGTCGAGTCGAGGACGCGCGTGCTGGTCGTGCTCGCGCTGACCGACGACGGCCGCCCGGCCTACGACCACGCGATGGCGGCAGAGCTCGCCGCCGTCGGCGCGTGGTGCTTCGGCTGCACGCCGCGCCTGCTCGCGCAGGTCGTCGCGCGGGTGATGCAGGGCCAGGACCCGGGCGCGCTGATCAGCGAGGCTCGGATGGTCCACGTCGCGCCGCCGCCGTGACGCGGGGTCCGCACCCGCGCGCGCTGCCTTTCTGGCAGCTCCTGCAGTTCCCGCAGACCCGCGCGGCACCCGACGCCGCACGCGTTGCGCGGTTGCGTCGCGCGCGGCGCTGGCGCGCGCCATGCAATGCTCGCGCGGCGAGGAGTCCGCCATGCTGCACCGCACCTCGATCTCCCTGCTGCTCGCGCTCGGCGCGGCCGTCGCCGCCGCCGGTTGCAAGGACGACGCGAAGCCCGCGTCCCCGCCCACCCCGACCGCGTCCCAGCGCGACGTCCCGCCGCCGCGCGTCGGCGGCAACGCGCCGCGGCGCGACGTGCCGGATCGCGCCCTGCCCGCCCGCCCCGGTCCCGACGACCGCGGCCCGCGCGGCGGCGGCATGACGCCCGAGGAGCGCGACGCCCGGCGCGCCGCGCGGATCGCCGAGTTCGACGCCGACAAGGACGGCAAGCTCGACGCCACCGAGCTGGCCGCGATGGAGGCCGCGCGCGAGGCCGACCGCGACGCGCGGATGCAGGCGCGCGAGGATCGCCGCGCCGAGATGCTCGAGCAGTTCGACGCCGACAAGGACGGGGAGCTGAGCGAGACCGAGCGCGAGGCGGTCCACGTCCAGCGCACCGCCGATCTCGCGGTCGAGCTCGACGCCGACGGCGACGGCAAGCTGACCGCGAAGGACCTCGAGAACAGCCAGGACGCGCGCGGCCCGGCCCGCCGCGTCGCCGAGCACTTCGCCGAGATCGACAAGGACGGCGACGGCGTGCTCACCGCACAGGAGCTCGCCGACGGCCTGCCGCGGCGCGGCCCCGGCGGGCGCCGCGGCTGGGGCGGGCCCCGCGGCCCCGGCGGTCCCGGCGGCCCCGGCGGCCCGGCGCCGGACGATCCCCCGCCCGCGCCGTAGCGCGCGCTGGGCTACAGTCGCGCGCCCGTGCGACGCCTCGGCCACGACGACCTGCGCGACATCGTCGCGGACGCCGGCGAGCTGGCCAAGGGCGCCGCGTTCGCCGACGACGGCGGGCTGGTGAACCTGGCGCGCCACGGCGACAAGCTCTACGCCGACGCGCGCGGCGCCGCGGCCGCGCCCTACAAGGTGATGGTCACGGTCGCCGACAAGGTCGCGGCACGGTGCACGTGCATGGCGGCGCGGACGCGGCCGTTCTGCAAGCACGCCGCCGCGCTGCTGGTGAGCTGGGCGAACGCGCCCGAGGCGTTCGCCGAGAGCGAGCGTCCGCCCGAGGGCGCCCCCGGCGCGCGCGCGCGCGCGCCCAAGGCGGGCAAGAAGGACGTCGCGGCGCTGCGCGCCGACGGCGTCGCGCGCGCGATCACGCTGGTGCGCGAGCTGGCGGCGACCGGCGTGGCCTCGGTCGGCGAGGGCCGCGCCGACGCGGTGCGTGCGCTCGCCGAGGCGCTGCGCGCGGCGACGCTGCGCCGGCTCGCCGCGCGGGTGTTCGCGCTCGCGGCGCGGCTCGACGTCGCGGCGCGCGGCGGGCGCGTCGCGGCCGAGGCGTGGGCCGAGCTGCTGTGCGACGTGCTGTTGACCGCGCGCAAGATCGAGAAGCACCTCGGCGGCGAGCCGCTCGACGCCCGCCACGTCGAGGAGCTGATCGGCAAGACCTGGCGCAAGGCCGACCGCGAGCCGGTGACCGGGCTGCACCTGGTCGAGTACGCGTACGAGCGCGTCGACACGCCCGACGGCTTCGCGATCCGCCAGGCGCGCTACCTCGACGTCGCCGGCGGCGGGCACTACGCCGAGAAGCAGATCCTGCCGGCGTGGCTGGCGCGGCGCACGCCGCCGCCGCCGAGCCGCGCCGGGCTGGCGCTGATCGGCGCGGGCGGCAGCCTGTACCCGGGGTTCCCGCCGCGGCGGGTCGATCTCGAGCAGCCCGGCGAGGCGGCGGCGCTCACCGGCGCCGTGATGACCCAGCTGCTCGAGGTCGCGCTGCCCGGCGTCGACGCGGCGCTGGCGACGCTGCAGGAGCAGCGGCGCGACCCGTTCGCGCCGGACGCCGTGCCGGTGGCGGTGCGCGCGACCGCGGTCGACGTCGACGGGGCGCGGCTGCGCGTCGTCGACGACCGCGGCGCCGCGCTGGCGCTGCCCGACGGCGCGGCCGGCGTGCTGGTCGACGACGCGCTCGGCGCGGCGCTGCGCGGGGTGACGCTGCGCGCGGTGATCGGCGAGCTGGCGCTCGACCGCGCGCTGCCGGTGCTGGTGCCCGCGGCCGTGGTCGTCGCGCGCGGCGAGGCGCTGGCGCTGCGGCCGCTGCCGCCGGCGCGGGCGCCGGACGCAGGTGACGAGGGCGATGGCGCCGCGGACGTCGACCGCGTGGCGCGCGCGCGCGCCGCCGGCGCCTCGACCGCGGCGATCAGCCTGGCCGAGGTGCGCGGCGAGGTCGCCGAGCTGCTGGCGCAAGGGCTCGCGGCGTTCACCGCGCGCGCGGTCGAGGCGCCGGCGGCGCGGCTGCGCGAGCTGGGGCTGACGCGCCCGGCCGAGCTGCTCGCCGCGATCCCGGCGCGCCCGGTCGACGAGCGCCTCGAGGACGTCGTGCGCGTCCACCAGGTGCTCGGCGTCGCGCTGATCCGCGTCGTCGGCGCGACCGCGGCCGCGGCGGGCGAGCGTGTCGCCGTGCCGACCCACCCGAGCGTGCGGGTGGCGCGCCCGGCGGCGTGGCGCACGCTCGACGACGCGCTGGCGGCGGCGGCGCGCGGCGAGCTCGATCGCTGGACCGCCGCGGCGCACGCGGCGCGCGCGCTCGAGGAGGTGCCGATCGCGCGGCTGCTGGCCGAGATCGACCCGTGGTGGTCGATCGCCGCGATGTCACCGCTGGTCGCCGCGCGGCTGCACGGCGTGGACGGCGCGGTCGCCGCCGCGCGCGCTGCGCTGACGCCGGAGCGGCGCGCCGGGCGCGTCGCGCAGCGCACCGCGATCCGGATCCTGGTCGCGGCCGATCCGCGCGACGCGCCGCGCCTGGTGATCGACGCGCTCGGCCGCGACGGCGACCCGACGCTGCGCGGGTTCGCGCTCGATCAGATCGACGCCGCGCGCGAGGCGGCGGGCGATCGCGAGGCGACGGCGCGGCGGCGCGGGCGCGGCGCGGTCACCGCGGATCTGACGCGCGGGCTGGTCCACGCCGCGACCGCGGACGACCGGCGGCGCGCCGCGCTCGCGCTCGGCGAGAACGGCGACGACGCCGCGGCCGGCGCGCTGCGCCGCGCCTGGCGCGACGACCGCTCCGACGAGGTGCGCGAGGCCGCGGCGATCGCGCTGGGCCGGCTCGGCGATCCCGCGGCGATCGACGCGTTCGTCGCGGCGCTCGGCGCACCCGCGCGCGCCGGCGACGGCGACCGCGCCCGCG
>WYBA01000483.1 GCA_011526095.1 Myxococcales bacterium | reverse complement strand
GAGAGCGCGAGCGCGCGCGGCTGCCACGCGCTCGGGTGGGGCCCGCGGGTTCGGCGCGGTCGAGCCAGCCTTCGGTCGGGGCCCTGGTGCCTGGACGAGCGGTCGGCTCCGGTGCGGCTGCCTGCGGCGCGAAGCCCGCGCCTTTCCACCCGCGGACCCCACCCTGCGCGCGGGCGCGCCGCGCGCTGACGTCGAGCGGACGCCGGGGCTGGAGGTCGCGCCGGCGGTCGGGATCGCGCGGGCGCCGGGGCTGGAGGTCGCGCCGGCGGCCGGGATCGCGCGGGGCCGCGCGATGGCGGCATGGATGGGCGACGACGAGTGAGCCTACGGTGGGGCGAGGCGTGCGAACGGCGAGGGCGCCTGGCCGGCGGCGGCGAGCGCGTCGAGGACCGCGCGATCGTCGTCGCTGATCAGCTCGAACAGCGGGGCCAGCATCGCGCGCAGCGCGCTGTCGACGTCGTCGAACGCCGCGACGTCGCCGGGGCGGGTCGGGCGCAGGCGCTCGGCGTCGGTGCGCATCGCGCCGAGCAGGCGCTCGAGCAGGAGCAGGTTGGGGATCGTGTCGGCGGCGTGGATCTCGTCGTCGGGCGCCCAGTGCGCCAGGTATCCCATGACGCGCCCGACCTTGCCGATCACGAGCAGCGCGCGGGTGTCGCGTGCGACGAGCCGGTCCCACGCGCGCAGCCAGTGGTTCGGCAGATCCGGCGGCATCGGCGGCAGGCCATCGTCGTCGCCGTCGTCGTCGCCGGGCGCGTCGAACGCCGCCAGCTGCTCGGCCAGTCCGGCCTCGTCGTACGGATCGTCGGGGTTGTCGTCGTCGGGGCCGGCGTCTCGCCAGCCGCGGGCGAAGCCCTCGTCGTAGGCGGCGTCTTGGGCGCGCGCGGCCGCCTCGGCGGCGATCAGCGCCTCGCCCTGGATCTCCTCCGCGGTGCGGACCTCCTCGCCCCGCGCCGGGCAGGCGCGGGCGAGCGGACACCGCGCGCAGCGGTAGTCACACCAGTTGGAAGGGGCGCTCAGCTCCATGTTCGTCATCATGCCCGCTGCATCGGCCGGCGCACGCGGCGGTTGCGTGGTGACCGCGCGCCGGGTCGGGAGTGACGGGTGGGGGCGGGCGACGCTACGTCGGGCCGGGCCGCTCCCACGGCGAGACCAGCCCGTGTCGACGCCAGCCGGTGGTGAGCAACCAGCAGGTCGGGTACGCGACTGGCACGAGCTCCGTCTCGGGCGTCAGCCGCACCGGCGGCGTCGCCTCGCTCCAGCCGTCCCAGTGCCAGCCGGTGGCGAAGCGGTCGAGCGCCGCCCCCGTGCGCGCCGCGTCTTCTCGGTGCTTGCGCCAGTTGTTGAGCACGTAGGCCAGCGCGTTGCGGCACTGTCGCGGCGTCGTCAGCGTCTCCCGATGGTAGCGGTCCGCGAACACCTGGCCGCGCGCGCGCCGGTCCGTGCGCTTGCTCAGCGCGGCGTTGATCCGCTTGGCCGCGCTGATCTGGAACGCCTGCAGGCCGCGCGCGAGGGCCTGCTCGTCCTCGGCCTCGCAGATCAGGTGGACGTGGTTGCCCTGGATCGACAGGTGGACGATGCGGAAGCGGTCGCGCTCGAGCACGCAGATCACCGCGCGCCGCAGCGCGCGCCACATGTCGAGGCGGCGCAGCCGACCCACTCGCTCGACCACGCGCAAGGTCGCGTGCACGGGGTGGTGACGGCTCAGCGACGGGCGGACCTTGTGGGGCTGGCTCGACCGCACACCGCGCCGAGGCCGGCCCGCGCCGGCGCGCTTGCCTCCCCATGTCCGTAGCACCAGCGGCAGCTGCCTTCCCAACTTGATTTCGCCGATATCATGACGGCGATGACGAATGCAAGCGGGAACTGTCCTGCTCGGGGACCGTGGTGACTTCGACCACGCTCTATATTCCTGTCGATCGGCTTGCGCACCCGCGTCGGGCACTCCGCGCGAGTACGGAGGTTGGCGCGGGGCGGCCCCTCGCTTCAGGCGCAGGTCCGGCGTCGGCGGCGCAGCGCCGCGAGCGTGCCCAGCGCCAGCCAGCTCGCGCCGCTCGCGCCGCCACCGCCGGCGGCACAGCAGCCCTCGGCGCTCGCGTCCGGATCGCCGACGGCGCCGCCGTCCCGGGAGGGCACGAGCGCGTGCACGGCGCCGTCGTAGGTCGGCACGATCAGGAAGTCACCCGCGCTGGCCATGCCGCCCAGGGCGGGCGCGCCGAGCTCGGTGGACCAGACGACCTCGCCGGTCGACAGGTCGAGCGCGTCGAGGTGCCCCGAGGTGTCGGCGGCCCACACCACGTCGCCGGCGATCAGCGGCGACGCCTGGAAGCCGGGCTGGACGCCACGATAGTGGGCTGCGCGGATGACGCCGTCGCGCGCGGCGTGGGTCCAGAGGACCTCGCCGGAGTCGGCGTCGAGCGCGACCAGCGCGCCCCACTGGGTGGGGACGACGATCAGGCCGCCGGCGAAGGCCATGCTCCCGGCGATCGCGTACGCCCAGTCGTGGCCGCCGTCGACGACGCGGGTCCTCCACACCTCGTCGCCGCTGGCGAGGTCGAGCGCGACGACCTCGCCCGAGACGTTGCCGACGACGACGCGGTCCCCGATGACGACCGGCGCGGTGTTCACGGCGCGGGTCGCGGCGGTGGCGACGCGCCAGACCTCGGCGCCGGTCTCGCGGTCGAACGCGACCAGCCCCGAGGTCCGGTTGAACGTCGCGACGACGAGGTCGTCGGTGACGGCCGGGGCCGAGAACGAACCGAGCCACATGCCATCGGGGAACGGATCGACGCGCCACAGCTCCGCGCCCGTGTCGAGCGCGAGCGCGACGAACCGCCGCTGGGTGCCGGTGTAGACGACGCCGTCGCGGATCGCCGGCGTGCCCCACAAGGACGACTGCGACGGCTCGACACCGTCGCCGAGCGCGACGCCCCACCGGGTCGCGCCGGTAGCGGCGTCGAGCGCCTGGATCCGGCCATCGGACAGGCCGATCACCACGGTGTCGCCCTCGAGCGCGGGCGAGCCGCGCACCGGCAGGTCCGTGACGTGGCGCCAGACGAGCGCGCCCGTGGCGAGGTCCAGCGCGATGACGCCGCCCCGGTCGCCCGCGCCGAGATCGGCGGTCGTCACGTAGACGATGCCGCCGTCGATGATG
Organism: Myxococcales bacterium; assembly: GCA_011526095.1. Taxonomy (GTDB): domain Bacteria; phylum Myxococcota_A; class Polyangia; order Haliangiales; family Haliangiaceae; genus WYBA01. Next base: position 43,172 of record WYBA01000483.1, on the reverse strand, counting down.
GGGTGGGACTGGTGGAGATGCGCCCCCGCCGGAGCGAGCCAGGCGTGCGCGTACGGCAGCGTCGGGGACTCCGACGTCGAGGCGTGTCGCTCGGTGCCGCCCATGGGCTGCGGCCAGGGCGCACGCTCGATCGGCGGCGGCTGTCCGGCACACACGGTGATGTCGCGCGCGAGGTCGAGGACCGCGCCGTCGTCGGACGTCGCGGCGATCTCGACCGCGTGCACGCCGACGGGGACGTCGAGCGGGGCGGACGTCCACAGCCAGCCGCCGGCGGGTGAGAGCGTGACGGGCGCGCCGGCGACGAGCGCGGTGGGCGGCGCGAGGCCGGCGCCGGCCTCCGCGGCGACCGTGAGCGTGAACGGCGACGCGGCGCAGCCGTCGGCCGGCGGCCACACGAGCTCGACGACGGGCGCATCGACGAACGTGTGGTGGGCGACGCCGAGCACGCCATTGTCGAACTCGACGACGCGATAGCCCGCGGGCGAGAGATCGATGCCGCCCATCACCATCGGTTGCGTGTTGTACTCGACGAGCGCGCCGTGGCGGACGACGCGGTTGGCGTGCCAGTGCCCGGTGAACAGGACGTCGACGCCCGCGTCGCGCATGTCCTCGGCGAGCGCCCGCGAGGGTGGCACGTGCCCCAGCGCGATCACGAGCTCGTCGGCCGGTCGTCCCGCGAGATCGGCGCGGACGAACGCGGCGGCCAGGGCGTCGGATTGCGCGGTGTTCCACACGATGACGTGCATCGTCCCGACGTCGAAGCTGTACGCGTCGGGGCCCCACGTCGCGCGGTACGCGGCGCCGCCGTCGTACCAGTCATGGTTCCCGGGGACGGGGACCCACGGTACGGTCATCCCGTCGAGCGCCGCGGCAACGGCGTCGAAGTCCTCGGGGCGGTTTGCCTGCGTGATGTCACCGACGACGGTGAAGAACCGCGGCGGCCTCGTCGTGACGAGCGCCTGCTCCAGCGCGAGCGCCATGTCGGCGGGGGTCCACAGCCCGGACTGCCCGTCCATGTGCGTGTCGGAGGCGACGATGAACGTGCCGCGCCCGTCGCTGTCGCCCGGGGCGAGGGGGGGCGCCGGCGCGATCGGCACGTCGACGAGCATCGTGCCGGAGGCGGCGGCGACGCTTGTCCACGCCGGGCCGGGGCGACCCGAGCTCGGCACCGAGACCCAGACGATCCCGGCGGCGGCCTCGGGCACGGTGAGGGCGTACCAGCCATCGGCGTCGGCGAGCGTGAACGCGCTGGTGTTCCACGCGACCCGCGCGCCGGGGAGCGGTACCTCGCCGGCCGAGAGCTGCCCGTCGCCGTCGAGGTCGAGGAACGCGCGGCCCTCGATCGTCGCTACCCCCCCCCCGCTGGAGTCGGGCGTGCCGGCGGCCACGGGCCCGCACGCGGCGAGCGCCGTGAGCAGCGCGATGTACGATCGGATCCTGCGGTCCCCCATCCGAGCAGGGTAGCCCAGGCGGCCGCGCCAAGGCGTGCGTTCTCAGCGCCTGCGAGGCTTTCAGCCTCACGGGCTCTGTCGATCGGCTCGCTCGCCCGAAGACGGGCTCGCGGCGCCTCGACCGACGTCGCCTCGCTTCGCTCGGCTCAGCCCGTCGGGTCGTCGGGCGGGGCGCCGGGGCTGGCGAGGCGCGCGGCGGCGACGTCGTGGTCGCACTCGCTGCCGGCGTCGCCGGTGATCTGGGGGCGCAGGGCGAGCTGGTGGTCGATCCAGGCGGTGGTGACGTCGGGGTCGACGGCGTGGTCGCGCAGGGTGTTGCGCAGGATCTGGAGGCGGCGGTCGAAGTGGCCGCCGAGGATCGGCGAGCGCGCGTGGGCCTGCCGCATGGGGCGGCCGGTGTAGCGGACGTCGCGCGCACCGAGGAAGCGGGCAGTGAACTCGATCTCGCGGTCGATGAGGTGCTGGCGGTCCTTGCCGGTGAACAGGAAGCCGATCATGACGTCGGCGAAGACGCGGGCGTAGAAGTCGGTGACGACGGCGCGGAGGGCGTCGGGGCCGAGGCGGTCGTAGAGCGTTGGCGTGGGCGTGGAGGACATCGGGATGCTCGATGGACTGTCATCGTCCTTCGACACGGGCCTCGCTGGCGCTCGGCCCTGCTCAGGACGAGCGGAGGGGGCACGATTCTGATCGCCCCTCGCGGGACGAGCGGGGGCCTGGGCGAGGGGTTGCTCGTGCGAGCGCTGGTTGACGATCTCGGGGCGGATGATGGAGCGAATGACGGCGACTGGGGCCGGTGCGGGCTGAGGGCTCCTCAGAGCGCAGGCGTCAGATCCGCGTCAGGGCTCCTCGGCGCGGTGCGCGGTGGCCGACGCGCCGGCGCCTGCGGCCGGCGTGGTCGACGCGGCAGCGCTGGGCGTGGTCGACGCGGCGGCGCCCGGCGGCTCGGGGCGGACGGTGGCGACGCGCTCGACGGTGACGGTGAGGCCGGACAGGGCGCCGGTGCCGGTGAGCGGATCGAAGAAGTCCTCGCTGGTGACGTCGTTGACGCTGGCGCCGGGCGTGGCGCTGGCGACCGCGAGGCGCGTGCCCGGCTTGTCGTGGCCCCAGCCGTGGGGCAGCGACACGACGCCGGGCATGATCTCGTCGGAGATCTCGACCGGGACGCGGACGCGGCCGGCCTTCGACGCGAGCGTGACGAGGTCGCCGTCGACCAGGCCGCGCGCGGCGGCGTCGCGCGGGTGGACCAGCAGCGTGCACCGCGGCTTGCCCTTCACCAGGCGGTGGCTGTTGTGGCACCACGAGTTGTTGCTGCGGAGCTGGCGCCGGCCGATCAGCACGAGTCCGTCGCGCGCGCGGCCCGCCTCGGCCAGGCGCGCGCGCAGCCGCGGCACGTCGGAGGCGAACACCGGCGGGACGAGGTCGATCTGCCTGTCCTTCGTCACCAGCACGCCGGGCAGCCGTGGCTCGAGCGGGCCGAGGTCGACGCCGTGCGGCGCCGCGCGGAGCTTCGCCACCGACAGCCCGTCCTTGCCCTTGCGCAGGCCGTGCGCCCCGGTGCGCAGCGCGACGTCGAGCACCGCCTCGGGCCCGAGCCGCAGCAGCGCGGCGCGCGCGGCGCGACCGGCCAGCCGCCCCGCCGCGCCGCCGGGCAGGCACAGCCGGCTCCACAGCTCGACCGCGATCTCCCAGTCGTGGCGCTCGTCGGCGGCGCGCGGCCACAGCGGCGGCGCGTACTTGGCGACGTTGCGGACCGAGAACGACGCCAGCGCGACGTCGTAGTGCGCGCGCGCCAGCGGCGAGGTGCCCGGCAGGATCACGTGGGCGTGGCGCGTGGTCTCGTTGAGGTACATGTCGATCGAGACCATGAAGTCGAGGCCGGGCAGCGCGCGGTCGAGGCGCGCGCCGTTGGGCGACGACAGCACCGGGTTGCCGGCGCACGTCACCAGCGCGCGGATCTGTCCCGCGCCCGGCGTCTCGATCTCCTCGGCCATCGTCACGACCGGCAGCTCGCCGCCGAACTCGGGCAGGCCGCGGACGCGGCTGCGGTAGCGATCGAACCCGAGGTCGTAGCCGATCAGCTTCGCGAGCACGCGCAGGTCGACCGCGGGCGTCGTCCACATCATGCCGCCGGGTGCGTCGAGGCGCCCGCACACCGCGTTGACCGCGTAGATCAGCCACGCCGCGGCGCCGCCGTGCTCCTGGGTGCACACGCCCATCCGGCCGTACGCGACGCCGCTCGAGCCGGCGAGCTCGCGCGCCAGCGCCCGCACGTCGTCGGGCTCGATCCCGGTGACCGGCGCGGTCGCCTCGGGCGCGAAGTCCGCCGCGATCGCGCGCAGCGCGTCGAGGCCGCGCAGGTGCATCGACGGGCGCTCGAGCCGCTCGGCGAACACGACGTGCAGCATCGACAGCAGCAGCAGCGCGTCGGTCCCCGGGCGGATGAACAGGTGGCGGTCGCCCTGCTCCGCGGTCTCGGTGCGGCGCGGGTCGACGACGACGACCTTGCCGCCGCGCGCGCGGATCGCCTTGAGGCGCGCGCGCATGTCCGGCGCGGTCATGATGCTGCCGTTGGAGACCAGCGGGTTGCCGCCGATGCACAGGAAGTAGTCGGTGCGGTCGACGTCGGGCACCGGCATCAGCACGCCGTCGCCGAACATCAGGTGCGCCGCGAGCATGTGCGGGAGCTGGTCGACCGACGTCGCGGAGAAGGTGTTCCTCGTCCCGAGCTTGCGCAGCAGCAGCTGGCCGTAGGTGAGCAGCCCGAGGTTGTGCGCCGTCGGGTTGCCCTGGTAGACGGCGATCGCGTCCTTGCCGTGGGCGCGGCGGATGGCGTCGAGCCGGCGCGCGACGAGGTCGAACGCCTCGTCCCACCCGACCTCGCGCCACGTCGTGCCCTCGCGCACCATCGGGCGGCGCAGGCGGTCCGGATCGTCGTGCAGGTCGGCGAGCGCCGTGGCCTTGGGGCAGATGTAGCCCTGGCTGAACGGATCGGCGTCGTCGCCGCGGATGGCCACGACCTGGTCACCGTCCACGTCGACCGCGACGCCACAGGTGGCCTCGCACAGGGTACAGGAGCGATAATGGGTCTCGCGCACGGGTCCTCCTCGGCGACCCGACGACCGTAGCAGATGGCCGGCCCGACCTACACCCTCGACGAGTGGCACCGCCTCCACCCGTGGCCCGCTGACCTCCCCGACGGCAAGCGGCTCGAGTACCTGTGGCGGTTCGAGACCGCCGCCGCGCCCGAGGACGTGTGGCGCGTGGTGTCCGACACCTCGCGCCTCAACCGCGCGCTCGGCGGCCCCGAGATGCACTTCACCGAGGACGGCGGGCGGCTGCGCGGCTGGTCGAAGAACGGCGGCGTGCGCCACGAGTGGGTCGAGCGGCCGTGGAGCTGGGTGGCGGGGCGGTGGCTGGCGGGGACGCGCGTCTACGAGCGCGGGTTCATGAAGGTCATGCACGCGGTCCACCGGCTCGACGAGGCGCCGGGCGACGGCACCGTGGTCCACGTCGGGTTCGCGTTCGTGCCGCGCGGCGCGCTCGGCGCGGCGATGATCCGGCTCGGGTTCCCGTCGGTGGAGAAGGGCTACCGCAAGGTGATCGAGGCGATCCGTGGCGTCGAGCGGCCGCCGCTGCTCGTGGCGGCGGCGCCGGCGCTGCCACCGGACGCGGCGCGGCGGCTCGACAGCATCGCGCGTGCGCTGAAGGAGGCTCGGCGCGACCCCGCGGTCGTCGATCGCCTCGTCGACTGGGTCCGCACCGGCGACGAGGCCGACCTGGCGCGGATCCAGGTGCGCGAGCGCGCCCGCGCGTGGGGCGCCGACGAGGACGCCGTGCTGTCGGTGTTCCTCCACGCGACGCGCGCGGGCCTGCTCGAGCTGTCGTGGGACGTGGTGTGCCCGCACTGCCGCGGCGTGCGCGAGGAGCACGGCCGCGTCGACGAGATCCCGCGCGGCGGCGCGTGCGCGGTGTGCGCGATCGAGTTCGACACCGACGACGCGGTCGAGATCACGTTCCACGTCCACCCGTCGGTGCGGCCGATCGAGAAGCGCGTGTTCTGCGCCGCCGAGCCGGCGACCAAGGCGCACGTCCGCGTCCAGCTCCCGCTGGCGCCGGGCGCCGAGCACGAGGTCGCGCCGCCGCTGGGGCCGGGGCGGTGGCGGCTGCGCCTGCACGGCGAGCGCCGCTACGGCTACCTCGACGCGACCGCGGCGGCGCCGGTGGCCGAGGGCGACGCGGCCGTGACGTGGCGCGCGAGCGAGGCGCCGCGCGAGGTCGCGACCGGCGCGACGCCGCGGCTGCGGCTGGTCAACGACGGCGCCGCTCCGACCGCGTTCGTCGTCGAGGCGGCGCAGTGGTCGGACAGCGCGCTGCGCCCCGGGCGCCTGCTGTCGTTCCAGGAGTTCCGCGACCTGTTCGGCGAGGAGTACCTCGGCGCGGACGTCCAGCTGTCCGTCGGCGAGCAGACGATCCTGTTCACCGACATGGTCGGCTCGACCGCGCTGTACGCGCGCCGCGGCGACCCCGGCGCGTTCGTCGAGGTCAAGAAGCACTTCGACCAGGTGTTCGCGATCATCGCGCGGCACCGCGGCGCCGTGGTCAAGACGATCGGCGACGCCGCGATGGGCGCGTTCAACGATCCGCTCGACGCGGTGCGCGCCAGCCACGAGATCCACCAGACGTTCCCGCCCGGTCGGACCGACACGCCCGCGGTGCTGCGAATCTCGCTCAACACCGGGCCGTGCATCGCCGTCCGGCTCAACGCCAACCTCGACTACTTCGGCGGGACCGTGAACGTCGCGGCCAAGCTGCAGTGCCTGGCCGAGGCGTGGCAGGTCGCGATGTCGCAGCGGACGTGGGAGGCGCCGGGCGTGGCTCGGTGGATCGCCGAGCAGGGCGGCGAGGTCGTCGACCTGGCCTATGTTTCGCCCGCGTTGCCGGCGCCGGTGCCGGTCAAGCAGTGGACCGTGCTCCGCGCCGCGCCGCCGTGATCGCGGGCGGCCGCGGTGCGCGCGCCTGCTACAGTGGGGCGTCCGTGCAGTCGTCGCCTCGTCATCGCTTGCCGCTCGACCTCGTCGCCGCGCGCCTCGCCGCGCACGAGCCCGACGATCCGTCGAACCTGCTGGTCGGCAGCCGCGCCGCGGTCGCGGCGATCCTGCGGTTCGATCGCGGCGCCACCGAGGTCCTGCTGATCCAGCGCAGCGAGCGGCCGGGCGATCGATGGAGCGGGCAGGTCGCGCTGCCGGGCGGGCGGTTCGACGACACCGATCGAGACCTGCTCCACACCGCGATCCGCGAGACGCGCGAGGAGGTCGGCCTCGATCTCGAGCGCGGCGCGCGCGTGCTCGGGCGGCTCGGCGCCACCCGCGCGGTCGCCAAGGGCAAGGTCCTGCCGATGACGATCACGCCGTACGTGTTCCACCTCGAGCAGGAGCAGCCGGTCGTGCTCAACGCCGAGGCGACCGCGCACTTCTGGCTGCCGCTCGACGTCGCCGCCACCGGCGCGCTCGACGCGCCGTACGACTACCGGTTCGGTCCGGTGCCGATGACGCTGCCGTCGTGGCGCTACGAGGGACGCACCGTGTGGGGCCTGACCCACAAGATGCTGGGCGGGCTGCTCGGCGTCGTGCGCTGACGCCTCGCCGGCCCGTGGCGGCTACCGGAACGTCCCGCCGAGCGCCAGCATCTCCTCGGCGGCGGTGCCGACGATGAGGAAGCGGCCGCGCAGCGCCTCGGTGCCGCCGGCCGCGAGGTGCGCGGCGAGCGCCTCGCGCAGCCGGGCGTGGACGCTGACCCACTGCGCCTCGAGGTCGTGCTCGCGCGCGGCGAGCTCGATCCCGCGGTCGTCGATCTGATCGAGGTCCCGGCGCAGCTCGTCGGCGAGGTCCTTGACGCGCGCCTCGAGCTGCGACACCTGGAAGTCGAGGTCCTTGTGCAGCTCGGCCGGGGTCCGGCCGCGGTCGTAGCGCAGCTCGGCGATCGCGAACCGCAGGCTGCCCTCGCGCTCGCGCGCGTTCTGCAGCGCGCGCGCCTGGCGCTCCTCGAGCTCGACCCGCTCGTTCCCGATCCGCGCGCGGTCGTCGCGCACGGCGTGGACGAGCGCGAGCGCGATCGCCACGCCGTCGCCCGTGCCGTGGCCGTGGCCGTTGCCGGGGGCGCCGCGATCGTGATCGACGACGGCCTGCGCCAGCTCGACCAGCGCGCCGAGGATCTCGTCGCGCACCTCGTCGGTGCGGGCCGACGCGGTGTCGGCGAACGCGATCTGGCGCGGCGCGCGCGCGCGGTCGCCGAGCGTGAGCTCGTCGTGGACCTCGACGGCGCCGGCGTGGTGCGCGCGCGCGTCGCCGCCGGGCGGCAGCGTCGACGAGGTCATGATCACGCCGGATCGCAGCGGCCCGCGCTTGCGCGGGTAGCCCGGCACCTGCTCGAGCGCGGCGCACAGCTGCGCCCCCGACTGCAGCCGCACCGACGGGTCCTTGGCGAGGAGCTGGCCGATCACGGCGTCGAGCATCGGCGGCACGCCGGCGACGCTGCGCCCGGGCGGCGGCGCGGTCTGCGTCATGTGCGCGGCCATCACCAGCGGGCGCGAGCCGGTGAACGGCGGCTTGCCGGTGAGCAGCTCGTGGGCGATGCAGCCGAGCGAGTACAGGTCGCTGCGCGGATCGTCCGCCGCGTCGCCGAGGCGCTCGGGCGCCATGTACTCGGGCGTGCCGAACAGCTCGCCGCGCAGGGTCAGCTCGTCCTGTCCGCCGCCGGGGTTCATCACCTTGGCGAGCCCGAAGTCGAGGATCTTGAGCGCGTCGCGGTGGCCGCGCTCGTCGACGAGCACCATGTTGCCGGGCTTGAGGTCGCGGTGGACGACCCCGTGGGCGTGGGCGTGATCGATCGCCGACGCCATCTGGTGGAGCAGCGCCAAGGCGCGCGGGACGTCGAACCGGCCCTCGCGCCGCAGCGCCGCGTCGAGCTGCTCGCCGTGCGCGTACTCCATCGTCAGGTAGAGCCGCCCGTCGGGGAGCTGGCCGAAGTCGTAGATCCCGATGATGTTCGGGTGGCGCAGCCGGTTGATCGCGCGCGCCTCGCGGCGGAACCGCGAGGCCAGCCGCTGGTCGGCGGCCATCTCGGGGCGCAGCACCTTGATCGCCTCGCGCCGCCCGATGTGGACGTGCTCGACCAGGTAGACCTCGCCCATGGCGCCGGCCCCGAGGCGTTCGACCACGCGGTAGGTGTCGTCGAGGACCTCCCCGATCATCGGGGCGAGCTTACTACGGCGCCGGCGGGCAGGTGCCGTAGGTCATGTACCGGATGTTGTCGACGCCGTAGTAGCCGCTGAAGTTCCACGCGATGCGGTCGATCGGGACGGTGAACGACGCGGTCTGCGTGTTGTAGGCGCCGGCGAGGGCCATCGTGAAGCCCTGGACGACGGAGCCGTCGCGCAGGCCCTGGATCGGGATCGAGTAGTCGTTGTGGCCGCGCAGGAAGTCGACCTTGACGCCCATCGCCTTGTAGGTCTCCCACCGGATGTCGTGCGCGCCCGGCCACAGCCCCCACGCGTCCGTGCCGAAGCTGCCCTGGATGTTCCAGTTGCCGGGATCGCCGTTGTCCTCGCCGCCGATCAGGCCGTAGCCGGCGGCGTTGTCGAACCGCAGCCCGTACGGGCTGTAGTAGGTGTCGGGGTTGGCGCCGTCGCCGAGCGCGGCGCGCGCGTCGTCGAACCACGCCCGGCAGAAGCTCACCGCCGGCGGACACCCGGCGGTCGTCCGGTAGCGGAGGTTGTCGACCCCGAAGTAGCCGCTGAAGTCCCAGCGGATCTCGTCGACCGCGCCGGCGAACGTGGCGGTCTGGACGTTGAACGCGCCGACCAGGCTCACGGTCACCGTCTCGTAGCGGACGCCGTCGAGGAAGCCGTGGACCTCGATCGTGTAGTCGTCGAACGCGCGGAGGAAGTCGAGCGAGACCTCGACCGCCGGCTCGGTGAACGTGATCGCGTGCGCGCCGGGCCAGATGCCCCAGGCGGCCGAGCCGTTGGAGCCCTCGATGTCCCAGTTGCCCGGGTCGCCGTTGCCCATGCCGCCGATGAGGCCGTAGCCGGCGGTGTTGTCGAACCCGACGCCGTAGGTCGAGTAGTAGGTGTTCGGGTTGGTCTGATCGCCGGTGAGGAACCACTGGTCGTCGAACGCGATCACGCACGCTGCGGCGCACGAGTTCGACGTGTCGTCGTCGCACGGGTCGACGTCCGAGCAGATCTGGTCGGTGTCGGGATCCCCGGTGCCGTCGTCGCCACGGCACGCGTCCGTGTCGTCGCACACGCCGTCGCCGTCGGTGTCGCCGGTCGCGTCGTTACCGGTGCACACGTCCGAGGCGGCGCACACGCCGTCGCTGTCGGGATCGTTGCCCGCGTCGCCCGGGCACGGGTCGGTGTCGTCGCACAGCTCGTCGCTGTCGTCGTCGCCCGTGCTGTCGTCGCCGGCGCACGCGTCGGTGTCGTCGCACACGCCGTCGTCGTCAGTGTCGCCCGAGGCGTCGTCGCCGGCGCAGGCGTCGGCGCTGTTGCACACGCCGTCGGCGTCGTCGTCGCCGTCGGGGCAGGTGGTCGCGTCGGGCTCGGTGCCGGCGTCGGGCTCGGTCAGGACGTCGCCGCAGGCGGTGAGCGCGAGGAGCAGGGCGGGCAAGGCGATACGCATGTCGGGTTCCCCTCCGACCTCGAACTCTACGCCGCCCCGCGCCGTCGTCGCAACGGTCGGTCAGCCGGCGGCGCGGTCGAGCGTGAGCTGGACGACGCCCAGCGTCTGCTCGGCGAACGCCGCCTCGGAGAAGCCGAGGTACATCCGCCACGCGCGGTGGAACGGCACGTCGAACCCCAGCGCGGCGATCTCGCCGAGCCGGTGGTCGAACCGCTCGCGCCAGGCGCGCAGGGTCGGGGCGTAGGCGGGGCCGATCTCGTCGGCCGACGTCCACGTCAGCCCGGTGCCGCCGAGCGCCCGGCGGATCGCGCCACGGCTGGGGATGTGGGTGCCGGGGAACACGTAGGTCTGCATCCAGTCGACGCCCCGCCGGTACTCGTCGTAACGCTCGTCGGGCACGACGATGCTCTGGATCACGGCGCGGCCGCCGGGGCGCAGCAGCCGGCCGATCTGGCCGAAGTACGCCGGCAGGAACGCCTCGCCGACCTGCTCGATCATCTCGACCGAGAGCACGCGGTCGAACCCGCCCGGCGCGTCGACGTCGCGGTAGTCGCGCAGCTCGATCGAGATCCGGTCGGCGAGCCCGGCCGCCGCGGCGGCGTCGCGCGCCCACGCCGCCTGCTCGTGCGACACGGTGAGCGCGCGGACGTGCGCGCCGCGGCGCGCGGCCTCGATCGCCAGCGAGCCCCAGCCGCAGCCGATCTCGAGCACGCGGTCGCCCGGCCGGAGCTCCGCGAGGTCGCACATCCGGGCGAGCTTGCGCCGCTGGGCCGCGGCGAGGTCGTCGCCGGGCGCCCACACCGCGCACGAGTAGCTCATCGTGTCGTCGAGGAACCGTCGGTACAGCTCGTTGCCGAGGTCGTAGTGCGCGCCGACGTTGCGCGCGGCGCCGTCGCGGTCGTTGGCGCGGCGCAGGTGGCGCAGGTGCGCGGGCAGCCGCCCCAGGCGCGTCAGCCACGACTCGAGGCCGCGCGCGCCGGTGACGCGCAGGAACACGCGCAGCAGGCGCGGCAGGTCGTCCGCGTCCCACTCGCCGGCGACGTAGGCCTCGCCCGCGCCGAGCTCGCCGCGGACGAGGAACCGCACGAACGCGCGGTCGTCGTGGACGGTCGCGGTCGCCTCGACCGGGCCGGCGCCGATGCGCTCGATCGCGCCGTCGGGGAGGCGCAGCGCGAGCGCGCCATGGCCGGGGCGCCACCGCGCGCGCAGCGCGCGCAGCACGACGGCGCGGGCGAGCGTGGCGACCGGCGACGCCAGGCGGGGCACGGCGGGCACGAGCGGATGGGCGACGGTCGTCATGCGGGCCTCGGGGCGTGGGTGGCGTCGGGGCGGCGGTACGGCACGCGGTGCCAGTGCAGCTTGAGGGCCTGCCAGTGGATCAGGCCGATGATGGATACGGTCATCAGCGGGTACCGGATCGCCGCGCGCGCCAGGGCGCGGTCGTCGAGCGGCGCGCGGTCGCCGGTGAGGCGGGCGTGGAACACCAGGCCGCCCGCGGGGTCGGTGACGTCGATCGCCGCGTCGAGCGCGGGCGCGCCGGGGCGCGCGCCGCGCAGCACGAACTCGTAGGCGACGTCGCCGTGCAGGAACGGCGAGACGAAGAACGCGCGGGGCGCGCGCCACCGCGCCTCGCCGGGCCGGCCGGCGACGCGATCGTCGGGCCCGAGCACGTAGAGGTGGTGGCCGCCGTAGGTGTTGTTGACCTCGGCGATCAGCGTCTGCGGCGCGCCGGCGGCGTCGTAGCCGACGAAGAAGCTCACCGGGTTGAACACGTAGCCCGCGACGCGGGGCTGGGTGATCAGCTCGACGCGCGCCGGCGCCGGCAGCCCGCGCGCCGCGAGCAGCGCGCGGGCGGCCGCGGCCAGGCCGGCGTGGGGCGCGTACGTCGACACGTGGTAATCGACGTCGCGGATCGCGAACAGGTTACGGCCGCCGTGGGACAAGAGGCGCAGCCGCCGCGCCAGCGTCGGGAGCTCGTCGAGGTCGAAGCACGCGGTGTAGAGCGGGTAGGCGAAGCGGCGCGTCGCCCACGCGTCGCGCCGGACGTGGACGAGCCGGCCGGCGTACAGGCCGGAGCGCGGCGCGCCGGCCGTCATCCGGCGCCGCCCGCGTCGCCGCCCGCGTCGCCGCCCGCGGCGTCGACGCGCACGCGCGCCGCCGCCTCCTCGCCGGCGCGCATCCCGTCCTCGTGGAACCCGAAGCGGTGGTGCGCGCCGGCGTGGTAGGTGCGGCGCACGCCCTGCAGCCCGGGCAGCGCGCGCTGGGCGCGCAGCGCCGGCAGGTCGAACCGCGGGTGCGCCATCGTCGCGGTGTGCAGCACGTGGCCGGGCGCGATCGGGCGGCGCGGCTCGAGCGTGACCAGCAGCGGCAGCTCCTCGGGCAGGCCCTGCAGCCGGTTCATCCAGTACGTGACCGCGACGCGGCGGCCGTCGGCGTCGGCGACGACGTTCCACGAGGCGCGCGCGTCGCGCGCCGCCGGCAGGTAGCTCGCGTCGGTGTGGAGCACGACCTGGTTGACGCTGTAGCCGAACGCGCCCAGGACCTCGCGCTCGGCGTCGGTCGGGTCCGCGAGCAGCGCGAGCGCGACGTCGGCGTGGCACGCCAGCACGACGCGGTCGAACCGGTGCTCGCCGGCGTGGGCGCCCGCGACCTCGAGCGTCACGCCGCGGGCGTCGCGGCGGACGCGGCGCACCGGCGAGGCGAGGCACACGCGCGCGCGCAGCCGGGCGAGCAGGCGATCGACGTAGGCCCGGCTGCCGCCGACGACCGTCTCCCACGCCGGCGCGTGCAGCGGGTCGAGCATCGCGTGGTTGTGGAGGAACCCGATGTAGCTCAGGGCGGGGAAGTCGAGCGCCTGGTCGGTGCCGAGCGACCACAGCGCCGCGGCGAGCGGCAGGACGAAGTGATCGCGCACGTCGTCCGACACGCCGCGCGCCGCGAGGTAGGCGCGGAGCGACTGCTCGCCGAGCCTGCCGGCGAGGTGATCGCGGCGCGCGCGGCGCAGGAACGCGGCGACGCCGGCGAGCAGCCGCCAGTGGCGCGGGCGCGCCAGGTTGCGCCGCTGCGCGAACATCCCGCGCAGCGACGCGCTGCTCCACTCGAGGTCGCCGGCGCGCACGCTGAACGACATCGTCGTCGCCCGCGTCGCGACGCCGAGGTCGTCGAACATCGCGAACAGCCGCGGGTAGGTCGGGCGGTTGCACACGATGAAGCCCATGTCGACGGCGAGCGGCCCGCGCGGGCCGGCGACGTCGACGGTGTGGACGTGCCCGCCGGGCCGCGCCGCGGCCTCGAACACGGTGACGTCGAAGCGCGCGTCCAGCGCGCGGGCGGCGCCGAGGCCTGCGACCCCGGCGCCCACGATCGCGATGCGTTCGGTCATCGTCTGGTCATCGTCGGCTCAGCGGGGGGCGCCGGCGAGCACCTTGCCACGGAACCGGACGGGTGACGAAGGCGCGGTGTCGTGGGCGTCGCGCAGCGCCAGGGTCAGCTCGAGCTCGTCCCCGGCGAGCGCGGCGTCGGCCGCGGGCGACAGCGGGAGCATCACGGCGGCGGTGATCGCCGCGCCCGGCGCGAGGTGGCCGACGTAGACGACGCGGCCGTCGAGCTCGGGGTGGCCGGCGGACACGACGCCGCGCACCTGCCACGCGTCGCCCGGGCCGTCGTTGGCCAGCGGCAGCGTGAGGTGGAGGTACGTCGCGCCGTCGACGGTGAGGCGCGACACGCCGAGCCGGCCAGGGGCGAGCCGCGGCAGCTTGCGCACGACCTCGACCCGGGCGTCGATGCCGGCGGCGGCGAGCCAGGCGTCGCGGGCGGCGGCGAGGGCGCTCGCCTCGATCACGCCCTCGACCACGACCTCGCCGCCGTCGGTGTCGAGCGTCGCGGTGATCGGCAGCGCGCGCCAGGCGCCGTCGGCGAACGCGTCGACGAACGCGAACGGCGAGATCGCGAACCGGCCGGCGTCGTCGACCGCGCCCACGGCGGCGAGGTCGCCCGCGACGAGCCGGGCGCGCCGCGCCGCGACGGCGCGCTCGCCGCACGCGACCTCGGCCGCGCCCTTGCGCACGGTGTCGCGCCCCAGGTCGACGTCGGTCTCGCCGTTGCCGAACCACGGCGCGATCGCCAGCGGCAGCCCCGCGGCGATCCCGCCGGCGCCGAGCCAGGTGTAGCCGGAGCCCGACGCGTCGTCGGTCGACGCCCCGCGCAGCACCCCGACCGCGCCGACCGCGGTGACGACCATCCCGACGACGAACGTCGCCAGGTTGGCCTCGGTCCGCACGGTCTCGGACCGCTCGACCTCGACGATCACGTCGGCGGGGCAGCGCAGCGGGGTGACGAACCGCAGCAGGCCGTCGTCGCCGAGCGTCACCGCCGCCGCCAGCGCGCGGGCCTCGGCCTGGCGGACCTGGGTCGTCGTGTCGCCGGGGCGGGTCGTCGGGACGCGCGAGCGCACGTGGCACCCGGCGGCCGCGACGACGGCGATCGCGGTCACGGTGGTGCGGACCATCCTTCGCATCGTAGCCCAACATCTATATGCTGCCGCGCATGGTGCGCTCCCCCGCGGTCCTGACCGCAGCCCTGTCCCTCTCGCTCGTCGCCGCGTGTGGCGAGGACGCCCGCCACGTCGACGTCCCCGCGGAGTGCAACCCGCTCGGCGGCGCGAGCTGCGTCACCCCGTGGCCGTCGTCGGTCTACCTGCGCGCCGACGCGTCGTCGCCGACCGGCGTCCGCCTCGACCTGACCGCCGGCGCGATCCCCGCCAACGTCGACGGCGTCGAGCTCGACGCGACGCCGCTGGCCCGCCGCACCGGGTTCTCGCCCGCCGCCCAGATCTTCACCGCGTTCCCCGGCGGCGTCGACGACGCCAACCTGGTGTTCCACGACGCGATCGGCGACAGCGTCACCGACGCCAGCCCGACGGTGATCGTCGACATGGAGACGGGCGAGCGCGTCGCCCACTTCGCCGAGGTCGACGCCAACGCCGCCGAGGACGGGCTGTTCGACGAGCAGGCGCTGTACCTGCGCCCCGCGGCGCGCCTCGCCGGCGGCCGGCGCTACGCGGTCGGCATCCGCAAGAGCCTGCAGGCGCGCGGCGGCGGCGCCGTGCCGGTGCCGCCCGGGTTCCAGGCGATCCTCGACGGCGCGACCACCGATCACGCGCGGCTCGAGGAGATCCGCCCGCAGATCGAGGAGGCGATCGCCGCGCTCGGCGAGGCCGGCGTGCCGCGCGAGGACCTGATCGTCGCGTGGGACTTCATCACGGCCGACGACGCGTCGACCCTCGCCGACACCCAGGCGGCGCGCGACGCCGCACTCGCCGCGATGGGCGAGGACGCCGTGGACGTGACCTACGAGGTCGTCGTCGACGAGGCGCCGTTCGCCGGCGACCCGGCGATCGCGCGCCGGCTGTTCATCGACTACGAGGTGCCCGAGGTCGCTGGCGACGACGGCCTGCACCGCGACGGCGACGGCACGCCGGTCGTCATGGGCACCTCCACCGCGACCGCGGTGATCATGGTGCCGACGTGCGCGACCGCCGAGAACAAGGCCGGGATCCTGATCTTCGGCCACGGCTTCTTCGGCTCGACCGAGGAGGCCCAGGGCGGCGTGCTGCGCCGCGTGGCGCGCGATCTGTGCATGGTCGTCGTCGGCGGGGTGTGGCGCGGGATGTCGTCCGACGACCTCGCGTTCGCGTTCGGCGCGCTCAACGACAGCAACAAGGCGCTCGCGTTCGGCGAGCGCATCGTCCAGGGCATCGTCGACTTCATCGCGCTCGAGCAGCTCGCGCGCGGCAAGCTCGCGACCGAGGTGCTGCTCGACGACGCCGACGCGTCGATCGTCGACCCGGCGCGCACCTACTTCTACGGCATCTCGCAGGGCCACATCCTGGGGACCACGTTCTTCGCGTGGGATCCGCACCTCACGCGCGGCGTGTTCCACGTCGGGGGCGCGAACTGGGGCGTGCTGTTCGAGCGCTCGACCAACTGGGTCACGTTCAACCTCGGCCTGTCCGGGGCCTACCCCGGCCCGCTCGATCGCGTCGTGATCCAGCAGATGATGCAGATGGGGTTCGACTACACCGAGCCGGCGCACGTCTCGGCGGCGCTGGCCGAGGGCCCGCTGCCGGGGACGCCGCCCAAGCAGTTCCTGCTCCAGATGTCGGTCGGCGACGCGCAGGTGACGAACCTGTCGAGCCACCTGCAGGCGCGGACGATGGGGCTGCCGCTGCTCGGGCCGGCGCTGTACGTGCCGTACGGGCTCGAGGAGACCGAGGGCCCGCTCGACAGCGGGTTCGTCATGTACACCGAGGAGCCGACGCCGCTGCCGCCGGTGACCAACCTGCTCAACGGCGAGGCCAACCCGGCGCACGGCGAGCTGCGCAAGCGCCAGGCGGTCGTCGAGCAGATCGGCACGTTCCTGTCGACCGGCGAGATCGTCCACACCTGCGGCGCGGGCACGCCGTGCAACTGCGCCGAGGGCGCGTGCGGCCCCAAGGATCCGCAGTAGGTCGACGGTGACCGCCGGCGCGCCGCGCGAGGTCGTGATCCCGCACGCGCCCGCGCCGCTCGCCGGCTTCTTGTGGCTGCCGCCGGGCGCGCGCTGGCTCTACGTCCTCGGTCACGGCGCGGGCGCGGGGATGCGCCACGCGTTCATGGCCGACGTCGCGGCCGCGCTCGCCGCCCGCGGCGTCGCGACGCTGCGGTGGGAGATGGCGGCGCGGACCGCGGGGCGGGGCCGGCCCGACCCGGCGGCCGTCGTCGTCGAGGAGGTCCGGGCGGCGATCGCGGCGGCGCGCGCGCTCGCGCCGGGGCTGCGGCTGTGCGCCGGCGGCAAGTCGATGGGCGGGCGGATGACGACGACGGCCCTCGCCGCGCGTGCCGAGCCCGACGTGGAGACCGTGGTGCTGCTCGGCTTCCCGCTCCACCCGGCGAACCAGCCCGCGACGACCCGGGCGGTGCACCTGCCGCAGGTCGAGGCGCCGATGCTGTTCGTGCAGGGCACGCGCGACGCGCTCGCCGACCTGACGCTCCTGCGTCCGATCGTCGCGTCGCTCGGGCCGCGGGCGACGATCCACGAGATCGACGGCGCGGATCACGGGTTTGCGGTGCTCCGGAGGACCGGACGCACCGACGCCGAGGTGCTCGAGGAGATCGCCCGGACCGTGGCCGACTGGCTGGCCGTGCGCTGAAATCCAGCCCACAGGACGGTGACGGGCGTGTCGCAAACGTGTTACGTGCGCGGCACGGAGGTCCGCATGTTCGGACGGTTCCTGCCCAAAGAGACCAGCTTCTTCGACTTCTTCGAGCAGCACGCCGCGCTCACGGTCGACGGCACCAAGGAGTTCCTGTCGCTGGTCGCCAGCGGCGCGAACATCGAGGCGAAGGCGAGGCGGATCGCCGACATCGAGCACGAGACCGATGTCATCACGCACCGCTGCGTCGAGGCGCTCCACAAGACGTTCATCACGCCGATCGACCGGGACAACATCCACCGGCTGATCACGCGGATGGACGACATCATGGACTTCGTCGAGGCGGCCGCCGAGCGGATCGCGCTCTACGAGCTGACCGTGATGACCGCCGAGGTGCGCGATCTCGCCGACGTCCTCCACCGCGCGGCGGGCGAGGTCGAGGCGGCGTGCAAGAGCCTGCGCAACCTCAAGGACCCGCAGTCCATCCTCAAGCGCTGCATCGACATCAACCGCCTCGAGAACGAGGGCGACGCGATCCTGCGCCGCGCGGTGGCGAAGCTGTTCAAGGAGGAGAAGGACCCGATCCAGGTCATCAAGTGGAAGGAGATCTACGAGAACCTGGAGTCGGCGACCGATCGCTGCGAGGACGTCGCGAACATCATCGAGGGCGTCGTCCTCGAGCACGCCTGAGCGGAGGCGGACGTCATGGATGCCTCCACCATCGTCGTCGTCACGATCGTCGCGGCGCTCGCGTTCGACATCATCAACGGGTTCCACGACGCGGCGAACTCGATCGCGACGGTCGTCTCGACCCGCGTGCTGTCGCCGCGGGTCGCGGTGCTGTGGGCGGCGTTCTTCAACTTCGTCGCGCTGCTGTTCTTCCACGAGGGCGTCGCCAAGACGATCTCGGGGATCATCGACATCCAGGGCGCGGATCCGGCGTTCGTCTACGTCGTGATGTGCGGCCTGTTCGGCGCGATCACGTGGAACCTGCTGACGTGGTGGTGGGGCCTGCCGTCGAGCTCGTCGCACGCGCTGATCGGCGGCCTCGGCGGCGCCGGCGTGATGTACGCGGGCTTCGACGTCCTGGTGAAGGCGAAGCTCTACAAGACGCTGTGGTTCATCCTGTTCGCGCCGCTGATCGGCTTCGTCCTCGGCTACGTGATCATGGTGATCGTGTTCTGGATCTTCCGCGGGTTCCGCCCGCAGAAGGTCGACCGGCTGTTCCGCGTCGGGCAGCTGATCTCCGCCGCGGCCTACTCGATCGGCCACGGTGGCAACGACGCCCAGAAGACGATGGGCGTGATCCTCGCGGTGCTGATCGCCGCCGGGCACCTGCCGAAGGACTTCGGCGAGGCGCCGCTGTGGATCATCCTCGCCAGCTACGGCTGCATGGCGTTCGGCACCGCGATCGGCGGGTGGCGGATCGTCAAGACGATGGGCATGGGGCTGACCCACCTCAAGCCGGTCGGCGGGTTCTGCGCCGAGATCGCCGGCGCGATCACGCTGTTCTTCGCCACGCACTTCAAGATCCCGGTGTCGACGACGCACACGATCACCGGCGCGATCGTCGGCGTCGGGAGCAGCACCAAGGCGCGCGGGATCCGCTGGGGCCTGGCGACGCGGATCGTGTGGGCGTGGATCTTCACGATCCCCGCCGCGGCCGGCGTCGGCGCGCTGTGCATGGGCGTCGTCTACAAGCTCCACCTGTCGTCGGCGCACCTGCTCGCGGGCCTACCGCTTCCTTGACCGCGCCGACCCCGCGCTGGATCATGACGGCGTGTGGTCGAGCTACACGCCCCGCGACGCGGCGCAGCTCATCGGCCTGCCCGAGTCGGTCGTCCGCGGCCTCGCCCGCGCCGGCGTGATCGGTGACGGCGCGGTGCCGCCGCGCCTGGGGTTCCGCGACCTGGCGGCGCTGCGCGCCGTCGCGGCGCTGGTCGCGGCCGGGATCCCCGCGGCGCGCGCGCAGCGCGAGGTGATCGCGCTGTGCGCGGCGCGGCCCGGCGTCGCGCTGGCGGAGCTGGCGCTCGAGGCGCACGGCGGGCACGTCCGGGTGCGCGGCGCGCCGCCGCCCGCCGCGGCGCCGCAGCTCGAGCTGCGGCTGGCCGCGGCGCCAGCGTCGCCACCCGGCGAGGTGCGGTCCCTGCCGGTGCGTCCCGAGCTGCCTGCGCCGGTGCCGGTGCCGCCGATGACCGCGGACGACTGGTTCGAGCGCGCGCTCGAGCTCGAGGACGGCGACGTCGAGGCCGCGATCGACGCCTACCGGCGGTGCCTGCGGCTGCGCCCGGACTCGACCGAGGCGTGGATCAACCTCGGGCGCCTCCACGCCGAGGGCGGCGACGCGGCCGCGGCGTCGGAGTGCTTCACCGCGGCGCTCGAGCTCGATCCCAACGACGCGACGTCGCTCTACAACCTCGGCGTCGTCGCCCAGGACGGCGGGCGCGAGCAGGACGCGATCCGCCTGTACACGCGCGCGCTCGAGCTCGACCCCGAGCTGGCCGAGGCGCACTACAACCTCGCGACGATCTTCGACCAGACCGGCGACCCGCAGCTCGCGATCCGGCACATCAACGAGTACCGCAAGCTGACCCGGCACGGGCCGCCGTAGCTTCGATCACACGGGGCTCACCGCCCCGCCCGACGAGCAGAGCTCGTCGGGACCCACCCCGCAAACGATCGCGACGGGTCGGTTGGCGCGCTACAGCGCGCCGAGGTCCGACGTCGCGGCGCGCTGCTGGTGCGTCAGCCGCCACGCGCCGGGCACGAGATCCTCGAGCTCGCGCGCGGTCGCGGCGAGCACGCCGTCGACCGGCGCGTAGAGCGCGTCGGTGACCGCGATGACGCCGGTGGCGTCCGCGAGCTCGCCGAGCAGCGCGCGGCCGTCAGGCTCGCCCGCGAGCTCGACGAGCGCGGCGACGAGGCGCTCGCGCGTCGCGGCGGCGAGGTGGGGCGCGAAGAACACCGGCTCGTTGGGCAGCTCGCCGGTGGTCGCGAGCACGCGCGTGCCCGGCGGCGGCATCGCGCGCGCGTACGTCGCCGCGGCGACGACCCGGCCGTCTCGCACCGCCGCGAGCGCCGCGTCGTGGCTGCCGGCGAACGTCGGGCTCACGGTCACGCCCGCGTCGGCGAGCGCGTGCGCCGGCAGCAGGTAGCCGGTGGTCGACGCGCGGTCGACGTAGGCGACGCGCGCGCCGGCCAGGTCGGCGAGCGTGCGCGCCGGCGCGTCCTCGCGCACCACCAGCACGCCCCGGTGGCTGCGCGCCTCGTCGCCGCGCAGCAGCTGCAGCCGCGCCTCGACCCCGAACCGCTGGTGCGCGAGCAGGTACTCGAACAGGGACAGCACGCCGCCGTCGACGTGCGGCGTGCCCGCCATCGCGACCGCGTCCTCGGCCGACGCCGCGACGCGGATGTCGACGACGATCCCGGCGCGGCGCGACAGCTCGCGCTCGAGCCGCGCCGCCGAGTCGGCGGTGCCGTGCGCCGGCGACAGCACGAGCACCACCGGGTTGCCGGCCTCGCCGATCGTCGCGGTGTCGCGCTGGCAGCCGGTCAGCGGCGCGAGGAGCGCCACGGCGAGCAGCAGCGCGAGCGGGGCGGGGCGGCGCATCGTGACCCCAGGATCACAGATCGTCGGGGCCGACGTCGAGGCCCGAGTGCCCGTGCTCGATGAAGTCCGCTCCCGGGGTCAGGTCGACGTGGAAGTGGTTGCGGTGGGCGCTGTTGTAGTTGGGCGTGAGCACGATGTTCCACACGCCCGCCGTCTTGAGCTCGCAGATCGCGTCGTGGAGGAACGCGTCGGCGCCCGGCTCGGTCGGCGCGGCGCACGTGTCCTCGGCGTCGGGGTCCATCACCCAGTCGTCGTTGACCGAGTAGAACGCGCCGCCCTCGACCGTGAACCCGGCGATGTCGAACGCCTTGGCGTAGGCGTGCTGCGAGATCCCGTCGGGGCAGTCCGGCGGCGTGCCGTTGTTGTTGATGCAGCGGTAGTTGTAGACGCCCATGTCGACGACCTCGACGACGCCGCGGGCGCGCAGCATCGGGGCCGCGCGGGCCAGCGACCGCGCGAGCTCGCAGCTCATGAAGAACGTCGACCGCGGGGCGTCGTTGGCCGAGTAGCGGTGGACCATGCCGTTGATCGGCGTGGTGAGCGTCACCGGGTCGGTGACGCCCTGGTTGTCGGGGCCGAGCTCGTAGTCGAGCTGGTAGAGGTCGAGCCAGTCGAGGCACTCGCTCACGACCGGGTCCGCGGTGGTGACCGCGAGCGTCGCCTCGCCGACGACCTCGTCGCCTCGCCGCGCCCGCGCGGTGAGCGTCACGGCGCCGAGCGGGCGGACCAGGCCGAGCAGCGCGCCATCGGCGCCGACCTCGCCGAGCGAGACGCCGTCGGCGAGGATCTCGACCGAGTCGGCGCCGGTGACGTCGACCTCGACCGGGACGTCGGCGACCAGCCAGCCGTCGTCGGCGAGGTAGTCGCGGAGGTGCTCGGAGCCCGCCGCCGGCGCGGTGAACGCCACCGACGCGGGGCCCGCGTCCGCGCCGTCGTCGTCATCTCCGGCGCCCGCGCTGATGTCGCCGGTGCACCCGCCGAAAGTGGACGTCAGGGACGCGACCGCGAGCCCGAACAGAACGGTGGTTCCCCGCATGGGCCGGTACGGAACCTCACCGGCGAACCCGGGTCAAGGGAAAAGGTCGGACCGCGGATTCGTCATGAATTCTGGACGGGTAGATCAGAATCCGACGGACATCTGGACGCGCCCGACGAGGTGGTCGGCGAGGCCGCCGCCCTCGCCGAGCCGCGACCCGACGTCGACCTGGAGCTTGCCGTCGTGCTTGAAGCGGTACCAGCCCAGGCCGACCGTGACCTCGTGCTGGTCGGTCTCGCCGTCGAGGTCACCCAGGAACTTCACGATCGCGTAGCGCGCCGCCGGCTGCAGCCGGCCGAACATCTTGCCGGCCTGGAGGTGCGCGCCGAGCACCTGGCCGTCGACGTCCGCGCCGGTGTCGTCGACCGACCTGTCGAGCGCGAAGAACACGGCGCCCGACACCGACAGGCCCTCGACCTTGACCACGCCGTCGACCTCGGCCTGCTGCCGGGTCGCGTCGTCGCCGTCGAAGTCGCCCTCGGCCCACACGCTCGCCGCGGCCGCCCAGCGCAGCGGGCCGCCCTCGAGGTCCGCCTCGCTGTAGCCCTTGATCCCGCCGCGGTTGAGGCCGACGCGGCCGACGATCACCGGGCGCAGCTTCGACGGCACGTTGGTGAACGAGCCCGTCACCTCGCCGGTCATCGGATCGGCGTCGCCGGCGAACTTCGAGCCGTCGCCCTGGCCGTTGAACACGCCGATCGCCCACTCGAGGTCCGGCGACTTCTCGTAGTTGTTGTGGAGCGCGACGCCGATGTCGCGGCCGGTGAGGAACGCCTTGTCGGTGATCGCGCGATCGACCAGCTCCTGCCGGCCGCTGGAGTTGATCTGCTGGCGCGAGAACGGCCGCTTCCACTGGCCGGCGCGCACGAACACGTCGTCCGCGACCTCGACGTCGACGTAGTAGTCCTTGAGCGTGACGAAGCCCTTGCCGAAGTCGAGCTGGAGCTTGTAGCCGAGCGCCTCGGAGTGGGCGTGGCCCTCGAGCGTCACGCGCGCGCGCCGGACCTCGAACGCGCTCTTGTTGACGCGGTCGGGGTCGGCGTCCTCGCTGTCGAGCTGCCAGTAGGTCTGGATGCGGCTCGAGATCTTCAGCTCGTAGCTGCCCTTGTCGGTCGACTGCGAGATGAAGAAGCCCTTGTCGTAGCCGACCTCGGCGCCGGCGGGCGCCTCGGGCGCGGGCGCCTCGGGCGCCGGCGCCGGCTCGGGCTCGGGCGCCGGGTCGGGCAGCCGCAGCTCGTCGGCGACGGGCTCGGCCTCGGGGGCCGGCTCGGGCGCCGGGGTCTGGGCCAGCGCGGGGCCGACCCCGCCGACCGCGAGCCCCGCGGTCACGGCGCCGGCGAGCCACCGGCGGAAGTGTGTCGTGCCCGTCGCGCGTTCATCTCGGTTCCGCGTCATATGAGCGACACCATGGTCGCCGCGTGTGACGCGTCCGTGACGCGCGGGTGAATCGTTCGCGCTGCCGCGCGGCGCGCTACCGGGCCATGGCGGTCTTGGGGCCGCCCTTGAGCGCGATGGCCTGGTCGATCATGGCGACGAGCTCGGCGCGGTCGGGGTCGGCGACGGCGGCGTCGCTGGCGATCTGGCGGACCGCGGCGAGGTCCCAGTGCTCGGCGTCCTCGGAGCCGCGGAGGATCTCGGCGAACGCGGCGACGGCGAACGCGAAGCGGAGATCCGCGGAGGCGG
Source organism: Myxococcales bacterium (assembly GCA_011526095.1). GTDB lineage: Bacteria > Myxococcota_A > Polyangia > Haliangiales > Haliangiaceae > WYBA01. Next base: position 19,519 of record WYBA01000483.1, on the reverse strand, counting down.
CGGCGAACGAGGCGGCGAGGCCGTCGGCGGGGAAGTCGAAGGCGGCCTCGGCGGCGTCGGTACCCTTGGGGGCCTTGTGGCGGACGCGGACGGTGGCGAGGTCGGACGGCGAGAGGTCGGCGGTGAGGGCGCCGGAGGCGAGCTCGATCTCGTAGATCGCGGTGACCTGGTGGCCGGCGCCGATCTCGCCGGCGTCGACGGCGTCGTTGCGGAAGTCGGTGTCGGCGACGTCGCGGTTCTCGTAGCCGACGAGGCGGTAGCGCTTGACGAGCTTGTCGCTCCACTCGACCTGGAGCTTGACGTCCTTGGCGACGACCTCGAGGGTGGAGCCGAGCTGCTGCTGGAACACGCGGTGGGCGGCGGAGATGCCGTCGATGTAGAAGGCGTTGCCGTTGCCCTTGTCGGCGAGCTGCTCCATCAGGGCGTCCTTGTAGTTGCCGGTGCCGAAGCCGACGGTGGACAGGGTGACGCCCTCCTTCACGTGGCCCTCGATGGTCTTCAGGATCTCCTCGTGGGAGGTGCGGCCGACGTTGGCGTCGCCGTCGGACAGGACGATGACGCGCGAGATCGCGTCGCCGCGGAGGCCCTTGGCCGCCTGCTGGTAGGCGAGCTCGAGGCCGGAGGCCATGGCGGTGGAGCCGCCGGCGGTGAGGTCCTCGATCGCGGCCAGGATGCGGTGCTTGTCGTCGAGGCCGGTGGGCTCGAGCACGACGCGGGTGGCGCCGGCGTAGGTGACGAGGGAGACGGTGTCGCCGTCCTTGAGGTTGTCGACGAGGACGCGGAGCGAGCGCCGGGCGAGGTCGAGCTTGTCGGGAGACTGCATCGAGCCGGAGACGTCGACCAGGAACACGAGGTTGGCGGGCTTGCGCTCGCCGACGCTCTTGGCCTTGGTGGTGACGCCGACGCGGACGAGGTGGCGGCCCTTGTTGAACGGCGACGGCGCGGCGTCCATGTGGACGGCGAACGGGCGGTGCTTGGCGGCGGCGGCGTCCGGCGGGGCGTAGCCGTAGGAGAAGTAGTTGACGAACTCCTCGACGCGGACCGAGTGCGGGTGGGGCAACGCGCCGTCGTTGAGCTTGCGCCGCGCGATCGTGAACGACGCGGTGTCGACGTCGGCGGCGAACGTCGACAGCTTGTCGCTCGCGGTGTCCGTCCACGCGTTGACGCCGTGGTCGTTGTACGCCTCGCCGCTCTGCGGATCGGCGGGCGCCGCCGCCTGGATCCGGCCGCGCGGGACGCCCGGGCTGGCGGCGATCGCGCCGCCCTGGCCGACACCGGACGCGGTCGCGGTCTTGGGCGCCACCGGCGCGGCCGCCTCCTTCTTGCCATCGGCCTTCTCCGCGTCCTTGACGAGGCCGTCGCCGGCGGCGGGGCCGGCGGTCGAGCCGCCGACCGCGGTGCCGGCCGCGACGCCGCCGCGGTCGCCCTCACCGGACGCGGTGGCCTCCTCGGCCGGCGGCGCGCTCGCCTGGCGATCGGCGTTCCGGGCCGCGTCCTTGGCGTTGCAGCCGGTGAGCGCCGCCTGGGCGGCGGCGAGCGCGAACAGCGAGTGGGCGAGCGAGCGGGCGATCTTGCGGCCGAGCATCGAGTCCTCCGTGGTGGTCGGTTCTTGGACCCCCATCGACGAAGGGACATGGCTCGACGGTCTGAAAAAGATCGTCGCGGTGACTGTCGCGGCGCGCTTACAACCCGCGGCCGCCGCGGCCTGGCGCCGCTTACCCGAACTTGCCGGTGATGTAGTCCTCGGTGCGTCGGTCGCCCGGGGACGTGAACAGCCGGTCGGTGTCGGCGTACTCGACGCACTCGCCGGTGAGGAAGAACGCCGTGCGCTGCGACACGCGCGTCGCCTGCTGCAGGTTGTGGGTGACGATGATGATCGTGTAGTCGTCGCGCAGCGTGTGCAGCAGGTCCTCGATCCGCGCCGTCGCGATCGGATCGAGCGCAGAGCACGGCTCGTCCATCAGCACGACCTCGGGCTCGACCGCGAGCGTGCGCGCGATGCACAGCCGCTGCTGCTGGCCGCCCGACAGGCTGGTGCCCGGCTTGTCCAGCTTGTCCTTGACCTCGTCCCACAGCGCGGCCTGGCGCAGCGCCTTCTCGACGACCTCCGCGGGCCGGCGCTTGTTCAGGCTCTTGGTCAGCTTGAGCCCGGCGAGCACGTTGTCGCGGATCGACATCGACGGGAACGGGTTGGGCTTCTGGAACACCATCCCGACGCGGCGGCGCAGCATCACCGGATCGACCGCGGGGTCGTAGACGTTGGCGTCGTCGAGCGTCACCGTCCCGGACGAGCCGGCGCCGGGGATCAGCTCGTGCATCCGGTTGAGGCAGCGGATGAACGTCGACTTGCCGCAGCCCGACGGGCCGATGATCGCGGTCACGCGGCGCGCCGAGATGTCCAGGTCGATGCCCTTGAGCACCTGTTGCTTGCCGAACCACGCCTGCAGGCCGCGGGTCGACATCTTCGCTGCGGGTACGTCGGTGTCGCGCATGGGGGTCGGGCTCAGTAGGCCCGCTTCTGGTAGCGGTTCCGCAGCCAGATCGCAACCGAGTTGAGGAGCAACAGCACCACCGTCAGCACGACGATCGCGGCGGCGGCGTTGACCAGGAACGCCTTCTGCGGCCGCGACGTCCAGTCGTAGATCTGCATCGGCAGCGCGGTGTACGGCGCGTCGATCCCGTCGGGCGCGAAGCTGATGTACGCGACCGCGCCGGCGAGCACCAGCGGCGCGGTCTCGCCGATCGCGCGCGACACCGCGAGGATCGCGCCGGTGAGGATGCCGGGCAGCGCCATCGGCACGATCACCTGGCGGACCATCTGCCACCGCGTCGCGCCCAGGCCGAGCGCGGCCTCGCGCAGCGAGTCGCGCACCGTGCGCAGCGCCTCGCGCGTCGACATGATGATGATCGGCAGGACCAGGATCGCCAGGGTCAGGGCGCCCGCGATCACGCTCTTGCCCAGGCCGGCGAACCGGACGAACAGGCCCAGGCCGAGCATGCCGTAGATGATCGACGGCACGCCGGCGAGGTTGGCGATCGCGACCTCGACGACGCCGGCGATCCTGCTCTGCCGCCCGTACTCCTCGAGGTAGATCGCGGCGGCGACGCCGACCGGCAGCGCGATCGCCGCGGTCAGCGTGATCAGCCACAGGCTGCCCATCAGCGCCGGCCAGATCCCGGCGCGCTCGGCCTTGCGCGACGGCAGCTCGGTGATGAACGCCCAGTCGATCCGGCCGAGGCCGTCGATCGCCAGGCCGCCGAGCAGCCACCCCAGGACGATCAGCGGCGCGAACACCGCGAACCGGGCGAGCCACACGAACGCGATCTCGGCGACGACGCCGTCGCGCCGGCGCAGCAGCGAGCTGGGCAGCTTGGCGCTCATCTCAGGTCCGGTTCCTCGCGCGCAGCTTGCGCGACAGGCGGTAGCTGACGAGGTTCATCGTCAGGGTCATGACGAACAGCACCAGGCCGACCGCGAAGATGCTCTGGTAGCCGATCGAGCCGGTCGGCAGGTCGCCCTGGGCGATCCGCACGATGTACGCGGTCATCGTCTCGGTCTGGCCGCGCGGGTCGAAGCTCAGCGTGTTGCTCTGGCCGGCGGCGATCGCGACGATCATCGTCTCGCCGATCGCGCGCGACACCGCGAGCGTCATCGCCGCCGCGATCCCCGACCACGCCGACGGCACGATCACGCGGAAGATCGTCGGTAGCTTGCTCGCGCCGAGGCCGTACGCCGCCTCGCGGATGCTGTCGGGGACGGCGTAGATCGCGTCCTCGGACAGCGACGACACCATCGGGATGATCATGATCCCCATGACGATGCCCGGCGACAGCGCGTTGAACCCGCCGAGCTCGGGCAACCAGCCCTGGAGGAACGGGGTCACCACGGTCAGCGCGAAGAACCCGTAGACGATCGTCGGCACGCCCGCGAGCAGCTCGAGCGCCGGCTTGAGCATGCGGCGCGTGCGCGGCGCCGCGTACTCGGACAGGTAGATCGCCGCGAGCAGGCCGAACGGCAGCGCGACCGACATCGCGATCGTCGCGGTCATCAGCGTGCCGACCACCAGCGGCCACACGCCGAAGTGCTGGTTGTCGGTGAACGTCGGCGTCCACATCGTGTCGCCGAGGAACTCGCCGAGCGAGACGTGGGCGAAGAACCCCGACGCCTCGTACAGCAGCACGACGACGATGCCGATCGTCACGACGATCGACACCAGGCTGCACGCCGCCAGGCCGAGCTCGATCGCGCGTTCGCCGACGCTGCCCGAGCGCTGGCGGAGCCACGGGCGCTGCGGCTTCGACGTCGCGCCGGACGCGACCGGCTCGACCGAGGTGGCGGCGGAGGCGTCCACGGCTCAGTTCCCTTCGGCGGCGAACAGCTTCTCGATCGTCATCCCGGTCTGCGATCCGCCCTCGAACACCGACCCGGTCTTGCGCTCGGTGTAGCGCTGCTTCAGCGCGGCGTAGAGGTTGTCGGGCAGCGCGACGTAGCCGACGTCCGGCGCCAGCGTCTTGGACTCGTCGAGGTAGTACGAGACGAAGTTCTGGACCGAGCCCTTGGCCAGCGACTTGACCGACACGTAGATGAAGATCGGGCGCGACAGCGGCTGGTAGGTGCCGTCGTTGACCGTCTCGGGCGACGGCGTGATCGGCCCCTTGCCGTTGTCGTCCTTGCCGTCCTCGATCGGGACCACCTTCAGCCGGTCCTTGTTCTCGGTGTAGTAGGCCAGCCCGAAGAACCCCAGGCCGCCCTCGGCGCCCGCGACGCCGGTGACGAGCACGTTGTCGTCCTCGCTCGCGGTGTAGTCGCCGCGGCTCGAGTGCTCCTTGCCGACGATCGCCTGGGTGAAGTAGTCGTACGTGCCCGAGTCGGTGCCGGCGCCGAACAGCGTCAGCGGCTTGTCGGGCCAGCCGTCGCGGACCTGTGCCCACGTCTTGATCGTCTCCGCCGCCTCGGGCGCCCACATCTTCTTGAGCTCGTCGACGGTGAGGTGGTCGACCCAGTCGTTCTTGGGGTTCACCACGACCGCGATGCCGTCGTAGGCGACCGCGAGCTCGATGTACTCGATCCCGCCCGACTTGCAGGCGTCGATCTCTTCCTTCTTGATCGGGCGGGACGCGCCGGTGACGTCGATCTCGCCGCGGCAGAAGATCTTGAACCCGCCGCCGGTGCCAGAGCGACCGACCGTGACGTCGCCCTTGCCCGCGCGCGTGTACTCCTCGGCGACCGCCTGCGACAGCGGGAACACCGTGCTCGAGCCGTCGACCTTGACCAGGCCGCCGCCGCTGGGCGCCGGCGTGCCGGTGGCGCCGCCCGTGCCGGTGGCCGTCTCGGTGGCCTTGCCGCTGCCGCCGCCGTCCTTGCGCTTGCTACAGGCGGTGGTGAGCGCGGGGAGGGAGAGCAGGACCAGGGCCGCACCCAGGGTGCGCATCGTCGTCGTCAACATGTGCCGGCACCGTGGCAAGGCTGTGTGACGGGACTGTCACAGCGTTGCGACAGTTGGCGACCCGGTGACGGCGACCTCTAACCCGTCGGGATCGCTGTCTTCTGCGACGGGCAGGGCGACCCAGAAGATCGTCCCTCGCGGCTCGTTCGGGGCGACCCCGACCGTCCCGCCCATGTTCTCCACCAGGTGCTTCACGATCGACAGGCCCAGGCCGGTCCCGCCCAGCTCGCGGGAGCGCCCGGGGTCGACCCGGTAGAACCGCTCGAACACGCGCTCGCGGTGCCGCGGCGCGATCCCCGGGCCGTCGTCCCGGACCTGGATCCGGACCCGGTCGCCGTCGCGCCGCGCCTCGACCCAGACCTTGCCCTGCTTGTCCGTGTACTTGATCGCGTTGTCGGTGAGGTTGACCAGCACCTGATCGAGCGCGTGGGCGTCGGCGCGGGCGCACAGCTCGTCCGGCGCGTCGACCACGATCGTCACGCCGCGCGCCTCGGCGCGCGCGCCGAGCGAGGCCACGGCCTGGTCGATCGCCTCGCGCACCACGATCGGCGCGAGGTCGACCGCGTGATGCCCCGCCTCGAGCCGCGACAGGTCGAGCAGGTCGTTGAGCAGGTTGGTCAGCCGCTCGGCGTTGCGGTGCATCCCCTCGATCAGCTTGCCGGCGATCCGCGGCTCGTCCTTGGCGCCGGACAGCAGGGTCTCGGCGTTGGCGCGGATGATCGCCACCGGCGTGCGGAGCTCGTGCGAGACGTTGGCGACGAAGTCGCTGCGGATCGTCTCGAGCCGGCGCATCGCGGTGACGTCCTCGAGCAGCAGCAGGCGCCCGCGGCCCGCCGACAGCGCGACGACGCGGGCGGTGAGGCGCGCGCCGCCGGGCGCGGAGATCTCGACCGGGCCGGCGCTGCCCGGCGCCGCGATCAGCTCGACCAGGCCGGGCAGCCGCACGTGATCGATGAACGCCTCGCCGATCGGCGTCGACCCCAGCTCGAGCTGCGTCCGCGCGGCCTCGTTCATCACGGTGATCCGGCGGTCGTCGTCGAGCCCGACCACGCCGTGGCTGACGCCGTCGAGGATCGAGCCGAGCACCTGCCGCTCGTGGTCGAGCGCGGTCGCCGCGCGGTCGACGTCCTCGGCGAGGTGGTTGATCCACACGCCGACGTCGCCGAGGTCGTCGTCGTCGACGACGACACGGCGCGCGCGGCCGAGCGCCATGTCGCGGGTGCCGGCGGCGAGGTCGCGCACCGCGCGGTTCATCAGGCGCGACGCCAGCAGCGTCATCGCGACCGCGACGACGATGCCGAGGACCGCCGCGGCCGCGATCAGCAGGTGGAGCCGGTGGTAGGCGGCGCCGAGGTCGCGCATCGGCGCCGACAGCCGGACGACGCCGCCGCGCCCGTCGGGGCCGCGCCACGGCACCGCGACGACGAGCCGGCCGCCGCGGTGGTCGAGGCCGACCTCCGCCCCGCCGAGCACCGCGCGCACCTCGGGGCGCTCGTGCACGTCGTGCGCGACCCCGGCGTCGGCCGAGCGCGCGAGCGCGGCGCCGTCGGCCGCGAACACCTCGACCCGGGCGCCGGTGGCCTCGGCGAGCCGGCGGATCAGCGCCGCCGCCGGCTCGCCCTCGATCGTGGGCAGCCCCTCGATCGCGATCGCCGCGGCGCGCGCCTGGCGGACGACCTCGGCCTCGAGCCCGGCCTCGACCGTGTCGGCGACCTCGTGGCGCAGCACCAGCGTCGACACCAGCCCGACGACCACGATCACGGCGATCGACGCCGCGAACAGCCGCGCGCGCACCCCGCCCGTCACCGGCTCACGCCCCTCACGCTCGTCACGCCGTTCGCGCGCCGGGCGCGATCACGCGACCGCTTCGTCGGGGGTGTCGCGGAACCGGTAGCCGACGCCGCGCAGCGTCTCGATGTAGTCGCCCGCCTCGCCCAGCTTCTCGCGCAGCCGCTTGACGTGGGTGTCGACGGTGCGGGTCGTGACCTCGGCGTCGATCCCCCAGACGTCGCTGAGCAGCGCGTCGCGGGTCTGGACCCGGCCCTTGCGCGACAGGAACGCGTAGAGCAGGCGGAACTCGAGCGCGGTGAGGCTGACCTCCTTGTCGTCGACCCAGGCGCGGTGCGCCTCGCGGTCGACGCGCAGCCGGCCGAACCGCACGACCTCGGGCTCGGCCTCGGCGCCGGCGGCGCGGGCGCGGCGGAGCAGCGCGCGGATCCGCAGGACGAGCTCGCGCACGCTGTACGGCTTGACGACGTAGTCGTCGGCGCCGAGCTCGAACCCGACGACGCGGTCGATCTCGCTGCCCTTGGCCGTGCACATGATGATCGGGATCTCACGCGTGCGCTCCGACTCGCGCAGCCGCCGGCACACCTCGGTGCCGGACAGGTCGGGGAGCATGAGGTCGAGGACGATCGCATCGGGCAGCGGCTCCTGCATCGCGGCGTCGAGCCCGGCCTGACCGTCGTGCGCGACCCGCGTGAGGTACCCCTCGCGCTGGAGGTTGTACTCGAGGGTCGCGGCGAGGTCCTGTTCGTCCTCGACGAGGAGGATGAGTCCCTGCATGGGGAATCCCTACCACGGGGCAGGTTACACCCCCGTGACGCCGTCGTGACGCCTTGCGACGTCGACGTCACGGAAAAAGTCGCAGCGCCCGCGCGGGCGGCTCGCGCCCGGCTAGGGCAGCGTGATCCGCGGCGCCTCGGGATCCGGGCGGTAGAGCAGGATCGTCTTGCCGAGGACCTGGGCGACCTGGCTGTGCGTCTGGGTCGCGAGCGCCTCGGCCGCGTCGTGGCGATCGAGCGCCGCGGAGTCGAGCAGCTTGATCTTGATCAGCTCGTGGTCGCCCAGGGCGTGGTCGACCGCCGCGACGAACGCCTCGCTCAGGCCGTCCTTGCCGATCAGGGCGACGGGGGCGAGGTCGTGCCCGAGGGCACGGAGGTGGCGGCGCTGCTTGCCGGTGAGCGACATGGGAGGACTCCGGAACGCGAAAGGCGCCCGTTCTACCCGGGCGCCTCGGCGAGGGCAAGCGCTGGTTTGGGCAAGCGCCGCCGTGGGGGTCAGGCGCGGCGCCGGCGGCGCAGCAGGCCGACCACGGCCAGGCCGAGCAGGCCGAGCGAGGACGCCGAGCCGCCGCCCGCCTGGCAGCCGCCGACCAGGTCCGACGGCGAGCCGTCGCCGTTGCCGTCGCCGTTGCCGTCGCCGTTGCCCGACCCGTCGCCGTCGCCGTCGCCGTCGCCATCGCCGCCGCCCCCGCCGCCGCTCTGCGACACGGTCACGGTGATCTGGGCCGGCTCGGACGCGGCGCCGGTGTTGTCGTAGGCGATCGTCTGGACGGTGTGATCGCCCAGCGTGAGGCTGGTCGCGGTCTGGAACGAGAACGGCGCCGACGTCCGGGTGTCGGACAGCGCGCCGTCGATCCACAGCTCGACGCGGGCGACCGAGCCGTCGGTGTCGCTGGCGTCGACCGTCACGGTGAAGCCCGGCGACACCGTCGCGCCGTTGGACGGCGAGGTGATCGCGGCGACCGGCGCGCCGCCGGCCGGGCCGTTGGGCCCGATCCGCTGCATCAGCATCTGGTAGCTGTTCTGGTTCGCCCCGCACTCGCCCTGCAGGCCGCACGCGCGCTGCGAGTACTCGCCGCAGCTCACGGTCTGGTCCTTGAACGACTGCAGCCCGTTGTACTGCAGGTACGTCATCGGGTCGGACGCGAGCAGCTGGTGGTCGAGGCCGAACGAGTGCGCGGCCTCCTGGCCGACGACCTCGCAGATCGTCTCGGGGTCACCGCCGAACGCATCGGCGAAGGTGAACACGATCGAGTTGGGGATGACGTCGCAGCCGATCGTGTACGGCGACACGCCGCCGACGCCCTGGTCCATCCCGATCACGCCGGGCTGGGTCGTCACGATCGACTCGTAGTGCGGGACGTTGCCCGGGTCGACGTCGGTCACCGTCACGTTGAACGGCGCCCACATGGTGCGCGTGCACTCCATGATCTGCTGCCACGCCGCCGAGTTCGCCGTGCTCCACGCCGGGATCGCCGTCGTCTGCCCGACCAGGGTCGAGCGGTTGGTGCGCGCGTCGTTGTTGCCCGGCGACAGCGTCGTGCCGGCGCGGTTCATGTAGAGGATCACCCGATCGCTGCCGCCGTGGGCGACGATGCCGGTCGACGGCAGCACCTGGCGCACCGTCTGGATGCCGCTCGGGCGCTCGGCGACCATCCAGCCCTGGACCGGCGCCTGGAACTCCTCGATCTCGAGCTCGGCGGGATCGAGCGGGCTGCTCTGCGATTCGGCGAGAGCGGTCGTCGGGAGGGTGAGGGTCGCGCCGAGGAGAGCGAGTCGGAGGGTGCGCATCGTGGGGTTCCCCTGTCGAAGGCGTTGGCGTGGAGCGGGTCCGGCGAGATGGACCTACAGCACGCGTCGTGCCGCGCTCGGGTCAACGAACCCCAGTTCGACTCCCTCGTGATCCCGGGCGGTTGGGCGCGGTCCTGGCCCGTGTCGTCACTTCCAGGTGGGGGGTGGGTCGGAGTGTTGGCGACTCGGCCCCCACCACTCGGCCCTGACAGCGGCGGTCAGCGCGCGATCGTCACGCCGCGGCTGCGCCGCACGCGGCCTCGACGTCGGCCACCTGCTTGGGCGTGGCCGAGGTGAGGACCTCGTGGCCGTCGGCGGTGATCAGCACGTCGTCCTCGATCCGCACGCCGATGCCGCGCAGCGCGTCGGGCACGTCCGGCGCGTCGGGCGCGACGTAGAGCCCGGGCTCGATCGTGATCACCATGCCGGGCTCGAGCGGGCGCGCCGTGCCGCCGTGCGTGTACGCCCCGACGTCGTGCACGTCCATGCCGAGCCAGTGCGACGTGCCGTGCATGAAGAACCGCTTGTAGGTCAGGTCGGCGACGCGCTCGTCGACCGTCCCCGACAGCAGGCCCAGCTCGATCATCCCCGCGGTGAGCGTGCGGACGCAATGATCGTGGAGCTGGTCGATCGTCGCGCCGGGGCGGGCGAGGGCGATCGCGCCCTCCTGCGCCCGCAGCACCAGCTCGTAGACCGCGCGCTGCGCCGGCGTGAACCGCCCGGACGCCGGCCACGTCCGCGTGATGTCGGCGGTGTAGTGCGCGTACTCGCAGCCGGCGTCGATCAGCACGAGGTCGCCGTCGGCGATCGCCTGGTTGTTCTCGACGTAGTGGAGGATCGTCGCGTTCTCGCCCGAGCCCACGATCGTGCCGTAGCCCGCGCCCGCGCCGCCGTGGCGGCGGAACGTGTAGTCGATGACCGCCTCGAGCTCGTACTCGAACGTCCCGGGGCGGCCGGCCGCCATCGCCGCGCGGTGGGCGAGCGCGGTGATCGCGCACGCCTTGCGCAGGATCGCGACCTCCTCGGGCGACTTGCGCAGCCGGTGCTCGTGCAGGACGGTGCGCGGATCGACGATCGCGCGCGGCGGGCGGCGGCCGCGCTTCTCGGACTTGCGGAGCCTGGCGATCGCCGCGGTGATCCGCAGGTCCATCTCGTCGTCGAGGCCGACCGAGTAGTGCAGCTCCTCGTGGTTGGCGATCAGCCCCCACAGCCGGGTGTCGAGCTCGGCGATCGGGAACGCGGCGCCGGCGCCGTAGCGCTCCCGCGCGCCCTCGACGCCCGCGCGCCGCCCCTCCCACGTCTCCATCTCCGGGTCGCGCGGGCGGACGAACATCGTGACGCGGGCATCGCCGCCGTCGGCGCCGTCGCTCGCGGCGCTCGGCTCGGGCGCGCCCGGGCGCAGCACGAGGACGGCCTCGGGCTCGGTGAAGCCGGTGAGGTAGTAGACGTCGGAGTGCTGGCGGAACCGGTAGTGGCTGTCGCCGTTGCGGAGCCGCTCGGGCAGCGAGCAGACCACCGCGACGGCGTCGGGGCCGAGCGCGCGCATGTACGCCTCGCGGCGCGCCGCGAAGACCGACGGATCGAGCATCCGCGATCTATAGCATCGGCCGCGCGCGCGCCGCGTGCGCCGGCGCGGCTACGCCCGCTCGACGAACCGCAGCAGGTCCTCGTCGACCGGGACGAGCTGGGTCGCGGCGAGGTCCCCGACCTCGCGCATCCCGCTGGCCTCGGCGACGCGCGCGAACACCAGGATCGGGACGTCTCGCAGGCTCGGGATCGCGCGCAACGACCGCACCAGCTCGACGCTCGTGCCGCCCTCGACCTCGCCGCTCTCGACGTCGAGGATGATCGCCCGCGGCTCGAGCGCGCGCGCCAGGCGCGGCAGCTGCGGGCCGACCCGCGTCATCGACACGACCGTGTAGCCGCGCGCCGACAGCATCCCGTCGAGGCGCTGCAGCGCGGCGCGGTCGCGATCGACCAGCAGCACGACGCCGTGCTCGGCGCGGTCGCCGCGGTCCGGATCGGGATCCCGCTCGCGCCCGTGGGGCGCCGGGGTCGACGGGCGGACCGCGACGCGGCCGGTGCCGAGCGCCGTGTCGACGGCGGCGAGCGGCACGGGCGCGGCCGGGTCGATCGCCGGCGCGTCGGTCACCTGCGCCGCCGGCACGTCGACCGTCGCCTCGCCGCCGGCCCGGTACATCGCGAGCGCGATCTTGTTGAGCAGGTCGTCGAGGTCGAACGGCTTCTCGATCACGTCGAGCGCGTCGGACGCGCCGAACCGGGCGTCGGTCAGGCCGTGGACGGCGGTCATGACGACGACCGGCAGGTCGGCGTGGCCGCGGTCGCGCAGCGCGTCGAGGAACTGCCGGCCGTTCATGCCGGGCATCATCAGATCGAGGAGGATGACGTCCGGGCAGTGGGCGTCGACCTTGGCGATCGCGTCGTGGCCGTCGCTCGCCTGGTCGACGACATAGCCCTCGTCCGAGAGGAGGCTGCCCACCGTCTCCCGGACCAGCGTCTCGTCGTCGACCACCAGGATGCGGCCGCCCTTCGTCACGAAGCCCCCATCGCGAAGTACCGGGCGACAGTATCACGGGGCACGTCGTCGGTGTAGCATCTCCTGGAGATGGCGACGCCGGCTGATCACGCGGCGACCCTCGAGTCCCTGCGCCCGGTCGCCCTGGCGCGCCTCGTCGAGATCCGAGGTTCTCTGGACCACGCGCTCGCCCGCGTCACCGAGGCCGAGGCGCGCGAGCACTTCGATGCGGTGTTGCGTCACACCCAGGCGTACGTCGCGACCTGGGACTGGCGGCTGCACCGGAGCTTTCTGCAGTCTTACATCGCGCTGCGGGCCGGCGACGGCATGTCGTCGGACGATGTGATCCACGTCCTGGTCGCGGTCGGGGACGTCGTGATCGACCTCGTCCGCAACCAGCTCGGGGGCAAGCCGATCGTCCACGAGCTGGTCGTCGCTCTGGCCAAGGTCAACGCCCACACCGTGCGCGGCGTCATCGACCTGGTGGCCGAGGAGCTGGAGCGCCGGCGGGCCCAGCGCGACCAGCTGCTGCGCGGGGGCGCGCCGTGAGCGCGGGCGGCCGGCCCGCCGCGCAGCCCGGGGTCCGCGTCCACGGCGCGACCCACGTCGGCAGCGTCCGCGAGGCCAACGAGGACGCGATGATCGTCGACCCGGCGCACGGGCTGTACGCCGTGTTCGACGGGATGGGCGGCGCGATGGCCGGCGACGTCGCGTCGCAGAAGGCGCGCGACGTGGTCAAGGAGTACGTGCGGGCGCGGCGCAGCCAGATGGAGCCGCGCGCGATGATCGACGCCGCGCTCAACGCCGCGTCCGCCGCGGTCCACGCCGAGGCGCTGTCGCGGCGCGACCGCCGCGGCATGGGCACGACCGCGGTCGTCGCGCTCGTGCTCGACCCGCGCCGCATGCTCGTCGGGCACGTCGGCGACAGCCGCGCGTACCTGCTGCGCGAGGGCCGGCTGACCCAGCTCACGCGCGATCACACCGTCGTCGCCGAGCTGCTGGCGCAGAACGCGATCTCGCCCGAGGAGGCCGAGGTCCACGCCTACCGGAGCGTGCTGTCGCGCAACCTCGGCGCGCGGCCCGAGACGCGGGTCGACATCGCCGAGATCGCGCTGCAGCGCGGCGACCGGGTGCTGCTGTGCTCGGACGGCCTGTACGGGTTCACGTCGACCGAGGCGATCCAGCAGCTGCTCGGCTCGACCGACGCGCCGGAGCAGGTCGCCAAGGATCTGATCGAGGCGGCGCTGCGCGGCGGCGGCGGCGACAACGTCACGGTCGTCGTGATCGAGGCCGGCGTCGCGACCGTGCCGCGCACGACCCAGCTCGTGCGCACGACGGGGTCGATCTCGTGGTGGGCGCGACGCGAGCGGTTCTTCGAGGCGGCGCGCGCCGCGGGGCTGGCGACCAACCCGATCTGCGCGGTGCTGTCGCCCGGCGAGGCGGTCGAGATCGTCGCCGGCAACTTCGTCGAGGCGCTGTTCCACGACCTCGAGAAGGCGACGACGGTCAACGTCTGGACCTACGCCGAGAACCTCGCGCACGGCTGGCTCGACCGCGGCGGCGGGTGGGCGCCGCTGCGCCTGCTGCTCGACATCCTCCACCACTCGTGCACCCAGGTCGTGGCCGACGTCCGCCGCGACGACGCCGAGCTGGCGCTGATCGTCGAGGCGGCGGTGACGCGCGAGCTGACGGTGTGCGAGATGGCGGTCGGCGGCGTGCTCGGCGAGCGGCTGCGCGCGATCGAGGCCGAGCTGGTCAAGCTCTACGGCGAGCGCCAGGCGGCGAGCGAGGCGCGGCGCGTCGACACCGGCAAGCCGTTCCTCGACCAGCCGACGATGCCGTTCCTGCGCAAGGAGGCGACGTCGGAGGCGGCCTCGCCCGAGGTGCGGCCGGTGCTCGACGCGGCGCTGCGCGCGGCGATGCAGCGCGAGCGCGATCCGGCGGTGCACGACCTGCTGACGCGGCTGCACGGGCTGGCGTGCGAGGCCGCGCCCACCGCCGCGGTCACGGTCGCGGCGCGCGACCTGTTCGGGGTGCGCGCGCTCGAGGAGCGCGCGATCGCGCCGCTGTTCGACGCGCTCGACCGCGCGCGCCGCGCGCTGATCGGCGCGATCCACTCGAGCCAGGGCGGCGCGGCGACGCCGGTGCAGGTCGCGGCGCTGCGCCAGCTCGCGCTCGCGGCCCACCGCCTCGCGGCGTCGATCTCCGGGCTCGTCGTCGAGGCGGCGCAGCCGGGCAGCGACAAGCTGCGCGAGGCGGTCAAGCAGACCTCGGCGCTGCGCGGGCAGGTCGGCAAGAACGAGGCGCGGCTCGCCGAGCTCGAGCGCAAGTTCGCGACGGTCTACGACCCGATGGCCGGCAAGCTGGTCGATCCCGGGTCGAGCTGGGGAGGCTCGCGATGACCCGCACGCCCGCGCCGCTCGCCGATCGCGTCGACGTCCTGCGCGACGAGGTGCTCGACACCGCGGAGCGCGGCGATCGCGATCCGCCGGGCGCCGAGATCTTCGAGGCGATCGTCCGTCAGCTCGCGGCGCTCGGCGACAGCGCCGGCCACGGCGGGCTCGACCTGACGCTGCACGACGCGCTGGCGCGGCGGCTGGCGTGGGGCGACACCGAGGAGGTGCTGCTCGGCGACGCCGACCGCGTGTTCGAGCGCCTGGTCAAGGCGTGCGCGCGCGGCCTGCGCGATCCGGAGGAGCAGGCCGCCGTGCTCGAGACCGCCTCGGACGTGCTGACCGCGGCGGCGCGGATCGTCGCGCTCGCGGCGGTCGGGCGCGCCGGGCGCGATCGCTCGGCGCGGCTGCGCGAGGAGATGGCGCAGCGCCGGCTGCGCGACGCGCTGCACGAGCAGGCGCAGACGCTGGCGCGCCTGGAGCAAGAGGTCAAGGAGTCGGGGCTGTAGCCCCGGCGGCGACCGCGGGCAGCTCGGCGGTGAGCGCGTCGAGCAGCGCGTCGAGCCCGGCGTCGCGGTCGACGAAGCGGTGGACCAGCGCGTCGACGCCGTGCGGCGCGTCGGCGAGCGCGCCGCGCACGATCCGGCGCGCGGTCGGCTGCGCCCGGCGCGCGGCGTCGAGGATCGGCTGCCACCGCGCGTCGGCGGCGTCGTGCTCGGCGATGATCGCGTCGAGCTTGACGCCGCGCAGCGCCTCGTCGGTCGTGTCGAGGTCGCACGCGAACCGGACGTCCCACCCGGAGGTGACGTAGAGCGCGAGCGCGCCGCGCTGGCGCTGGTCGTCGCCGACGACGAGCACGCGTAGCCGCCGCGCCGGCTTGTCAGTCGGCGTGCGCTGCCCGGCGGTCGCGACCAGCGCGCGCCACTCCAGCGGCGGGTCGAGCACGCGCAGGCCGAGGCCGCGGCCGACGCCGACGTGGACGCGCGTCACCTCGCTCACGACCTCGACCACCGCGCCGCGCGCGAGGTCCATCGTCGTCACCACCAGGCGCGTGCCCGGGTCGAACACGGACGCGGTCTCGAGCGACATCCCGACGTCGGAGACGTCCCGCGTGCGGCACACGAGGCGCTCGCCCCCCGCGATCATCGGCGTGACCGTGACGGTGAGCTGGGCGCGGAACCGTGGGGCCCGGCGGGACACGAGCTTCCTTCATATCAGCCGGCGGCATGGGCGATCAACGTTTGACGTGGGCGCATGTACGCGCAACTCTTCGCGCGATGTCAGCAGGCAACCTGGGAATCGCGCTGGTCGCGGCGGCCGGCGTGGCGGTCGCGGCGGTGCCGGCGCGCGCCGACACCGACTACTTCGGCGCCAAGCCGGCGCCGACCGAGATCAAGTACCGCAAGGCCCGGTCCCGGACGGCCGGCCAGAAGCTGACGATCGGCGGCCTGGCGGCCGGCGGGGTGCTCGCCGGCGCCGTCGGGCTGTACTTCCACCTCGACTCGCGCGACGCCGCCGACGAGCTGTCCGCGGACGCCGAGATCGTCGGGACGTGGACCGCGGACCGGCAGGCGACGTACGACCGCGCTGGCTCGTCCGGGATCAAGGCGATCGTCGGCTACTCGGTGGGCGCGCTGCTGCTCGGCGGCGCGGTGGTCGCGCTGTGGAAGACCGAGCCGGGCGAGGACGAGGTCGTGCTGACGACGCGGCGCGCGGCGCCGACGCTCGAGCCGGTCGCGGGCGGCGCGGTGGTCGGCGGGGTGTGGCCGTGGTGAGGGCGACGGGCACCGCCCTGGCCCTGGCCCTGCTCGGGCTCGCCGCGTGCGACCCGGACATCGGCAGCGGGACCTACTACTGCGGCCCCGAGCGGGCGTGCCCCGAGGACCTGCGGTGCGACGAGGCGACCGCTCGCTGCGTGTTCCCCCAGCTCGTCGACGTGTTCGACTGCGGGCCGGACGGCAACGTCAACGAGCCCGACGACGCCGCGGCCGAGGCCCACGACGTCGGGACGATCGGCTGCGACCGGCTCGAGTCGGTCCAGGTCGGGTGCGTCGACAACGCCGGCGACGTCGACTACCTCCGCGGCGTGACGCCGGCGGGGTGCGCCGGCGAGGTCACGATCGAGCTGTTCGCGCCGGTGGCGTTCATGCCGCTGACGATCGAGATCCTCGACGAGGGCGGGGCGGTGCTGGCGACCGGCGCGGTGTGCACCGAGGTCGACGACGACGGCGAGCAGCGCGTGTGCGTCTCGGCCGAGGTCGGCGCGGCGACGCCGTACCTCGTGCGGATCCAGCGCGCCGACGGCGGCGACTGCGGCGGCGCGTGCGCGTACAACCGCTACCACCTGACGATGTACTGACCGCGGCCGCCGGCGCGACCGCGCGCCTCGGCGGCGCGACCGCGCGCGCCGGCGCGCCGGTCCGATCGGCGCCGTGATACCGTCGACGGGTCGTGGGTGAGCTCGCGTTCAGCCCGCTCAGCGTGCCGTACCTGGCCGCGGCGATCGCGCTGGCCGCGCTCGGCGTCGTCACGGTCGTCGTCCGCGGCGACACGCTGATCCGGCTCGCGATGCTGCTGCTCGTCGCGGTCACGCTGCCGTGGGCGCTGTCGTACGCGCTCGTCGGCTCGACCCGCGACCCGGCGCTCGCCGAGCGGCTGTTCCGCGTCGGGCTGGCGCCGGTGAGCATGACCGGCCCGGGGCTGATGTTGCTGGTGCTCGCGGTCAGCGGCCGGGTCGACGCCCACCGCTGGCTGCTCGCCGGCGCGTTCGGCGTCGCGCTGACCACGGCCGTGCTGTGCTGGGCCACCGAGCTGATGGTCGAGGGCACGTTCGAGACCGCGTCGGGGCTGCTGTTCGTCACGCCCGGGCCGCTCCAGCTCATCCACGTGCTGCAGATCCCGGCGTGGGGGGCGGTGGGCGTCGTGCTGTCCCGGCGGGCGATGTCGTTCGACCGCAACCACGCGTGGCGGATCCAGCGGCGCCAGGTCGTGATCATCGTCGGGCTGTCGCTGGTGACGCTCGTCGACCCGCTGCTCGCCGCGGGCATCGGCTGGTACCCGGCTGCCTGGCTCCCCGCCGTGGTCTCGTCCGGGATCGGGATCTACGCGATCCTGCGCCAGGACCTGTTCCGCGCTCGCGGGGTCGACCACGCCTCGGTGCTGGAGCTGGCGATCCTCACCGGCGTCACCGGGCTGCTCTACCTGGTGCTGTGGGAGGGCAACCGGACGTGGACCGATCGCCCGCTCGCCGCGGCCGTGTTCACCGCGCCGCTGCCGATGATCGGCCTGGTCGCGTCGTGGACGATGCGGATCAAGCGCCGCCGCGCCGAGCGCGCCAGCGACGGTGCGATCGCCGCGATCGACACGTTCGCCGAGGAGGTCGAGGCGCTGTCCGACGAGCGCGAGGTCGCGGTGCGGCTGGGCGAGCTGCTCGTCGCGCACACCCAGGCCACCGATGCGCGGGTGTGGCTGGCCGACGACGCGGGCGCGATGATCCCCGTGGTGCCGGTCGAGACGACGGCCCCGCCGATCCCCATCGACGCGCGCGTGCGCGCCTGGATCGTCGCCAACCCGGACCCGCTGATGGTCGCCGAGCTGGCGACGCTCCGGCTCGGCGGGCTGCGCGCGCTGGTCGAGGCGATGGTGGCGCGGGTCGAGGCCGACGTGCTGGTGCCGCTGGTCGATCGCGACACGCTGGTCGGCATGGCGGCGGGCAACCTGCCGCGGTTCAAGGTGCTGCGCGACGACGAGCGCGACTTCGTCCGCGCGGTCGCGACGACCGCGGCCCGCGGCATGACGTTCGTCGGGCTGACGCGCGAGGCCGGGCACCTGGCCGAGACCGCGCGCGAGGTCGAGGTCGCCGAGGCGGTGCAGCAGGCGCGCGCGGTCGGCGACACGGTGATCGAGGCGTCGCCGTGGCAGGTGCTGGCGCACTACCGCCCGGCGGCGCGGGTCGCGGGCGACGTGTGGATGACGGCGCGGCTGACCGAGGGGCGGCAGCTCTTGTTCATCGGCGACGTCGTCGGGACGGGCGTGCCCGCGGCGCTGGTGTCGGCGGCGATCGGCGGCGTGTGCGAGGCCACGGCGTCGCTGCGCGGCGCGGCGCTCGAGCCGCGCGCGCTGCTCGAGCTGGTCCACAAGACGGTGCGCGGGATCGGCGGCGGCGCGCAGCGCGTCGCCGCGTTCGCCGCGGTGATCGACGCCGGCACGCGCAAGGTGACGTTCGCGTGCGCGGGGCACCGCGGCGCGTACGTCGTGCGGCCGGGCGCCGGCGAGGAGCGCGTGCGCCTCGACGTGCTGCACGCGCGCGGCTCGACCCTGGGCGAGCCGCAGGCGCAGATCGGCGAGGGCGAGCGGCCGATGAGCGACGCGGACATCGTCGTGGCGTGCTCCGACGGCGTGGTCGAGGTCCGCGACGGGCGCGGCGAGCCATGGGGCGAGCGCCGGCTGCAGCGGATGATGCGCGACCAGGTCGTGAGCGCGGGCGACCGCGCGGCGCGGATGATCGTGGCCGCCGCCGTGGCGCACGCGGCCGACGCGCCGGTGATGGATGACATGCTGGCCGTGGTCGTGCGTCCGGTGCTGGTGTGAGGCGGGCGGCGAGGCCGGGCAGCGCGGCGGTGGCGGCGGTGGCGGCGGCGATGTTGGTGACGGGCGGCGCCGTGCGCGCCGAGGAGACGGAGACGGAGACGGAGACGGAGACGGAGACGGAGACGGAGACGGAGACGGAGACGGAGACGGAGACGGAGACGGAGACGGAGACGGAGACGGAGACGGAGACGGAGACGG
>WYBA01000066.1 GCA_011526095.1 Myxococcales bacterium | reverse complement strand
CCATCACCCGTGTCAGCCGCGCGCGCGGCGCGCGGCGCAGCGGACTGTCAGCGTCCTTCGACACGGGCCTCGCTGGCGCTCGGCCCTGCTCAGGACGAGCGGGGGCTTGCCGACGGAGACGGGGACGTCCTTCGACACGGCCCTCGCTCGCGCTCGGGCCTGCTCAGGATGAGCGGGGAGACGGAGACGGAGACGGGGACGGAGACGGAGACGGGGACGGAGACGGAGACGGAGACGGAGACGGAGGCGGAGACGGAGACGGAGGCGGCGACGGAGGCGGCGACGGAGCCCGTCGCTACGGCGCGGGCACGAGCTTGTAGATCGCGCCGACCAGCGTGACGACGTAGAGCTCGCCGGCGCCGTCCTCGGCGAAGCTCACCACCTTGGCGAGGCGCGCGTCGGCGTCGAGCACGGGCTTCCAGTCCCAGTGCGCCGTGACCGCGCCGCGCTCCCACCGCACGCTGCGCACCAGCCCCGAGCAGTAGTCGGCGAAGAAGTAGTGCCCGGCGAGCGCGGGCAGCGCGGCGCCGCGGTAGACGTGGCCGCCGCTGATCGAGCAGCCCTCCTCGTGGCCGTAGTCGACGATCGGCGGCGTGAGGCCGATCCGCGCGCACGTCCCGGCCTCGAAGCACTCGTAGCCCTCGACGACGTTCCACCCGAAGTTGTGCCCGACGAGGTCGTCGGCCGGCGCGACGTGGACCCACTCCCACAGATCCTGGCCGACGTCCGCGATGTACAGATCGCCCGTCGCGCGGTCGAAGCTGTAGCGCCACGGGTTGCGCAGCCCCGAGGCCACCGTCTCGACCGCGCCGGTGTCGACGTCGATCCGCAGCATCTTGCCCAGGCGCACGCTGCACGCCTGGCTGTTGCCCCACGGGTCGCCGCCGCGCCCGCCGTCGCCGAGCCCGACCCACAGCTTGCCGTCGGGCCCGAACGCGAGGTGCCCGCCGTTGTGGTTCGTCGCCGGCTGCGCGACGTGCAGCAGCTCGCGCGCCGTGGCGAGGTCCGGCTTGCCGCCCGGCGCGCGCAGCTCGACGACGCGCGTCGCGCCGTCGCGATCGGTGTAGTTGACGTAGAGCCGCGCGTGGTCGCCGCCCTCGGCCCACCGCGGGTGGAACACCAGGCCGAGCAGGCCCTGCTCGTTGTCGCCGTACACCGCGCGATCCGACAGATCGAGCCACTTGCTCACCTTGGTCGCGATCGGCGCGTCGGACGGCCCGCCGAGCTCGAGCACGCGGATCACGCCGGCCTGCTCGGTGACGTACATCCGCGCGTCGTCGCCCGGCGCGAACGCGGCCGTCGTCGGGCGCTCCAGCTCGTACGTAAGCTCGGCGAGGCGCGCGCCGCGCGCCTCCTCGGGCACCGCGGTCGGGCCGGCCGGCCGGCCCGCGGCCTCCGCCACCGTGCTCGCGCCGCGGGCGCGCGCCTGGAAGCAGTCACCGACCGGCGAGCTGCGGCAGCCCGCGAGCCCGGCGGCCGCGAGCACCAGCGCGAGCAGCGCGGCGCGCCTCACGCCGGCGCCGCCGATCCGCCGCGCGGCTTGAGCACCTGGTGGAGCAGCATCAGCGTCAGCAGCACCGCGCCGATCGCGGCGCCGACGACGGCCACGCCCTGCGGCAGCCCGGCGAGCATGAACAGCATGAACACGAACACGAACGTATCCCGCCGCCCCAGCGAGCGCACCCAGTACAGCGCCGAGCGCCGGCCGTAGGCGTCGTCGGCGCTCTCGACGTCGGACTCGAACCAGTAGCGGAACGCGAACGCGCTGTTCGAGCCCATCCGCCGGATCTCGATCCACTGCAGCGCGTTGGACAGAAAGCGCGCCGCGGCGCCGGCGATCCCGACGTAGGTCCACACCCCGCCCGCCGCGATCCCGGCGCACGCGATGAACGCGTTGTCGACGATCTCGTCGAGGATGTTGTCGAGCCAGCCGCCGATCTGCGTGTACTGGAAGCGCAGCCGCGCCAGCTCGCCGTCGCACGAGTCGAGGATGTTGTGGAGCTGCATCATCACGCCGCCGATCGCGATCGCGAGCCAGCTCCCCTCCAGCACGATCGCCGCCGCCGCCAGCCCCCAGAACATCGACGCCACGGTGATGTGGTTGGGGTGGACGCGCGTCTTGCACAGCTGCCGGGTGATCCGCAGCGACACGTGCTGGTTGATCAGCGCGTCGGTCGGGCCCTGGTGGGTCTTGGGGAGGCTGCCGAACAGCGCCCACTCCGCCCGCCGCCGTGACGCGTCGTCCGTGATCCGGACACCCGCGATCTCGTCGCCGCGCACCACCGGCTGCCCGGGCGCCGGCGCCGTCCCCGGAGCGACCCACTCGACCACGACCCCGTGCCCGACGCGCGGCACGCCCGCCTGCTCGACGTCGAACGGCTCGGCCGCGACCACGACCCGCTTCACCCCCGCCTTGCCCAGCCCGCGGATCACCCGCTCGAGCGCGGTCAGCCCGCCGAGCACCGCGCGGTGCCCGTCCGCGTCGCCGACGTCGATGAACGTCGCGGGCTCGGCCGGGGAGGACATGGCGCGCAGCCTACCGTCATCAATCCTTCGTGTCACCGCCGCGGATCTGGTACACACCGCCCCGATGACCGACAAGGCCCCGACGCAGGAGTCGCCCCTGCACCAGCAGGCGGCGCAGGCCACCGACGTCCGCACGATCGACAAGGACGTCAACGCGCAGTTCTGGGCCCGCCGCGCGGCGAACGTGGACAACAACGACCCGCGCGTCGTCACGCTCGACCGGTCGAGCGCGACGTCGGTCGCGCGCGAGGTCCAGCTCTACCAGCAGTGGATGATGCGCCGGCTGAAGGGCCGGCCGCTCGACACCGTCGTCGATCTCGGCTGCGGCAACGGCGACTGGTCGATCATGCTCGCCCGCCACGCGCGCCGGACGATCGCGACGGACCTGACCGCGGAGCTGGTCGAGACCGTGCGCAAGCGCGCCGCGGTCGAGGTCCCGGGCAAGCTGGTCGAGTGCTCGGCGCAGGACATGGCGAGCTACCCGTTCGACGAGCCGGTCGATCTGATCGTGGCCGGCGGCGTGCTCCAGTACATCTCCGACGACGACTGCTGCGCGCTGCTCGGCCGCGCCGCCGCCGCGCTCCGCCCGCGCAAGGGCGTCTTCTACCTCCGCGCCACCGTCGCCAAGGGGGCCGAGCGCCGCGCCAAGTGCGACGACGCCTACCAGGCGATCTACCGCTCGATCGACTGGTACCACCAGGCGATGCGCGACGCCGGGCTCACCGTCACCGACGGTCAGCTCGCGACCGACTTCGTCGCCGACGAGCTCGGCAAGCGCTGGCTCGGCCCGGCCGGGCCGGTGCTCGGCTGGCCGCTCCGCCTGGTGCGGCGCGCCTACCGCGGGCGCCGCAGCACCGACGTCTACGCGTGCCTCGCCGTCGCGGCGTGAGTCACAGGCGCGCGACGCGCGGCGCGAGCCGCGGGATCAGCGCCGCCCGGCTCGCGTGGACGAAGATGAAGTTCTCGATCCCCGCGCGCCGGAAGTGGTCGAGGTCCGTCACCGTCGCGAGGTCGACCAGCTTGCCGTGCTCGCGGAAGTACCCGGTGTAGCCGCGCTGGCTCATCAGCTCGCGCAGCTCCCGCACCGCGCCCGGGTGGTGGTGGTCGTTGGCCTCGACCAGCAGGTTCGGGTGCTCGCGATCGAGCGTCGCCGTCGCGCCGCGCAGCACCGCCAGCTCGTGGCCCTCGACGTCGATCTTGATGAACCCGACGCCGCGCAGGTCGTGCTGATCGAGCGTCTTCACCGCGACGTCGATCTCCTCGACCCGCGCGACGTCGTCGTGCTGGAGCGAGTTCGTCGGCTCGATCGTCGAGCGGCCGAACTTGACCTCGCCGTTGCTGCCGTAGGGCACGCGCATCGTCGTGCGCCCCGGCGTGTCCGACAGCGCGCACCGCTCGACCCGCACCGGGCGCTTGCGGAACACCCGCGAGATCATCTCGCCGAGCACGGGGATCGGCTCGAACGCGACGACCTCGCGCGAGTGGCGCAGCAGCTCGTACGTGTACATCCCGAGCTTGGCGCCGACGTCGACGCTGATCGCGGCGCGATCGCACAGCACGTCGAGCAGCTCCATCTCGGGCTCGTAGTTCGTCCGCTGCAGCCGGCGCAGCAGGAACATCAGGCGGGGCATGCGGGCGTAGCGCCGTTGCATCGGCGTCGCCCCGGTCGGGTACTGCGTCACAGTCGGGCGGGATACCGCAGCGAGGGCCGCCCGCGCAAGGGCGCCGTCATGGCGGGTCGAGCTCGCGGATCCGGCGGTCGGCCCGGATGACCTCACGCGTGCGGATCACCGTCATCACCAGCAGGTTGATCGTCTGGCTGACGAACAGGGCCCACAGCGCCCACTCGAGCCGGTCGATCACCAGCGCGAGGCCGAGCCAGAACCACAGGTCGACTTCTTCGAACCGCCACACCCGCGACGCCATCGTGAAGAACCACGTCACCCACTGCCGCCGGGTCCGCGCGGGCGGCGGCGCGACCACGATCGGCGCGGTTCGCCGCGCGACGGCCGCGGCCGGGTCGGGGCGCGCCTCGAGCCAGCGCACCCGCTCGGTCTCGGCGTGGACGACCCACTTCATGTATCCCGTCGTCGCCAGCGCCATCGCCGACAGCGCGGCGAGGACGAGGTAGTAGGGCTCGCCGGTGGCGTGCATCGCCTGCCACCCCGCCGCGAGCATGATCAGCGTCCACGTCACCAGGTCGCTCGCCTTGTCGTAGAACGAGCCGAGCCGGGTGAACGCGCGGCGGTAGCGCGCGACCGTGCCGTCGAGGTGGTCGAAGATCACGCCGAGCTGGAGCAGCACGGCGGCCCAGACCCACTGCGCCGGATACAAGATCAGCGCGGCCGCGCCGAGCTTGCACAGGTTGCCCGCGGTGGTGAGCCGGTTCGGCGTGATCCACCGCCAGTCGGCGATCACCAGCATGATGCCGATCGAGATCGGGCGGATGACCAGGGCGGCGTACCACTCCTGGCTCTGGAAGTTGCGGATCCGGCTGAGGCGCTCGCGATCCATGGCGAGCGTCAGCCGAGCCGGCCGAGGCGGGCAAGCTCGCGCTCGGCGCGCTGCTGCGCCTCGGGCGTGTCGACGTCCTGCCAGAACGCGTCGCCGATGTCGACGACGCGCGCGCGCCCCGACGCCGCGAGGTGACGGACGCCGTCGGACAGCGAGCAGTCGCCGCGGCGGTCGCGCTCGGCCTGCAGCGACGTCAGCAGCGCGTCTCCCACCGCGAACACGCCGCAGTCGATGCAGTCGTAGACCGGGATCGTCTTGCCGATGTCCACGATCCGCCCGTCCTCGGTCTTCACCTTCGTGGCGTCGTCCGGGTCATAGACCTCGTCGACGCGCCGGTCGACGCACAGCCACAGGTCGCCGGCGTCCATGTCGGCCTCGGCGGCGAGCCGGGCCACGCTGACGTCGTAGACGTGGTCCGACATCGACAGCAGGAACGGGCCGGGGACGACGCCGCGCGCGCACAGCACCGAGACGCCGTTGGACTTGGCGTAGTCGGGGTTCGGGATCGTGTGGACGCGCACACCGACGGCGTCCCAGCGGCCGCGCTCCGCCGCGATCTCCGCCTCGATCAGCTCGGCGCGGAACCCCACGACCACCCAGACGTCGGTGACGCCGGCCGCCGCGAGCGTCGTCACGGTCCGGTGCAGCAGGGTCTCGCCCGCCACCCGCTGCAGGGGCTTGGGGAGATCGACGCCGCCCTCGCGGAGCCGCGAGCCGAAGCCAGCCGCGAGGATCAGGGCCCGTCGGATCATGGGCACCGGGTACCACAACCGCGGCGCGCGGCGCAAACCACGAGCCGGCGGCGCGAACCGGTGTAGGGTGCGCGTGGCGACATGGCCGGGCCGGTGAAGCCAAGTGCGAAGATCGACAAGCGCGTCAGCCGCGGGATCGCCTGGGTCGGCGCCGCGAGCTCGCTGGTCGGGCTGCTCGACTTCGTCGCGATCCTGATCATCCTCGCGACGTGGATCCCGCCCGAGCAGTACGGGATCGCGACCAAGGCGGTGTGGCTGTTCCCGCTGCTCGACTACGCGACCGACCTCGGGCTGTCGGCGGCGGTCGTCCAGCGCGACGAGCGCGACCCCGAGACGCTGTCGACCGTGTTCTGGATCAACGTCGCGCTCGGCACGGCGCTGTTCCTGGTGCTCGCCGTCGCCGCGCCGATCACGACGTCGCTGCTCGGGGTCGAGTCGATCGTCGCGTGGATGCTGATCGTCTACGGCACCAAGCTGATCTGGCAGAACGTGTACTTCATCCCGTCGGCGATGATGCGGCGCGAGCTGCGGTTCGCCGAGCTCTCCGTGGTCCGGGTGCTCGCCAACGTCGCCGAGTTCGCGGCCAAGGTCGGGTTCGCGTGGGCCGGGTTCGGGATCTGGTGCTTCGTCGCTGGCCCGCTGTGCCGCGTCGCGGTCTCCGGCATCGGCCTCCAGCTCTGCCACCCGTGGCGCCCCCGCTTCGTGTTCAAGCTGCGCCAGACCTGGGAGCTGGTCACGTTCGGCGCGCGCTCGGCCGGCAGCCAGATCCTGATGCAGGTCTACACCAACGTCGACTACCCGATCGTCGGCGCGTTCTTCGGCAACGCGGCGCTCGGCATGTACCGCATGGCCTACGAGCTCGTGCTCGAGCCGGTCAAGACGATCTCGCGCGTCATCCAGGACATCGCGTTCCCGACGTTCGCCCGGCTCCGCCACGAGCCCGACCGGCTGATCGAGCAGTTCATCGCGCTGACGCGGCTCAACCTCGTCACCGTGCTGGCGTTCAGCGCGGTCGTGTTCGTCGCCGCCGACGACATCGTCGCGGTGGCGTTCCCGAAATACGTCGGGGCCGAGGTCGCCGTGCGCATCCTGTGCGCGGTCGCGGTGCTGCGCGCGGTCAGCTACGTCATGCCGCCGCTGCTCGACGGCATGGGCTACCCCGAGCGCACGTTTCGCTACATGCTCACCGCGTCGTTCGCGCTGCCGGCGTCGTTCGTGCTCGGCGCGGCGCTGCTCGGCCCGGTGATGGGCTTCGAGTCGGTCGCGGTGGCGTGGGCGATCGGCTACCCGATCGCGTTCGGCGTGCTGCTGTGGCTGGCGCTGACCACGCTCGCGCTGCCGGCGCGCCAGTTCCTGCGCGCGGTCGTCGGCGTCCCGCTGTGCGCCGCCGCGGCGATCGCCGTCGGCTTCGCGGTGAGCCTGGCGGCCGACGGCCTGCCAGCGCTGGGCCACCTGATCGTCACCGGCGGCGCGATCCTCGGCGTCCTCGCCGCGCTGCTCGCCTACACCCAGGGCCTGAGCGTGGCGGCCGCGCTCCGCTCGCTCAAGGGGTGACGCTCAACTCGCCAGCAAGCGCGGCTCGACGCCTCTCCGCTGCAGCTCGCGCAGCTGGCCGCGCAGGCGCAGGTGCTCGGGCACGACCATCAGCGCCGTCACCACGCCGCCGAGCAGCATCCCGCCGAAGATGACCTCGTAGAGGTCGAACGCGGCGAGCGCGACGGTGCCGAGGTTGATGAAGTCACGGCGGACGACGTGGGACAGCACCGCGATCACGCGCGCGACGCCCGACGGCGGGCCGCCGGCCGCCGTCACGGCGCGCAGGCCGACGCCGCGCGCCGCGTCGTCGACGAGCTCGAGCCTGCCGACGTAGTGCTGGCTGTTGCCGGTCTTCGAGACGACGATCAGGAAGTAGTAGATGCCGTAGATCGCCGCGACGTAGCAGGCGGTGCCGACGACGATCGCCGGCGCGATCCAGCCGTGCTCGGCGCCGAGGTGGGCGTGGGCGTGCAGGCCGATCGCGACGAAGCACAGCGTCGTCGTCAGCTCGTCGACGACCGTGTCGAGCCACGCGCCGAACTTCGACCCGGTGACCCGCAGCCGCGCGATCTCGCCGTCGCAGCCGTCGAGGAACCCGCCGGCCAGCACCAGGCACGAGCCGAGCAGCAGCGACCGCTGGCCCGGCTGGGCGATGAACCAGCAGCCGACGATCCCGAGCAGCGCGACGACGTACGACACCTGGTTCGGCGTCACCGGCGTCCGCACGAGCAGCCGGCTGATCGGCCGCGACACCGGCCGGTAGATGTACTTCGTGACCGGGCCGTCCTCGGCCTTGTCGATCAGCCGCAGCAGCATCCGCTCGGCGCCGGCGCGCTCGGACGGCGTCGTCGCGGGGTGGCGCGCGATGTCACCGTGCGGGGCGCGCGCGGCGCCGGCGTCGAGCCAGCGCGCGGCGAGGGCGCGATCGCCCTCGGCCGGGTCGGCCGCGATCGCGGCTACGACCTCGTCGACGGCGTCGCCGCGGGCCCACAGCGCGCCGGCGTAGGAGTCGTCCGGGCCGACCGCGACGCGGCGGTCGCCCTCGGCGGCGCGCAGCGGCTCGACCAGCGGCACGTGCACGACCTGATCGCCCGCGCGCACCACGAGCAGCTCCGCGCCCTCGCGCGCGGCGGCCCACGCGGCGAGCCCGGCCGCCGCGGCCGCGTCGTCGAGCACGAGGATCCGGCGCGCGCCGAGCCGCGCGGCGACGCGTCGCCCGCGCTCGACCAGCGTCACGCCGCACACGCGCGCGCGCGCGTGCGGCGAGGCCGCGACGATCACCGCGTCGACGGTCAGACGGCCTCGCTGGCGCGCACCATCGCCTCGGCGCGCGCCAGGTCCGCGACGTCGTCGATCTCGATCACGGTGCAGTCGTGGACGTCGACGACGCCGAACCGCGCCTGCGCGCGCTCCATCAGCCGCAGGTAGGCGCGCTCGTAGTACTCGCCGGTGAGCCCCTCGTCGCGCAGGCGCAGCAGCTCGTCGAACACGCGCGCCGCGACCGCCGCCGACAGCCGCGAGATGCCGATGTACTCGCCCGCGCACCGCGCCGGCGGCAGCTGCTTGCTCAACCCGACGACGCGATCCCCCTCGACCATCACCTTCATCGTCTCGTCGTCGAGGTCGGCCTTGCAGTCGACCGCGAGCAGCGCCTCGCCCGGCGCCGCCAGCATCCGCGGCACCAGCTTGGCGTCGAGGATCACGTCGCCGTCGAGCTGCAGCAGGTCGTGGCCGCGGACCGCCGGCTCGGCGACGTACAGCGACCAGAAGTTGTTCCATGGCTCGTACATGTCGTTCACGACGACGGTGCACGCGCCCCAGCCGCCGCGCTCGAGCGCCGCGCGCAGCGCATCGACCCGGTAGCCGCCGACGACGACGATGTCGTGCGCGGCGATCCCTGCACGGGCGAGCAGGTCGAGCTGCCGGAACAGGATCGGCCGCCCGAGGACCTCCACCAGGACCTTCGGTCGATCGTCGGTGAGCGGCGCCAGACGTGATCCAACTCCCGCGCCGAGGATGACTGCCTTCATGCGAGGGCGACGATACTGAAAGTGGCGCGCCGGTTGCGCAAGCCGCGGATGTGCCGTGTTTTCGGCACCCGATCCGGGGCGAGACGTCACCAGGCTGTCAAACAGCCGTCAAGAAGTGTCGGAATCCTGACGCGTCCTGGGCCAATGCGTTGATATTTTTAGGGTCCACGGGTTGCATGTGGCTCCACCGATGGCCGTGCCCCGCGGACAGTTTGCCTCGACGGAGATCGTCGACCTGGCCGCGATCCGCCAGGCGCAGCACCACGTCGAGGAGAAGGCCCGGCCCGCGGCCTACTCCCCGACCACGTCGCTGGAGAAGATCGCCCGGGATGGCCGCACTCCGGATGAGGTCCACAAGCTCGACTGGAACGAGGGCACCATCGCCCCGCCGCCGAGCGTGACCGCCGCGATGATGGAGTACATCCAGTCGGCCGGCGGGGCCTACCTGAAGTGGTATCCGCACCTGTCCGGCGGCGAGGCGCTGCGGCTCGAGCTCGCGTCGTACTGCGGCGTCGAGGACGCCAACCTGCTGGTCACCAACGGCTCCGACGACGCGCTGATCCTGCTGTGCCGCGCGCTGCTCGCGCCGGGCAAGGTCGCGGTCGCGCCGACGCCGACGTACGAGCACTTCTGCGTCAACGTCGCGCACACCGGCGCCGAGCTGGTCCGCGTCGACCTGTCGGATCCGTTCGTCGTCGACGTCGACGCGGTCGCCACGGCGGTCGAGCACCAGCGCCCGGCGATGGTCTACCTGGTCTCGCCGAACAACCCCACCGGCATCGAGTGGCCGGTCGAGTCGGTGCGCGACCTCGCGACGCGCTTCCCCGAGGTGATGTTCCTCGTCGACGAGGCCTACCACGAGTTCGGCACGCCCGACGGGTGGACCGGCGAGCCGCGGTCGTGCGCGCGCCTGGCGGCGACGCTGCGCAACGTCGTCGTGACGCGGACGTTCTCCAAGGCGTTCTGCCTGGCGTCGGTGCGCTGCGGCTTCGTCGTCGCGCACCCCTCGACGATCGAGGACCTGCGCGCCTACTACAACCCCAAGAGCGTGAACCAGTTCGCCCAGGTCGCCGCGGTCGCGGCGCTGCGCGAGCTGGACACGTACTACAAGCCGTACATCGCGGCGACGCGCGCGGCGCGCGACGCGTTCGTGCGCGACCTGCAGGCGCGCGGCATCGCGGTCCGCACCGGCGGCGCCGGCAACTTCGTGTGCCTGTACCTCGCCGATGGCCGCACCGCCGAGCTGTGCCGCCGCCTCGAGGCCCACGCGATCTACGTGCGCGACCTCGGCGCGCGGTTCCCCGGGCACGTTCGCATCACGATCGGCCTCGACATGGGCAAGATCGCGGACGCGATCGAGGCGACGCTGCACGACATGGGTCATCTGACTCTCGCGCCGTGAGCCGGCGCGTGGCTCTCGCGCCGTGAGCCGGCGCGTGGCGCTCGCGCCGTGAGCCGGCGCGTGGCGCTCGCGCCGTGACCTACCCGCGGCGCTTCGCCGCGAGGTGGCCGATCGCGAGGACGACGTACGACGTCGCGACCGCGACGCCGAGGCCGAGCCCGACGCCGGGCACGCCCGCGACGCACGTCGCGGTCCACACCAGGCAGTACGCGTCGCGGCGCCCGAGCGAGCGCACCACGGCCAGCGGCGTGAGCTTGTGCTCGAACCGCTCGACCAGCTGGTCGTCCGCCTTGTCGAACCACCAGCGGAACGCCAGCACGTCGCCCGGCTTGCCCATCCGCGCGACCGCGACGTAGATGCCGAGCGCGACGCACATCCGCAGCGACGCGGCGACGACGCCGACGACGAGCCACGGCCCGCCGATGCCGATCCCCAGCGCCGCGATGAACAGGTTGTCGATGACGTCGTCGGAGCCGTTGTCCAGGAACATCCCGAACCGGCTGTGCATGTAGCGGATCCGCGCCAGCTCGCCGTCGGACGAGTCGAGCACGACCTGCAGGAACATCAGCACGCCGGCGAGCAGGAAGTCGCTGGTGCCGCCGCGCATCGCCAGCGCGCACGCCGCGAGCCCGACGCCGATGTTGGCGAACGTGACCTGGTTGGGCGTGACGCCGAGCTTGGCCAGCACGCCGGTGGCGCGCAGCGAGAACGCGCGGATGACGTACTTGTCGCCGATGCCGTCGTAGGGGCGACGGCACGTCTGCAGCAGCGCGCGCTCGGCGGCGCGGCGGCTGGCGGCGTCGTGGACGCGGACGCCGGCGATGACGTCGCCTGGGACGACCGTCGCGCCGTCGGGCGCCGGCGCCCCGGCCGGCGCGACCTCGACCGTCGCGGGCAGCGCGGGCAGGGCGGGCAGCGCGGCCGCGTCGCCGCGCACGACGACGCGGCTGGCGCCGCCGCGCACCGCGTCGCGCACGACGCGCTCGACCGCGGGCATGCCGCACACGCGCAGCGCCGCGCCGGCCGGCGCGTCGACCACGACCACGCTCACGGCGCGGCCCCCGCCCGGACCTTGCGCAGCAGCAGGCGCAGCCGGAGGTGCTCGTAGCCGACGATCGGCGCGGTGACCGCGCCCCCGAGCGCCATCCACAGGAACGCGACGTGGGTCCACCCGGCGAGCGCGAGCAGCACCGTCGCCCACGTGATGAAGTCGCGGCGGATCACGTGCGGCACCCACTCGACGATGAACCGGCCCAGCGTGGTCTTCGGGCGCGGGCGCTGCTTGACCGGCGCCGGGCGCAGCCGCTTGCCGCCGGGCGCGGCGGGGTCGTCGACGACGACGAAGTGGTGGACGTAGTCCTGCGAGTTGGCCGACCCGACGACGACGATGATGTTGAAGTAGACGCAGTAGATCGCCACCGGGTACGCCACCGCGGACACCCAGAACGCGGCCATCCACGGGTCGAACCCGAGGTCGCCGAGGTAGCCCGGACCGAACCACACGTGGCAGTGCCAGCCCAGCGCCAGCACCTGCGCGACCGAGCACAGCTCGTCGACGATCGTGTCGAACCACGCGCCGAGCTTCGACGACAGCAGCTTGAGCCGCGCGATCTCGCCGTCGACGCAGTCGACGTAGGTCGCCACCAGGATCACGATCGAGCCGGCGACCGCGTCGGACAGCGGCCCGCGCGCGGTCAGCCAGATGCCGAGCGCGCACAGCACGGCGACGAACATCGACACCTGGTTGGGCGTGATCGGCGTGCCGATCACCGCCGCGGTCATCGCCCGCGACACCGGGCGGAACAGGTAGCGCGTGATCACGTTGTCCTGCGCCTTGTGCAGGATCGCGAACAGGTGGCGCTGCGCCGCGCGCGCCTCGTCGGGCGAGGTGACGCGGTGGCGGGCGATCGCGCCGTGCGGCACGGCCGCGGCGCCCGCCTCGCGCAGCCGCGCCGCGATCGCGGCGTCGTCGTCCCCGCGGGCGAGCGCCGCGACCACGGCGTCCGCGTCCGCGCCGCGGGCGAGCAGCGCGCCGGCGTAGGCGCCGGGCGCGAGGTCGGCCACGTCCGGCGCCGCCGGCGCGACCGCGAGCGCGCGCGGCGCGTCGGACGCGACCAGGTCCGCGGCCAGCGGCGTGTGGACGAGCTGGTCGCGGGCGCGCAGCACCAGCACGGGCGCCCCGGCGCGGTGCCAGCCGGCGAGCGCGGCGCGGTCCGCCTCGCCCTCGATCGTCAGCACGCGCGCGGCGCCGGCCCGGGCGGCGACCCGGCGGGCGCGCTCGGCGAGGCTCAGCCCGGCCACGCGGCGCCCGGCGTCGGGCCCGTCGGCGAGGACGATCGCGGCGAGGTCGTTCGTGGGCGGCGGCGAGATGGCGGACATCCTGCGGCAGTGTCGGAACCGTCGCAAGCCGGCGTGGCGCCAGGTGTTCAGCACCCGGGGGCGCCGGAGTGTCGAACCGGCGACGGGCGTTTGACAGATCACCCCCCTGCGGGCCCCTGGTTGTCGAATGTCTGACGCCGGGATCGGCGCAAGTGCCCGATCCCTCGTGCGCACGCGAGTTGCACAACGGCCCCCCCGAGATGAAGGCAGTCATTCTGGCCGCGGGCTGTGCGACGCGGCTCCGTCCCCACACCGACGACCGTCCGAAGACCCTGCTGCATGTGGGCGGCGTGCCGATCCTGCGCCGGACGATGACGAGCCTGCTCCGCTGCGGGTTCGACCAGTTCGTGATCGGCACCGGCTACCTCGAGCACATGGTGCGCGAGTCGGTGGAGAGCTGGTTCCCGGACATGGTCGCCGCGGGCGCCGTCACCTTCGTCTCGAACCCCGACTACAAGACCACCAACAACGCCTACTCGCTGGCGCTGGTGCGTCCGCACGTCGAGAACGACCCGTTCATCCTGCTCGACGGCGACGTCGTGTTCGACCTCGACGTGGTCGAGCAGCTGCTCGAGCGCGGCCCGGACTGCCTCGCGGTCCGCTCGGTCGGCGGCATCGGTCTCGAGGAGGTCAAGGTCACGGCGGACGCCGAGGACCGGATCCAGTCGATCGGCAAGCACGTCCCGGTGCGCTGGGCGATGGGCGAGTCGGTCGGTATCGAGCTGTTCTCGGCCGACACCTCGCGCCGGCTGTTCGCCGCGCTCCACGACCGCTGCTTCGAGCAGGGCCTCGTCAACGAGTACTACGAGGCGGCGTTCCAGCAGATCATCGAGGAGGGCGTCGCCCTCATCGGCGTCGACATCGGCAGCTCGTACGCGACGGAGATCGACACGTACGAGGACCTCCTCGCCGCGAACGACCACCAGGCGGGTCGCCCGGCGTTCGACGTCGCGGTCGATCAGCTGCGCGTCGCGGTCTGAGCCTGCCGCGCGCTGATCGCGCCGGCCGCCCGCGGTAGTGTCGGGCATGGCCATCGCGTTCCTCGGCACCGGGCTGCTCGGCTCGGGCTTCGTCCATCACCTGCTCGCGACCACCAGCGGCGTCTCGGTGTGGAACCGCACCGCCGGCAAGGCCGCGCCGCTGGTCGCGGCCGGCGCGCGCCTCGCGCCTTCGCCCGCCGACGCGGTCGCCGGCGCCGAGCGCGTCCACCTCTGCCTCAAGGACGACGCCGCGGTCGACGCCGTGCTCGACGCGGCGCTGCCGTCGCTGTCGTCGGAGGCCGTGATCATCGACCACACGACGACCTCGGCCGACGGCGCCGCGGCGCGCGGCGCGCGCCTCGCCGCGGCCGGGCACGCGTTCCTCCACGCGCCGGTGTTCATGTCGCCGGCCGCCGCGCGCGACGCCAAGGGGATCATGATGTGCGCCGGGCCGCAGGCGCTGTACGACCGCTGCGACGGCGCGCTCGCGTCGATGACGGGCGACCTGTGGTACCTCGGCGAGGACCTGCGGCGCGCGGCCTCGTTCAAGCTGATCGGCAACGCGATGCTGATCGGCATCGCCGGCGCGCTCGCCGACACGCTCGCGCTGGGCAAGGCGCTCGGCGTCTCGCCGCTCGACGCCCACAGCGTCCTGGCGCGGCTGCGCCCGGGGGGCGCGATCGACATCCGCGGCAAGCGCATGGCCGAGGGCGACTTCGCCGCCTCGTTCGAGCTCGCGATGGCGCGCAAGGACGTCGGCCTGATGCTCGACGCGCTCGGCGACGCGCCGCTGACGATGCTGCGCGGGCTCGCGGCGCGCGCCGACGCCCTCATCGCCGCCGGCCACGGCGCCGACGACCTCGGCGTGCTCGCGGTCGACGCGGTCAAGTAGCGCGCGGCGTCACGCGTACCGCACGCTGTAGATCGGCGGCAGGTTGCTCGCGACGCGGTGCCAGTGGTCGCCCTGGTCGGCGGTGACCCAGAGGTTGCCCGTCGTCGACCCGAACGCGAGCTGGTCGCCGTCGTCGGCGATCGACAGCGCGTGCCGGAACACCAGGTCGTACGCGTACTGCTGCGGCAGCCCGTCGCGGAGCTGCTCGAACGTCTTGCCGCCGTCGCGCGTGCGCGTGACGACGACCGTGCCGTCGATCGGCGCGCGCTTCTGATCCGAGTGCGCGGGGACGAACCAAGCGGTGTCCGGGTCCTTCGGGTGCACGGCGACCGGGAAGCCAAAGCTCGACGGCTGCGCCTCGAGCTGCTCCCAGCTCGCGAGGTCATTCGTCGACTTCCAGATCCCCATGTGGTGCTGGCACCAGAACGTGTCGGGCGCGCCCGGGCACTGCTTGACGCAGTGCGGGTCCTGGTTCTCCGGGTCCTCGGCCTGCTCGGGCGGCACGTAGCCGGCCTTCATGCCCCGGGTGTGCGGCTCCCAGCTCGCGCCGCCGTCCTGGGTGCGCCACACGCCGCCGCTCGACACCGCGACGACGACGCGCCCGGGATCGCGCGGGTCGACGCAGATCGAGTGGATCGCGGCGTGGTCGGCGCCGCCGCCGTTCCACTTGACGCGCGTCGGGTGGTGCCACAGCGCCTCGACGAGGCGCCAGCTCGCGCCGCGGTCGTCGGAGCGGAACAGCCCGCCCGGCATCGTGCCCGCCCACAGCGCGCCCGGCGCGTCCGGCGCGATCTCCAGCGCCCAGATGTTCTTGGTCGCCCACTCGCGCTCGCGGCCCCACATGTCCACGTCGACGAAGCCCTCGGGCTTGGGCGGGTACGCGGGGATCGCGACCTCGGTCCAGCTCGCGCCGCGGTCGTCCGAGCGGTGGAGCTTGACGCCGAAGTGCCCGTGGTCGAGGACCGCGTACCACGCGCCGTCGCGGCGGTCGACGAGGGTCATGGGGACGTTGTCCCCGAGGAACGCGGTGCGCGTGACGCGCGCCGCGGCGCCCGCGCCCTCGACGACGAACATGCCCTTGCGGGTCCCGATCAGCAGCTCCGACATGCGCGCTCTTCTCGCTATCCGCCCGACAGGGCCTGCATCACGTACAGCTCGGACCGCGGCTCGACCGCGTCGGACAGCGCCACGCGGTCCGTGAGCTGGCGCCCGTCGACGAACACGACCATGTGCTTGCGCAGCACGCCGCGCTCGTCGACGACGTAGCCGCGCAGCCGCGGGTTCGCCTCGAACACGCGCTCGAGCACCTCGCGCACCGTCGCGCCGTCGACCTGCGTCGGCGGCGCCTCGACGTGGCGCTGCAGGTTCGGCGTGAACACCACGGTGGCCATCGCGATCGGCACGCTACCAGAGGATCCGGCCCCGCGGGCCAGCGCGCGGGCTCACTCCCGGCGCGGGATCTCACCGTCGTTGTGGCGCTACTTGACCGTCGCGAACGTGCCCTCGTTGCGCTTGCAGTCCGCCTCGGTGTCCGCGAGCGGCAGCGGGTACGCCTCGTAGTAGTAGTCCTTGCCCTCCTTCTTCGTGCAGCTCGCCACGAGCTTGTCGGTCGGGCACGGGCTGGAGGTGAAGGTGGCCGAGTCCGAGCCGGTGCACAGCCGCTTCAGCATGTCGTCGCCGAGCGCGAGGTTGCCGTCGCGGTACTCGCGGCAGGTCCCCATGCTCGGGACGTTGCACGAGGCGACCTTGCCGCCCGCCTTCCCGCCGCCGCCCTTGCCCGCGCCCTCGTCCTTCTCGCCGCCGCAGCCCGCGCCGAGCGCGACCGCCGCCAGCAGTGCCATCATCGTCGCCCGCGTCGTGGTGCTCGTCATGCGCGCGAGCATCGAAGCGCGGGCGGGTGGCGTCAAGCTGTGGGGGGGCGCGCCGGGCTGGCCGCGTGGTGACCGTGCTAGCGTGTGGGCGTGTTGACGGTGCCCCGGCCGCGCCTGACAGTCGCCGAGTACCTGGCGCTCGACCGCGCGAGCGAGGAGCGACACGAGCTCGCGGACGGGCAGGTCCTCGTCAAGAGCGGTGCGAGCCTCGCCCACAATCGCATCGTCGCCAACCTCGTCTTCTCGCTCCGCGGCGCGCTGGGCGATGGTCCGTGCTACCCGCTGGCGACGGACATGCGAGTCCGTGCCGGCGCTACGCGCTACGTCTATCCGGACATCGTGGTCGTGTGTGGCGACGCCGAGCTCGAGGACAGCGACGTCCTGCTGAACCCGAGCCTGGTGTTCGAGGTGCTGTCCGAGACGACCGAGGCCTACGACCGAGGTGCGAAGTTCGCCATGTACCGCGAGCTGCCCTCGCTGCGGGCGTACGTCCTCGTATCGCAGCACGCGCGCCACGTCGAGCAGTTCGTCCGCCAGCCGGACGACCGCTGGCTGCTGTCCGAGGCGCGCCGCGGCCAGCTCGCGCTGACGACGCTGTCGGTCACGCTCGACCTCGACGAGCTGTATCGCGGCGTGGGCGTGGCCTGACGTAGATCGACGCGTCACGGCGCGCGGTCGAACCAGATCGCCTGGAGCACGCCGTCCTCGGGGACGACGAGCAGCTGGGCGCCGCCGCCGGCGAGCGGCAGCAGCGCGTGCGCAGTGCAGTCGACGAGCCACTCGCGCGCCGGGCCGGTCGCGTCGGCCTCGGTGCGGACGGCGCGGCCGCGGTCGTGGCGCGTGTCGTAGACGAGGTAGGTGCAGCGCGCCGGCGACGGCTCGCGCGGGAACGTGCCGATCATGTGGCTGCCGGGGTTGTCGTGCGGCGGCTCGTGCTGGAACGACCAGACCACGTCGCCGTCGAAGCCGACCTGATCGGCGATCGACATCCACGCCTTGTCCATCGTGACGCGCCGGCGCAGCGCACCGTCGGCGCGGGCCACGACGTCGACCTGGTCCTCGTAGACGAGCGCGACCTCGTCGCCGCGGGCGATCGCGTGGTGCGCGACCGGGGAGCGCTCGCCGCGCGGCGCCTGCCGCCACCGCTCGGCGCCGGTCGCCGCGTCGAGCGCGATCGTCAGGCCGGTCCAGCCGTCGACCTCGTCGTGCGCGCCGGCGGCCTGGACGAGCACGACGTCGCCGAGGTGCGCGACCAGCCTGACCTCGTAGCCGCGCCCGGGCAGCTCGACGTGCCACGCCCGCGCCCCGTCGGCGCGCCAGCCATCGAGCACGATCTCGCGGTGCGCCACCCGGCTCACCAGCGGCACCGCCGCGTCGGGCGCGAGCGCGAGCTGCCACGTCTCGACCCCCTCGGGCAGCGCGACCTCCGCGCTGCCCGGCCACTGCGCCGTCATCGGCGGCCCGCGCCGGATCCACAGCGGCGCGTCGCCGCCGCGCACCAGCTCCGCCCCGTCGATCCGCCGCACCGCGCCGCTCGCCCACTCGATCTCGTCCACGCCGCTCGCGCCCGCGACGTACACCCGCGCCCCGTCCGCCGTGCCCACCATCGCCGGCTCACTCGCCCACGCCAGCCCGGGCACCGCGACCTCCGCCCGCCGCTGCTCCACCCCCACCGGCTGCCGCGGCGCCTCCGCGCGCCCGCAGGCGGCGAGGGCGAGGGCGAGGAGCGCGAGCGCGAACGCCTGCGCGATCCGGTGGAGCGTCCGGAGGCGAAGGGTGGGTGGCACGTGACCTGAGAATACACACGGTGATTCGCTCAGCACCAGCCGAGTTACGAGGTGCGCGGCTCACTTGGTGCGTTCAAGCATCTCTCGAAACGCATTAGCGAGCACCGACCTTCGTCCGGTGGCATCGAAGTGCACCGCTGCGACGGGCATCGCTCCCAGGTGCTCCACGGCTTCGCCAATAACGTTCGCCCAGCT
Source organism: Myxococcales bacterium (assembly GCA_011526095.1). Classification (GTDB taxonomy): domain Bacteria; phylum Myxococcota_A; class Polyangia; order Haliangiales; family Haliangiaceae; genus WYBA01. Next base: position 6,990 of record WYBA01000066.1, on the reverse strand, counting down.
TCCCGAGGGAGGCGAGAAGCCGCGCGCCATTCGATAGACTTGGTACTCGGTGGGGTAATCGTCGCGACTTTGGTCAAACTGGCAGTCCAATAAGATCCTCTCATCGCCTGCGAAGACTATGAACACGCGAGGAACGTCATAGAACTCCCTGTAGACGATCGGGAAGAAGTCAGGGCCCATAGGAAGTCTCCTGTTCTTACTGCACCCGCTGTCCCTTTGGGACGGGATTCGGAAATGGTTCGGAGAAGCAGCTTGGCCCACTGCATCCTTCAGTAACGTCCACGTGCCTGTCGTTCATTACGCCAGACCTGGTGGGCTCAGGCTTGTACACTACAGTGCCTCCGCCCGCGCGTATCTCTCCGGCGGTGGTGCTTCGTATCGTGCCATGCGGCACACCGGCGGCCGCCTCCACCAGCGTGGCTCCAAAGGACCCAGAGAAGGTGGTTCCCGGTTCCGGCATCGGGCCTTGACCGCCACGAACGACAACATGTGCATCGTCGACAATGTCAGCGTTCTTTGCTGCAAGCGTTGCAGATCCTTCAGCGCGAGCCACGTCATCAGCTTGAGCGACGACATCGTCAGCGGCGGATGCTGAGCCCCCGACTCCAAGGATTCCGGCCATTGCGGCAAAGGTGGCGGATCCCTCATCGGCGCCCTGTGACGCTGAGGCCGCGAGCGCAAGTCGAGGAAACCAGCCGCCGGTCGCCGCCGTTGCAATCGCAAACTTCTCGCCGTTGGTCAGCCCCCGTTGCGGTGGCGGTGCGACGCCCGCCTGTTGGTGCATCTTCCGCTGTGCGCTGTTGATGTTCGACACCGTGCCACCCGAGATGACGTCGACCGCCTTCCAGACCACATCCCAGTTGCGCCCGTCCGGGTCGACAAACCGCATCGGATTGCCGCCGACGAACGTGTAGAGATTCGCCCGCCTCGGCTCCATCCACGCCGCGTCGGGCGCAAACCGGTACATCGGGTCCGCGGAGATCCAGATCTGGCTGTACGGGTCGTAGTAGCGGTAGCCGTAGTAGCCGAGACCGGTGAGCTCGTCCTTGTACTTGTCGTTGTAGCGGCGGCGGTGGGTGGTGAGGGCGGTGCCGGAGGCCTGGAGGACCTCGCCGTAGGGGCCGTAGAGGAAGGACGAGGTGACGGTGCCCGTCGTGGTGACGGTGGTGAGCAGGCTCTGCAGCGTCGAGTGGTACTGGAGCTCGACGGTCGGCGTGTTCGTCCCGCTGCCGGTGGTCTCGACGCGCGCGATCGGCTGGCCGAGGGAGAGGTGGGCGAGGCGGCGGGTGAGGGTGCCCGCGCTGTTCATCCACAGCTCGAGCGGGCCCTGGAAGTAGCGGACCTCGGTGACGCCCGGGTTGCGCTTGACGATGCCGACGCGCGTGCCGTCGTGGTCGTAGAAGTACTCCTCGGCCGTGGTGCCGACCGACGCGCGGCGCAGCTTGTCGTCGCCGTCCCACGCGAAGTCGGTGTAGCCGCCGAGCATGCGCTGCGTGACGTTGCCGGCGGCGTCGTAGGTGTACGTGAGGACGTCGTTGGCGCCCTGGCGCAGCGACGACACCATCTCCGGGTCGGCGGCGGCGTACTGGTACGTGACGTTGCGCGCCCAGACGTCTTGGTTGGCGTAGCTGCCGTTGGGCGTGACGTTCGCGCTCTGCAGCCGGCCGCCCGGCGTGAACGAGTACGACGACGTGAAGCGCGCCGGCGACGTCGTGACGTTCGTGAGCTGGTGGCGCGCGTCGTAGGTGAACGTGAACGAGCGCGTCGTGAGGCCGTTGCCGCTGTGGACGAGCGTCCACGGGTCGTCGGTGCCGCGGTAGGTGAGCTGCAGGTCCGCGAACGACGTCCCGACGGCGGTGTCGCGCGTGACCTTCTGCTGCGTGACACGACCGAGCTGGTCGTACGTCCACGTGCCGTACTGCGCGGGCTCCTTGACCACGCCGAGCACGGTGACCGCCGGTCGGACCCGGGTCTTGACCAGGCCCGCCGCGTTGCGGACCAGCGTCGCGCCGGTGGTCGTGGCGGCGGCGCCCTTGGTGCCATAGGTCAGCGCGACCGGCTGGTTGCGCTGGTCGTAGCTGATCTTGGCGCGCGTCCAGACCGTGTCCGTCGCCGCGCCGTCACCGGCGTCGATGGTCGCGACCTTGCCGCCGGGGTGGTACGTCGTCTTGATCCGGCGGGTGCCGCCGACGCCGGCGAACCGGAACGAGCGCCGCTCCTCGGTGATGTTGCCCTCGGCGTCGTAGGTGTAGCTGGTGTCGAGGACGTGGACGCCGCTGGCGTCGCGGCCGAGGCGCGACCGGGTCAGCCGACCGATGCCGTTGACGCCGGTGTCGTACTGCAGCGAGATCGCGTCGGGGCCGACGCCGAACAGCTTGCGGTCCGCCAGGCTCATCGCGCGCTTCGCGACGAGGCGCGAGGTGACGCGGCCGAGGTGGTCGTAGCCGAACGTCGTGGTGTGCGGCTCTCGTTCCGCCGGGCTGGCGTGCGGGCTGACCTCGGCCTCGAGGTTGCCGTTGCGGTCGTAGCTGTACTCCCACACGCGCGACCCTCGCTCGATCCGGGTGCGGCGGCCGGCCCAGTCGTGCTCGAGCACCGTCTCGACGCCGTCGGCGTCGACGATGCGCTCGACCTGGTCGCGCGCGTCGTACTCGTAGAAGGTCTCGGCGAAGGCGGGCGTGCCGCCCGTGGCCTCACGCACGACGGCCAGCCGGCCGAACGCGTCGTGGATCAGCTCGGTCGTGGCGGTGGAACCGCCCTGGACCCCGGCGACCTCGGTGGAGACGTGGACCAGACCGTCGTAGGACATGTCGACGCCCGAGCCGACCGGGCGGCGCATCGAGGTCGGTCGCCCGATGCTGTCGAACTCGTAGGTGTACGTGACGAGCGCGGCGTCGTTCGCCGGGTCCGGCACCTGGACCGCGACCAGGCTGCCGGCCTCGTCGTAGTCGTAGGTGGTGATCGAGCCGGGCGAGCCGGTCGTGGTGATCTTGATCGGGCGCCCGTGACCGTCGAGGTCGGTGCGCTGCAGGCTCCAGGTCGTGCCGCCGTACGAGACGAGGCTGCGCGCGGTGATCGAGGTGGGCATCGCGGCGGTGGGCGTGTCGACGTAGGAGGTCTCGGTGACCTTCACGACCGAGTAGCCGCGCGTGGTGGTCGACGTGACAGGCACCCAGGTCGCGCGGGGACGGCCGAGACCGTCGATGTCGGTTCGCCAGACCTCGCGGATGTCAGTCGGGCCGACGCACGACTGCGCCCCGCCGGGGCAGGGATTCGTGTTCGGCCCGCGACGCTCGATGACCGCGCCGGTGCCGTAGTCCCTCGTCTCCTCGACCGCGTGGCCGAGCTCGTTCGTCGTGGTGCGGACGAACAGCCCGCGGTTGTCGTACGTGAACGACGTGCGCGGCTGGCCGCTCATGTCGCGCTGCTCGGGCTTGATGACCCACAGCACGTTGCCCGTCGTCATGTCGTAGGCGCGCTCGGTCGTCGCGACCTCGCCGTCGCCGAGGTGGACCGTCTCCAGCAGCGCGACGCGCCACGTCGGGTCCCAGGTCGTCTCGGTGCGGGCGAATACCTCCTCGGCCGTGCCGTCGAGAACGTGCGCTGTCGAGCCGGTCTGGCGCAGCCGGTAGGTCGTTGCGTCGGCGTGGAGCGCGTGGGTGGTCGCGGTCCGGCGGTCGCCCTGATCGTAGTGGTCACCCTCCTGCGTGATCTGGCCGGTGGAGACCCACGCCCTCGGCAGGCCGGGACTCACGGCGCTCGCGATCTCCGACCACACCGTCTCGTCGAGGCGCAGCGCTGCGGGCGACTGCCGGCAGTCGGCGAGCGCCTGGCCGGCGGCGCAGGTGTACGACCACGCCTGCGTCGGGTGGTACGTCGTGATCGCGCCGCCGAACAGCGTGCGCTCGGACCACTCGGTCGTCTGCAGCGACGTGGGGTGCGTCGGGACAGCCGGCCAGGCCGCGTTGTCCTCGGCGCGGTACGTCCGGGTCGAGGTCAGCCGGCCGCTCCAGTCGACGTCGTAGCCGTAGAGCTCCTCGGTGATCGCGCCACGCGCGCCGCGCGTGCGGACGACTTCGAAGCCGCGGAACCCCCAGTCGCCGCGGTCATCGGGCCCCCAGACCGGGTGCTCGTAGCGGTACTCCGCCGTCGACGGCGAGGCCTCGAACGCGTCCGTCGTCGTCAGCGCCTTCACGACCCAGCGCGTCTGCGGCGATGCGCGGCGCTGCGCCGGGTCCGTCGCGACGGACTCCGGGTCCGCCAGGTGCGTGTAGTCGATCGCGATCGACAGGCCTTGCCCGTTGTCGATCCCGATCATCTGCCGAGGCGGCTTGCCGTCGAGCTCGGTGTGGTAGCGATGGACGCCGTCCTGGCTGGCGAGGACGTACTCCCCCGCGCCGTCGCCGTCGAGGTCCAGGAAGTCCATCGACGTGTGCCACGTGCCGCGGTCGGTCGCGTCCTCGTGGTCGACATACGTGCGCTGCTCGAGCGCCAGGATCGCCGACGTCGAGAGGGCGGTGCCCGCGAGCACGCCGAGCCCGGAGCCGAAGTGGATCACCGGCGTCGTCCAGTGGCCGTCGCCGCCGATGTGCGAGTAGATGAGGTCCGTCCGTCCATCGCCATCGAAGTCGCTCAGGCGGGTCTTGAGCTGCTTCTCGCCGGCCGCGACGTGGAGCCGCGGGATCGCGCCGTGCTTCTGCGGGACCAGCACCACACCGTCGGGGTCACCCAGGATCGCCGCGGCGGAGACGTAGTCCACGGTCGCGCCGAACGAGTCGCTCTGACCGAAGCCGGAGCCGTCGTTCCAGTAGATCTCGATCGGCCCGTGGGGCTCGCGCTGCCAGTAGTAGTCGACCAGGCCGTCGCCGTTGAAGTCGTGCAGGCCGGCCGTGGTGCTGCTGATCGCCGAGTACTCCCAGACGTCCGGGTCGAGGACCTCGTAGCGGCTCACCAATGGTACGTTTCGCGAGCGATGCGGCGACTGGTTCTCCTGGCTGTCTTCGCAGTGGCATGCGGTCGCGCGCCCAAGCGGGCCGCGATGACGCTCACCCCCGGTCTCGTCACGGTCTCGAGTGAACACGATCGGGCGGATGTCGCCTTCGCCCCCGCGGTCGCCGTCGGGGCTGATGGCGTCGTTGTCGTGTGGGCGGCGGAGCGCCGCGACGACGAGCTGGGCGACCGCATTCTCCTCCGCGTTCTGGCGCGCGAAGCCACGGCAACCTCGGAGCCGATCGAACTCGGACGCGGGTACGCTCCAGACGTTGCCGCCGGTCCCGATGGATACGTCGTGGCCTGGCGCCCGTCGCGCGAGAGCGGAGCGTCCTTCGCGTTAGCCAAGGTCGGCCACGATTCAAGCGTCGTGGCATCACCGGTTTCGCTCGGCGACGTCCCGACCGCCGGAACGCCGAGCGTGACAGTGCACGGAACAGTCGTCGCCGTCGCATGCGCCGACGAAGGTGACGATCTCATCATCCTTCGCGAGCCGTTCGATGCGATGCGCATCGAGCTCTTCCGTCCGCGCTCGGGGTGCAACGATGCTCACATCGAGGGTTGGAACTCCGGGGCCATTGCCGCCGTCGCGACGGACTCGTTTCGCGGCACCCAGCTCGTGGCACTCGCCGGGCCGACGGCGACCTCGAAGACCGTCGTGAGCGGACACTGCGCCGCGATTCCGAGCGGCGGCGGGCTTGTTCTCGCCTGCATCGACGAACCGGATGCGCGCGACGTCTACCTCCGAACGGAAACCGGCGAATCGAAGCGAGCCGACGTCGAGCTTGGCGGCGGCGCGACAGAGCTGCGCGCGGTCGCGCTCGAAGGTGGCGTTCTGCTCGCGTGGACAGTCGAGACGGCGGACGGGTTCACGCTTCGCGCAGCGCTGATTCGGGCCGACGGCCAGGCGCTCACGCCGGTGGTCGACCTTGGCACACAGCCCGCAGTGCCTCGCTTCGACCTGGCGGGAGACGGATCGTCCGCTTGGGTGGTCTTTGTCACCGAGCGCCAGGTCGACGCGACGCGCTACAGCCACGACGTGGTGCTGGTGCAGCTGCGGGTCACTGGCACCTGACGCCTTGGAGCCGGATCTCGGCATCGGTGGTGGAGACCGTCGAGTTCGAGCAGGTGAGGGCGAGGCCCGAGGCAGCGACGTTCTTCATCGTGACGTTCTCGAGCGCGAGCTTGTAGACGGTCGGCGCTGAGATCGAGATCTGGACGTTGCCGAGCTCGAACGTCCGGCGATTCGATCGCGACGATTGACGCACGCAGTTCCTTCTTGTCGCGCGATCGCCACAACCCCGGTCGGGTCTCCGGGCGGTCGGGTCTCCCCGCTCCCGCCCCGTCCGCCGTGCCCGCCATCGCCGGCTCACTCGCCCACGCCAGCCCGGGCACCGCGACCTCCGCCCGCCGCTGCTCCACCCCCACCGGCGGCCGCGGCGCCTCGGCGCGCCCGCAGGCGGCGAGGGCGAGGAGGGCGAGGAGGCCGAGGGTCGTCACGGTCGGGATCGGTAAGATGAGCGTGGGCTCACGCGTGGTGCGAACCGATCGTGTCAGCTCGGCGGATCACGAGAAGTGCTGGCTGCGCGTCGGCGACCGCGGCGCAGAAGCGATCGAACAGCGCTTGCGTGAATGACAAGCGCCGGTCCGCGGACAGGTCGGTGAAGGAGATCTGTTCGAGCCACGAGTCCTGGACCCGCTCGAGGCCGCAGTAGATGTCGAAGGCTTCCTCCCAGACCTTGAACGAGACCTCGTCGGACTCCGTGACGAAGCGCTCGAACGCAGCCACGGGAACCGGGCGGTAGTCACCGTCGGCGGCGAGGGTCTTCACGTTCCCTCGGTCGTGCGGGTTCTCGCGCCGCAACCCCTGGCTTCCGGCAGGAATCAAGGTAGTTGTCGCGTGAATCGTCATGCGGCGAGTCGGTCGGTGTTGGCTGCTGCGTGATCGGCCTCCGGGTTGAGGGTGACGGTCTCGGGTCGGCTCCAGGGGCGGGTGTGCGT
>WYBA01000482.1 GCA_011526095.1 Myxococcales bacterium | reverse complement strand
TCCGTCATCCAGATGCTCAAGAAGCGAGCGTTCGGCTACCGCAGCTTCCCGAACTTCCGCACCGCCGTCCTCTTCCACTGCGGCGGTCTATCCCTCTATCCGAGCCACCCGTAAGTCGGAAGAACCCAAGTTCTCGACTATCCCGGGCATCCGCAAGTTCAAGTCCCCACGCTCTCAGTTGAGACTCCACTTCGTCGAGACTTGCGAACCAGTGCCGGTCTTTCTGTCGGTAGTCCTCCTCTGTCTCGTAGCCACCGGCTTCGTGCACGTCGCGCCGCAGCTCGAGGACGAGCACAAGAAACGGCGTTCGCTCGATCTGGCGCTCACGTGCGACCACGAATGGTGCCTCGCGCTCGTCGATCAACTCCAATACGCGAGGATTCGGACTAAGCCTACTCACCAAGACCCAGCCAAGGTAGTCGGGGTCTTTCAGAGGCCTAGAGAAGCCCAAGCGTACTCCCGAATCAAGCAGCCGTTCGATTTCCCGTCGTGTCTTCATGGCACCTAGAACGACCGCGGCCAGCAGCAGGGCGCCGGCGCGCCCGGTCAGACGACTCACTCGACCACCACCTCGGTACATCTCACTTTGCTCCTTCGTTCCGCGCGGCGCATAGACCACGCGCGAGCCGCCGGGGTCAAGGCGCGAACCGGATTCCGCGCGCGCGATGGATGGGGACTTGCTCATGGCGCGCGCTGTCGGCGGTGCGAGCGAGCGGTTGCGCGAAATGTGCGCGCCCCGGCCGGCATGATCTGGCAACCAGCTCGCCAGCGCCGCGCGGCACGGCCGGCGTAAGATCGAGGCCATGTCCGCCGAGCTGTGGAGCCTGCTGCTGGGACCGGGCGATCACGCGCCGCTGGTGCGTGCGCTGGAGGCGTCGGGCGCGTCGCCGCAGGTGGTGGCGCGGCTGGCGCTGGCGGCGCGCTACGCCGGCGCGCTCGACGATCCCGAGGCGCTCGCGGCGCGGCTGCGTCACGTCGGGCCCGAGGCGGCGGCGAGCGCGCGGGCCGAGCACGGCGCGCGCGCCAGCGTCGTGCTCGCGGCGCGCGACGTGTGGCTGCACGAGCTGGTGTCGCTCGACGACGGCGAGGTGCTGGCGGCGATCGCGGGGGACACGGAGCTGGCGGCGGCCGCGATCGAGGCGCTGCGCGATCCGGCCGAGCACGCCGCGGCGCGGGTGACCGCGGCGCTGCCGCTGGTCGCCGCGCTGGCGACGCCGGCGGCGCCGCCGGTCGAGCACGATCCGCCGCCGGCCGGCGTCACGGCGCGCCCGCTGATCGACCACGTCGCGGTGCGCGCGCTCGGCCGCAAGCTCGCGGCGCTCGAGCGGCGCGACGCGGCGCGGTTCGGCGTCGGCCCGGGCGCGGCGGCGTTCGCCGCGGCGTGCGCCTCGGTCGAGGCGGTGCGCGACGCGGGCCTGCTGCCCGCGGTGCGGCTCGCCCTGCTCCACCTCGACGTCGCCAAGGGCGGCGACGCGGCGACGCGCGCGGCGTGGGAGGCGGCGGGCGTCGACCTGACGATCCACAACCTGGCGTCGGCGCGGCTGTTCGAGCGATGGGTCGCGAGCGGCGCGCGCGTGCCCGACCCCGCGCTGGTCACAGCTCTGATCGAGGGCCACGGCCTCGCCGGGCAGAGCCTGCGCGGCGAGACGCCGCGCCCGGCGTTCGCGCGGCTGCTGGCGCGGATCGCGGCGCTGCGCGCGCCGCTGGCGGCGCGGCTCGGCGTCGACGAGGCGCGCGCCGCGGCCGTGATCGCCGAGTGCCTGCACGTGATCAACGTGTGCGACACCGCGGCGGTGCGCGAGGGCCTCGTCGACGACGCGCTGCTCGCCGGGCTCGAGGGCGTGCGCGAGTGGCTCGCCGGCCAGGGCGCGCGCGCGACCGGCGACGCCGCGGCGATCGAGGCCGCGCTCGCCGCGGCCGCGACGCCGCGCGAGCCGGCGGTCGAGCGGCTGGCGCTGGCGGAGCGGCTGGCGCGGCTGCGCGCCGGCCGGCTGCGCGCCGGCGAGCCGCGCGCCGAGACCGAGGCTGCGATCGCCGGGCTCGACGACGCGACCGTGCTCGCGCTGGGGCGCGCGCTCGCCGGGTGTCAGCTGTGGTACTGCGAGGCCGCGACCGCGGCGCTGTCGCCGGGCGCGCAGCTCCGCGTGCTCGCGGCGGCGGCGGGCGCCGCGCGCCGGGCCGGCGTCGACGTGACGCGGTCGTGGCACGCGCAGCTCCAGCCGCTGATCGCGCGGCTCGGCGGCGACGCGCCGCACGCGCGCTACCGCGTGCGCCTCGCCGAGGCGATCCTGGGCCCGCTCGACGTCGGCCAGCTGCTCGACGGCGGCGACGGCCTGCAGCTGCTCGGCACGGTCGAGGCGCGCCTGGGCGGCGACGCCGCGGTCGTCGTCGAGCTCAAGGACAGCGACGAGGCGTCGGCGCTGCTGACCCTGCTGTCGATCTACGAGCGCAAGTCGAGCGCGGCGTTCCACGCCACGCTCAAGGCGCTGTGCGATCTCTACGGGCTGCGCAAGGACGACTTCGACCGGCTGCACAACGAGGCCGCGTACCTCGCGACGATGAACGCGGCGCGCAGCGACAAGGCGCGGATGCTCGACTTCGTCCGGCCGGGGCGGATCGTCGAGGTCGGACCGGGCGGCGGCGTCGTGCTCGATCTGCTCGAGGACCGGTTCGGCGACAGCGAGGTCATCGGGATCGACGTGTCGCAGGAGGTCGTCGCCGCGCTCGCGGCGCGGCGCTCGCGCGACCGGCGGCGGTGGCGCGTGATCGAGGCCGACGCGTTCGCGCTGCCGACCCACGTCGGTGTGGGCACGGTCGACACCGTGATCTTCTGCTCGGTGCTGCACGAGATCTACAGCTACGTCGCGCACGAAGGCGCGCGGTACCGGCTCGAGCCAGTGCGCGCGCTGATCCGCGCCGCGTACCGCGCGCTCGCGCCGGGCGGGCGGATCGTCATCCGCGACGGCGTCGCGCCGCCGCACGGCACGCGCCGGCTGGCGTTCGTCGCGCCCGACGCGCGCCCGACGTTCGACCTGTTCGTCGCCCAGTTCGAGGGCTTCCGCGTCCAGTACCGGGACCTGCCCGACGGCCGCGTCGAGCTGCCGTCGCACCACGCGATGGAGTTCCTCTACACGTACACGTGGGGCCCCGACAGCTTCCCGTACGAGGTGCGCGAGCAGTACGGCATCCTGACCTACGAGGCCTACGGCGCCGCGCTGCTCGACTGGCTGCGCGACCTCGCCGACGCCGGCGGCGCGCCGCGCCTGGTCGCGCTGCCGGCCGCGTTCGCCAGCTACCTCCAGCCCGGCTACGTCGACGCGCTCGCCGGCAAGATCGTCCTCACTGACGAGCTCGATCGCCCGGTGCCGCTGCCGGACTCGAACTGCCTGCTCGTGGTCGAGCGGCCGGGGTAGGCCCGGGCGCGCGGGCGCCCGCACGCACCGGATTCCGCGTCGGTCCGACACCCGCTAACAGGTTCCCTGGATCCGTTCGCCCCGAGCCGGGCCGAGCGCCAGCGAGGCCCGTGTCGAGGGGCCAGCCTTCCATGCGCTCGTCCCAGCCCGCGGGTGCTCTGTCAGGCTGGCCCCTCGACACGGCGCTCGGCGCTTCGCGCCTCGCGCCGGCTCGGGGCGAACGGATGAATGGAACCGCGTGCTCGTGATCTCGCGCACTTCAGGGAAGGACCCGTTGCGCGACGGGCTCACGAACACGCGATCGAGTACGACTGCGGATGTTCGTCCGACGGCGATCGCACGCGGCCGGCTCGCCGCGCGAGCGGCCCGCGGGCCGCTCACGCCGGCATCGCGCCGACGTAGCGCGAGGCGGGGCGGATCAGGCGGCCGGTCGCGACCTGCTCGGCGACGTGGGCGGTCCAGCCGACGACGCGGCCGACGGCGAACGTCGGGGTGAACAGCGCGCGCGGCAGGCCGACGGCGTCGAGCAGGACGGCGGTGTAGAACTCGACGTTGGCGCACAGCGGGCGGTCGGGGCGGCGATCGCGGAGCAGGCGCGCCGCGGTCGCCTCGACCGCGCGCGCGAGCGGCAGCCGGCCGCCGGCGCCGGCGTCGCCGGGGCCGGCGCAGTCTGGGGCGAGCGCGGCGAGCGCGCGCTCGAGCACGGCCGCGCGGGGGTCGCGCACGCGGTAGACGCGGTGGCCCATGCCCATGATCCGGCGGCCGGCGGCGAGCTCGGCGGCGAGCCACGCTTCGGCCGCCGCGGGCGCGCCGATCGCGTCGAGCATGTCGAGCACGGGGCCGGGCGCGCCGCCGTGGAGCGGGCCCTTGAGCGCGCCGATCGCCGCGACGACGGCGGACACGACGTCCGAGCCGGTCGAGGCGACGACGCGCGCGGCGAAGGTGGAGGCGTTCATCCCGTGGTCGCTGACGGTGACGAGGTAGGCGTCGAGCGCGCGCGCCCGCGCCGGCGTCGGCGCGGCGCCGGTGACCATGCGCAGGTAGTCGGCGGCGTGACCGAGCGCGGGTTCGGGCGCGACCGGCGCCAGGCCCGCGCGGCGCCTCGCCCAGGCGGCGGCGATCACCGCGACCGCGCCGGTGACGAGCACGGCGTCGGTGGCGAGGTCGCCGGTGACCGGGGTGTGGGCGACGCCGGCGCGCAGCGCGTCCATGCCGTCGTCGGCGGCGAGCGCGTCGCCGAGCAGGTCGAGCCGGTCGGCGGCGGCGACGCGCGCGGCCGCCAGCGCGGGCGCGAGCGCGGTCACGGGCGCGGCGAGCCCGGCGGTCGCCCACAGCAGGGTGGCGACGTCCTCGAGCCGGGCGGCGCGCGCGAGCGCCTCGACGTCGTGGCCGGCGATGACGAGCCGGCCGAGCGCGCCGTCGACGTGAGACAGCGCGGTGTCGGCCGCGACGACGCCGTCGAGGCCGGAGCTGGTGGGGACGAGGGCAGCGTGGGCGGCGTGGGTCATGCTCCAGGTCTATGGTTGATCGCATGGTTGATCAACGTGGATTCGACGATCAACCACGCCTCCTCGCCCGGGCTGGTATCGTTGACGACATGGTTGACTGGATGAGCGCGGCCGAGGCGTGCGCCACGCTCGGGATCGCGCGCAAGAGCCTCTACGCCTACGTCGCGCGCGGCCAGGTGCGCAGCGCGCCGGGCGAGCGCGGGCGCGCCCGCCGCTACGCGCGCGACGACGTCGAGCGGCTGCGCGCCCGCCAGCGCGCGCGCGCCGGGCACGGCCCGGTCGCCGCCGGCGCGCTGCGGTGGGGCGAGCCGGTGCTCGAGACCGCGGTCGGCGGCGCCGACGCGCGCGGGCCGAGCTACCGCGGCCACTCGGCGGTCGAGCTGGCGCGCGAGGGCCTGGGGTTCGAGGCGGTCGCGGAGCTGCTGTGGAGCGGCGTGCGCCCCGCCGCGCCGGTGGCGTGGCCACGGGTCGAGGCGCGCGTGGCGTGGACGGCGCTCGACCGGCTGTGCCCGGCCGGCGCGACGCCGCTCGACGCGCTCGCGCTCGCCCTGCCCGCGCTCGCGGTCCGCGACCCGGATCGCCACGATCGCCGCGACGAGGCCGCGCGAGCCACGGCGCGCGGGCTGATCCCGGCGCTCGCGGCGGCGTCGGGGCTGCCCGGCGGCGCGGCGTGGGCGGCGCG
>WYBA01000481.1 GCA_011526095.1 Myxococcales bacterium | reverse complement strand
TGGGCGGGCCCTCCGAGGGGGGTTGGGGGGCGCCCCCCCCCCCCGCGGCTCAGGGCGAGCGGATGGGATGGCCCCTCGCTCGCTTCGCGGTTCTGCCGACCCGCGCTCGCGCGCCAGCTAGGCCGGGGGGCTCGGGGGGGCCAGCGCCGACCTGCGTTCGCGCGACATCCGGGCGGGGGGGGTCGGGGGGAGCCGGCGCCGACCTGCGTTCGCGCGCCATCTGGGCGCGGGCGCTCGGGGCCAACCGGCGCCGCCCTGGGCTCGCGCGCCACCGGGGCCGGGGGCTCAGGCGGAGCCAGCGCCGACCCGCGCTCGCGCGCCATCTGGGCTGGGGGGTTCGGGGGGAGCCGGCTCCCCCCGAACTGAGCGAGCGCGCGGAGCGCGCGAGCGGATCAAAACCCGAACATCAGGCCGAGGTTCACGTCGAACTGCACGCCGAAGTTCAGCTTCGACTTCACGTCGCCCTCGATCTCGCCGATCACCGGGATGCCGGCGATCGCGTTGACCTCGGCGACGAACTTGATCGGGCCGCCGAGCGCCGCGGTGTAGCCGGCGCCGGCGTTCACCAGCAGCGGGCCGAGCGCGACGATGTCGGTGTCCATGGCCGGGTCCGCCTCGGTCAGCTTGATCGTGTTGCGCAGGATGCCGCCGCCGATGCCGCCCATCACCTGCAGGCCGGTCTGGTCGGTGCCGAGCGAGTGGCGGACGCGCAGCAGCGCGCCCGGGGCCGCCGTCGCGTGGGCGGCGATGTTGGCGCCGATCGGGAAGCCGAGGCGGAACGCGACGCCGACCGAGGTCTTCGGCGAGACGTAGTAGCCGAGCTCGGGGAAGACGTGCAGCAGCGCCGGCGCGAAGCAGCACTCGACGTCGTTGAGCGCCTGCTCGGTCTGGCCGGTGACGAACGCCGCGCCCGAGCCGACCGCGACGTTGAGGAACACCTTGGCCGGCTTGTTCGGGCCGACCGAGATGCCGCCGCCGATGCTGCCGCCGTCGCTGCCGCCGCCGCCGCCGCGCGGCCGGTCGCCGAACGGGTTCTCGTCGTCGCCGCCGCCGCTGCTGCCGCCGCCGCTGCCGCCGCCGGTGATCTCGATGATGTTGGGCGAGCCCGACGAGCCCTTGCCGGCGATCATCTTGCCGGCGCCGTTGAACGCCGCGATGTAGTAGTGGACGAGCTCGCCGCGCAGCGCGTCGCCGGGGATGGCGCCGACCCACTTGCAGTCGCCCTTCTTGGACATCTTCGCCTCGACGAAGTCGGCGCCGCCCTGCGCGCGGTACATGATCGCGACCTTCGCCGCGCCGACGTCCTCGCCGACGTACGCGTCGAGCCGGCGGTCCATGCCGCCCGCGGCGCTGTCGATGATCTCGTGCTGCACGCCGGTCACGGTCGAGCAGTCGACCTCGTCGCCGCCGCCGCCGTCGTCTCCGCCGCCGTCGTCACCGCCGCCGCCGTCGTCACCGCCGCCGCCGCCGCCGGTCTCGCTCCGCGCCTCCTCGAGCAGCGCCGACATGTCCGCGGTCTTGTACGCCGCGTCGATCTGGATCTTCGGATCGATCTCGACCGCGCTGAGGAACGCCAGCTTGGCGCTGTCCGGATCCTGCAGGCCCGCGTAGTAGACGATGCCGAGCGCGAGGTGGACCTGCGCCATCACCGGGTCGCCGTCGAGCTTGGCCTTCTTGCCGGCGTTGAGCGCCTGGGTCAGGAGCTTCTTGGCCTCCTCGTACTCGAGGAGGTCGTAGTTCTCCATCGCCTCCTTGATCTTCTGCTGGATGTCCTTCTTCGTCTTGGCGTCGGCGCGGGCGTGCGTGCCGAGGGCCAGGCCGAACATCGCCACCAGCGCGATGGCCATGGCGACGATGGAGGTGCTGCGTGCGGCGGTCAGGCGCATGCCGGTTTCCATACCACAGCCGACCGAACGCCAGCGCAAAAGTCGTGGGCTGCCACGCGGCGGTTTCGCCCGCGCGCCGCGGCCATGCCGCGGGCGCGGCGTCGAACGGGTGCCGCGCCGGCGGGCCGAGTGCGCCCAGGTCAGCGTTCGGTGATGTAGAACTCCACGCGCCGGTTCTGCGCGCGGCCGTCCTTGGTGCGGTTGTCGGCGATCGGGACCTCCTCGCCGAACCCCTTGGCGACCATCCGGTCACCGGCGATGCCCTTGCCGATCAGGTACTTCCGGACGGCGTCAGCGCGCTTCTGCGACAGCTTGAGGTTGAACTTGTTGGTGTTCTGGCTGTCGGTGTGGCCCTCGATGCGGACCTTGATCGTCGGGTTGTCGGCGAGCGCCGCCGCGACCTCGTCGAGCAGCGCGTACGACACCTTCTTGATCACGGCCTTGTTGGTGTCGAAGTAGACCGTCTGCGACAGCTCGATCCGGTCCTCGGTGACCGTGATCAGCTCGTACTTCTTGCAGCCGTCGGCGCCGTCTCCCTTCTCGCCGGGGCACTTGTCGAGGGCCTCGGGGCACTCGGGCACGCCGTCGGCGTCGTCGTCGCAGTCCGGGCAGCCGTCGTCGTCCTCGAACCCGTCGGCGTCCTCGGGCTCGTCGGGGCACTGGTCGATCTTGTCGGCGATCCCGTCCTTGTCGTTGTCCGGGTCGGGGCAGCCATCGGTGTCGTCGTGACCGTCGCGGTCCTCGGGGTCGAGCGGGCAGTCGTCGATCTTGTCGGCGATGCCGTCGGCGTCGTTGTCGTCCTCGGGGCAGCCGTCCTCGTCCTGGAACCCGTCCTTGTCCTCGGGCTTGCGCGGGCACTCGTCGACGTCGTCGGTGAGGCCGTCCCGGTCCGTGTCCTTGGGGGCCTCGGCGACCTGCTCGGGCGGCTTGTCCGCCGGGTTGCACACGTCCTTGGGTGACCGCTCGACCGCGTCGCGCGCGTTGGCCTCGGCGATCGCGAGCTCGCGCTTGGCCTGGTGGTAGTTGCCCTCGCTCAGCTCCTGCTTGGCGAAGTCGTTGTGCGACTCCGCCATCGCCAGCTCGACCGGGGCGCAGCGGATCGCGCCGTTGTCGCGCGCCACGGCGATCTGCTCGTCGACGGCGGCGGTGCGTGCCTTGAGGCCGCTGCCCGCGCACGCGCCGACCACGACCGCGGCCCCCACGACGACCGCGAGCACCAGCGCCAGCCGGCGCGCCGTCACGGCGTCTCCTCGTCGTCGCCGCCGACCGGCGCGAGGTCGCCCGGGATCTCGTCGTCTCCTTCGGCGCCGCCGTCGCCTCCGACCGGCGCCAGGCCACCCGCCGGCGCCGCCGGCCGGCGCGCTGGATCCGCCAGCTCGAGCTCGCGGGCCGCCTCGGGATCCGACGCGCGGCGCAGCGCCTCCTCGCGCGCGCGGTTCGCGGCGTCGCGCGCCAGCCGTCCGAACCGGTTCGCCGCCTGGAAGTCGGCGTAGCCGGCCTCGACCCGCGCCTGGTGGTGGTACTCGATCGCGCGCGTCCACCAGTACGGCGACCACTTCGCCGCGTTCGCGGCGCGCGCCGCCTCGATCGCGGAGTCGGCGCCGCGGGTGACGGTGTTGACGTACTCGATCGGGCCGCAGCCGCCGGCGGCGCCGACGACCGCGAGCGCCACGCTGCACGCGAAGGCACGAAGCCCGGGGCTCATCGCCATCGTTGGTATCACGAAGCGCCCGCGCGTGGCACGGGGCTGACGCGGCCGGCTACCGGGCGCGGACGCGGCGGCCGTCGCGCAGCAGCTCGATCGTGACGTAGGCGATCGACCCGGCGCTGGCCATCAGCGACACCAGCAGCGCCCACCCCAGCTCGACCTCCATCAGCTCGCGCCCCCGCCCGGCCTGCCACCCGGCGTAGGTGGTGTCCAGGCCGAGCCGGCCGCGCCACACCAGGGTGAAGATCAGGGCCAGGAGGCCGAGCCCGCCGGCGGTGTAGGCGATGACCTTGCGCTTGTCCGCGCGGATCAGCAGCGCGCCGGCGTAGAACGCGCCGATCTCGACGACGGCGTGGCCCACGATCAGCGGCAGGATCGCCAGCGCCGGGACGCTCGACGGGTCGACCGCGTACATCCAGCTCCACGCCGGGTGGACGGCGTAGAAGTACAGCATGATCGGCGCGACCACCCCGCCGGCGTGCATCAGGACCAGGTAGAACGCGGGCATCGCGAACGGCCCGTCGGCGCGCACGCGATCGCGGGCGACCAGGGCGAAACCGAGGCCGACCGCGAGGTGGAGCACGACGGCGACGAGCACGGGCGAGCGCCATCATACATCCATCGGGCGCGGGCGCGGCGCGGGCCGCAGGTGCTACCGACCTGGATCGCCGTCGCGCTCGGACGCGCGCGGGCCCAGCAGCGTGCTCGCCGCGGTGAACACGCCGTCGGCCTCGATCACCTCGGGCGGTGGGGTCGGCACGTCGATCTCGCCCGCGACGAACACCGCCGGCGCGTCCCCGACGGGCGGCGCGATCAGCGAGCCGTCGACCGGCGTGCCGTCGTCGTCGCCGCGGTCCACCCGGTCGGGATCGAGCGGCGGCGCGTGCGCGGCGTGCGGCGCGCCCGGGATCACCCACTCGTCGCCGGACCGGGCCGACAGCGTCGTGAACGCCCCGCTGTCGACGCCGAGCCGGCGCGCCACCCGCCGCCCCGGGCGCAGCGCGCGCTCGGCGGTCTCCTCCGTCGCCAGCTCGCGCTCCTCGGTGACGGGGCTGTCGCCGGCGCGCGCCTCGGCGTCGAGCGCGTCGAGCGAGGCGTCGAGCGACGGCAGCTCGTCGAGGCTGGCCTCGTCGCTGACGTCGCTGTCGTCGCTGTCGTCGGGATCCTCGGGGTCGCCGGCGCCGCCGTGACGAGCCGCGCGGACCGACGCCTCGAACACCGTCGCCTCGAAGTCGTCGTCGCCCACCACCCGCGCGCTCGGCGACGAGCTGTCGCGCGCGGCGGGCGCGGCGGCGGCCGCGCCGGAGCCGGTCTGCGCGGCGAGGAACCGCGCCTTCCACGGCGGTCGCGCGGCGAGCGCCTCGTACGCGCCGCGGAGCGCGCGGCGCGCGCCCGACGCGGTGAACTCGCGACGCACGCGCTCGTAGCCGTGCTGTGCCATGCGCTCCCGCAGGTCCGCGTCCTGGAGCAGCCGGATGATCTTGCGCGCGAGATCGCCCGGCTCGGTCGGGGCGAACAGCATGCCCTCGCGGCCGTGGTCGATCAGCATCGCGACCGTGCCCCGGCGCGGCGCGACGACGGCGCGGCGGCACGCCATCATCTCCAGCAGCTTGGTCGGGTACAGCGCGGTCGCGCGCGGCACCAGATCCGGCGCCGCGGCGACGACGCAGACCGTGGCGCCGGCGATCAGCGCGGGCACCGCGTCGTGGTCGATCGCGGGGCGGACCTCGACGTGGGCGGCGAGGCCGAGATCGCGGATCGCCGCGCGCAGCGGCTCCTCGAACCCCGGCGCCATCGGCCCGGCGAGCACGAGCCGGGCCGGCGTCGCGGCGACGACGTCGACCATCGCCCGCAGCAGCGTCCGGACGCCGCGGCCCGGCTCGAGCGCGCCGGCGTAGAGCACGATCGGCGGCGCGCCGGCGGCGGCGGGCGGCGGCTCGTCCCAGTCGAACCGGTCGACGTCGACGCCGGGCGGCGACACGACGACGCGCTCGGGGCGGGTGCGGGCCGCGGCGTGGCGGCGCGCCGGCTCGGTCGGGACCAGCACGAGATCCGCCGCGGCGATGCAGGCGTCGTTGTCGCGATCGATCTCCGCGGCGAGCGGGGGATCGGCGGCGGGATCGACGTACGGGCCGCGGGTGAGGTCGAACACCACGGCGAACCCGTAGGTGGCGCGCACGTCGAGCACCTGGCGGCAGCTCCAGCCGTCCCGGCAGTGGACGACGTCGTAATCGGCGCCGTCGAGCTGGCGGCGCAGCGCGCGCTGGAACGCCTGGATCTGGGCGCGGAGGTCGCTGTCGTGGGTCGGCACGCGCAGGATCCGGACGTTGCCCTGGCGCTCGACGTAGGCCTGCTCGGCGTCGCGCACGACGAGCACGTCGACCGCGTGCGCCGGCGACAGCGCCCGCACGACGTGGCGGAGCTGCACGCCCGCGCGGCTGGGGCCCGGCACGGCGCAGAACCCGGTGATGAGGACGCGAGCCAACCCCTCCATGCTCGCGGATGTCCGGCGCCGCGGCAAGCGACGTCGCCCGATCGATCCGGTCGCTCAGGGCCGGGCCGCGGCGCGCGTGACGAGCCCGCGCAGCAGCCGCGCGACGCGCTCGAGCTGCGGCCGCGACAGCCGGTCGATCGTGTCGGTGGGCCGGTGGTAGTCGGGGTGCAGGCCGGTCGACAGGTGGACGGCGGCGACGCCGCGGTCGCGGAACACCCAGTCGTCGGAGCGCCAGTCCTCGCCGACCAGCGCGATCAGCTCGGGGCTGACCGCGACGAGCGAGAGCCCGGCCTCGGCCGCCGCCGCCTCGCCCAGCGCCAGCAGCGCGGGATCGTCGGGCAGGCCGACCGCGCCGATCGTCGCGTCCTGGTCCATCGTCCCCTCGAAGAACCGGCGCCCGACCATGTCGAGGTTGAGCACGACCCGGGTCGCCGCGAGCGGGTGCGGCGGCGCCGCGACGTAGGCGCGGGCGCCGAACAGGCCGGGCTCCTCGGCGCCGAGGAACGCGAACACGACGCGCCCGGCGACGTCGCGGTGGGCGGCGACGTCGCGCGCGACCGCGAGCGCCACCGCGACGCCCGAGGCGTTGTCGTCGGCGCCGGGGTGGACGACGCCGTCGACCACCCCGAGGTGATCGTAGTGCGCGGTGACGACGACCGCGGGGACGCCGTCGTCGCGCCCGCCCCACACCGCGAGGACGTTGACCTGGCCGGGCGCGCCGTCGATCGGCTGGGTGGTCGGCGCGTAGCCGGCCGCGGTCAGCTCGTCGACCAGCCACCGCGCCACGGCGACCGCGTCGTCGCTGGTCGAGCCGCGCCCGCGCCGCTCCGGCGACGCCAGCCACTCGATGTCGGCGAGCAGGCTGTCGAGCGCGAGCGCGTCGCCGGCGGGCGGCGCCGGCGCGACCGGGCGGACGGTGACCCCGGCGGCGCCGGCGTCGGCGGGCTCGGCCGTCGTGGTGCGCGCGCCCGGGCGCGGCGCGCCGTCGCTGCGGCAGCCGGCGATCGCGAGGCCCAGCGCCAGCGCGAGCGCCGCGGCGCGGCGGGCGTGGTGGCGCGGCGACATCGCGGACAGCATACTCCCGGCCCCGCCGCCGCGACGCGACGGTTCTGCTATCGTCAACGCGTCGACCGGTCGACCTGGAGGATCCGACATGAGCAACCCCGTCCCCGACTCCAAGATGCCCATCTTCGTCGCGCTCGGCCTCGTCGCCGTCGGCCTGGTGATCGGCCTCGCGTTCGGCTTCACCAAGGGCACGATCCTCGGCGGCGTGATCGCCGCCGCCGGCGCGATCCCGGCGGCCGTCGGCATGTGGAAGGGCATCCAGCAGCAGACCCAGACGACGCTGGCGATGTCGGTCGGCGTGCTGCTGCTGTCGCTCGGGGTCGGCGGCCTGCTGATCGTCCTGCGCGTGATCGACTGGGTCCGGTGAGCGCGCGGGCGGCGATACGCGCGCTGGCTCCGGTCGTCGCGCTCGCGCTCGTCGTGGCGGCGGCCGCGCGCCCGGCGCGCGCCGACGACCGCAAGGTCGTCAAGACCGACACCGCGATGGGCACGATCATCCAGATCACGTTCTGGACCGACGACGAGCCCGCCGCCGCGGCGGCCGCGGAGGCGGTGTTCGCCGAGATGCGCCGGCTCGACGCGCTGATGACGACGTGGACCGAGGACAGCGACGTGTCGCGGATCAACACCGCGGCCGGCACCAAGAAGGCCGTCGCCGTGTCCGACGAGACGTTCACGGTGATCGCGCGCGCCGTCGAGATCTCGAAGAAGAGCAAGGGCGTGTTCGACATCACCGTCGGCGCCTACGCCGGCGTGTGGAAGTTCGACGAGGACATGGACGGCGAGCTGCCGGACCCGGCGCTGGTCGCCGCGCGCAAGAAGCTCGTCAACTGGAAGGACATCGTCCTCGACAAGAAGAAAAAGACCGTCCGCCTCAAGCGCAAGGGGATGCGGATCACCCTGGGCGGGATCGCCAAGGGCTACGCGGTCGATCGCTCGGCCCAGCTGCTGTGGGACGCCGGGTTCGTCGACTTCATCCTCCAGGCCGGCGGCGACATGTACGTCTCGGGCAAGAAGGGCGCCAGGCCGTGGGTCGTCGGCATCCGCGATCCGCGCGGCAAGCGCGAGCAGAGCTTCGCCGTCGCGCCGGTCGAGAACCACTCGTTCTCGACCTCGGGCGACTACGAGCGCGCGTTCGTCAAGGACGGCGTGCGCTACCACCACATCCTCGACCCGCGCACCGGCCAGCCCGCGCGCGCGTCGCGCTCGGTGACGATCAAGGCCAAGGACGCGTTCACCGCCGACGCGTGGTCCAAGGTGCTGTTCATCCTGGGCGCCGAGGCGGCGATGAAGCTGGTCGAGGACCTGCCGGACTTCGAGGCGGTGTTCGTCGACGCCGACAACGAGGTCCACGTGTCGTCGGGGCTGAAGGACTCGCTCAGGATCCTGCAGCAGCCGACGCCCGGGACGTGACGGCCGCGTCGCCCCCGGCCGCGTCGTCCAGATCGATCCGCTCGGTCGTCAGCCGCGCCGCGAGCGCGGCGTCGTGGGTGGCGAGGACGAGCGCGCCCGGGTAGGCGGCGAGCGCGCGCTCGAGCCGCTCGACCGCCGGCAGGTCGAGGTGGTTGGTCGGCTCGTCGAGCACGACCAGCCACGCCCGCCGCGCCAGCCCGAGCGCGATCGCCAGCTTGCGCGCCTCGCCCGGCGACGGCTGGCCCGACGCGGTCGCGCGCGCCGGGTCGAGCCCGAGCGCGGCGGCGAGCTGGCCGAGGCGCCCGCGCGCGGTGTCGTCGAGCGCCGCGATCTCGCGCGCGAGCGCGGCGGCGGCCGCCGCCGACAGCTCCTGCGGCAGCCACAGCACGCGGTCGGCCGGCAGCGTGCACGCCGCGACGAGCGCGGCGAGCAACGTCGACTTGCCCCGGCCGTTGGCGCCGGCGAGGTGGACGCGGCTGCCGCGCTCGATCGTCACCCGCACCCGCGGCGCGAGCACGCGCCCGCCCCCGCCCGGCGCGACCAGCGGCCCGTCGAACGAGGCGAGCCACCGGCGCGGCGGCGGCTCCCAGTCGACGACGACCTCGCGGCCGCGGGCGCGGGTCAGCGCGAGCGCCGCGGTCGCGTCCGCGGCGGCCTCGGCCTGATCGCGCAGCTTGCCGACCTCGCGCCCGGCCCGGGCCGCCGCCCAGCTCGCGAGGTTCTTGGCGCCCATCGACCGGCCATCGGCGTCGCGCGGGCCCTTGATCCGCGCGCGCGCCGACACCGCGCGGCTCGCGGCCGCGGCGGTGACCCGCGCCTCGACGAGCTGGCGCTCGCCCCGGCGCTGCGCGGTCGCGGCCGCCTGCCACGCGTCGCGCCGCGCCGCCTCCTCGGCCTCCCACTGCGGGCGCGCGGCGGTCCACCCGCCGGCGTAGGCCCGCGCCCCGCCGTCCGCGACCCGGACGGTCGTCGTGGTCAGCGCGTCGAGCAGCGCGCGATCGTGCGACACGACGACGCCGACGCCGCGGTGGCGGGTCAGCGCCTCGATCACACGCGCGCGCGCCGGCGCGTCGAGGTGGTTGGTCGGCTCGTCGAGCAGCAGCACGTCGGGCTCGGCGGCGAGCGCGGCGCCGAGCTGCCACCGCCGGCGCTCGCCCGGCGACAGCGTCGGCCACCGGTCGAGCCCGTCGGGGTCGAGGTCGAGGCGCGCGCGCCACCGCTGGGCGACGCGCGCCCAGTCGTCGGCGAACGCGCGCACCTCGTCGGACGCGACGTCGACGCGCTGGGCGCAGACGATCGTGGTCGCGTCGGCGGGCTCGCGCGTGATCGCGCCGCGGGTCGGGGGCAGCTCGCCGGCGAGCAGCCGCAGCAGGGTGGTCTTGCCGGCGCCGTTGGCGCCGACGACGCCGGTCCAGCCGGCGCGGAGGTGAAGGTCGACGTCGGCGAGCACGGCGGCTCGCCCGTCGTAGGCCAGCGTGACGCCGGCCACGAGCAGGTGCACGGTCATACGAACCTCGCGGGATCGGACGAGGCGCCCGCGTCGTCGAGACGGCGCGGCACCCCGGTTCACGGGATCTCGGACAGGCTCAGGACCGCATGGAGCGCCGCGGACACCCGCGGCTCACCGAAGCTACCTCGGGCCCGTGGTACCGTCCAGTCATGCCCGCGCGCCGGAGGGCCCGTGGCCACCACTGACGCCGCCGAGGCCGGGGCGCCGTTCGACGAGCGCTTCGAGGTCCGGGGCCAGCTCGGCGCCGGCGGCGTGGGCACGGTGTTCCGGGTGTTCGACCGGCGGCTGGGCCGCGAGGTCGCGCTCAAGGTGCTGCGCGCCGGCGGCCCCAAGTCGCTGTTCCGGTTCAAGCGCGAGTTCCGGGCGCTGTCGGACATCGTCCACCCCAACCTGATCGCGCTGCACGAGCTCCACACCACGTCCGAGGACTGGTTCATCACGATGGAGCTGGTCGAGGGCGTCAAGTTCATCGACTGGGTGCGGCGGCGCCCGCTCGGCGAGCTCGACGAGGCGCGGCTGCGCGCGGCGCTGCGCGAGCTGGCCGACGGCGTCCACGCCCTGCACCTGGCCGGCAAGCTGCACCGCGACCTCAAGCCGTCCAACGTCCTCGTCACCGAGACCGGCCGGGTCGTGATCCTCGACTTCGGGCTGATCTCCGACGTCGAGAACCTCGGCAGCGACGTCACCCACGAGCGCGCGGCGGTCGGGACGCCGGCGTACATGTCGCCGGAGCAGGCCGCCGACCTGCCGCTGACCGAGGCCAGCGACTGGTACGCGGTCGGCGTGATGCTGTACGAGGCGCTGACCGGGCGGCGCCCGTTCGAGGGCACGCCGGACCAGATCCTGGCGCGCAAGCAGCGCGAGCTGCCGCGCCCGCCGCTCGAGCTGGCGCCCGAGGCGCCGGCCGACCTCGGTCAGCTCGCGATGGCGTTGATGGCGCGCGCGCCCGACCAGCGCCCCGACGGGCGCTCGGTGCTCGCGGCGCTGGGCGCCGCGCCGTCGGCGGCGACCGCCGGGCTCGAGCGCGCCGCGGCGCAGGCGCCGTTCGTCGGCCGCGCCGCCGAGCTGCGGACGCTGCGCGAGGCCTACCTCGACGCGCGGCGCAAGGGCGTCAGCGTGTTCGTGCGCGGCGACTCGGGGATGGGCAAGACCCTGCTCGTCCGCCGGTTCCTCGACGAGCTGGGCGACGAGCCGCTGGTGCTCGAGGGCCGGTGCTACGAGCGCGAGCAGGTGCCGTACAAGGCGCTCGACGCGATCGTCGACGTCGTCACCAGCGTGCTGCTCCGGCTCGAGCCGGCCGCGCTCAACGACGTGATCCCGCGCGACGTCGCGGCGCTGGCGCGGCTGTTCCCGGTGCTGCGCCGCGTCCCGGCGATCACGGTGCGGTGCGCCGGGGCCCACCTGCCGCCGGACCCGCACGAGCTGCGCCGCCGCGCGTTCGGCGCGCTGCGGTTCCTGCTGCGCCAGCTCGCCACCGACCGCCCGGTCGTGGTGTGGATCGACGATCTGCAGTGGGGCGACGCCGACAGCGCGGTGTTCCTCGGCGATCTCGTCCATCACCCCGAGCGCGTGCTGCTGGTGTTCGGCCACCGCCCCGAGGACGACGCCGGCGTGGTCGCCCGCGTGCTCGACGACGGCGGCCTCGGCGCCGGCGACGTCCGCCACGTCGACGTCGGCCCGCTCGACGACGACGCGGCGCGCGGGCTGGCGCGCGCGATCGCGGGCGCGGAGGCGGCGGAGCGGATGGTGGCGAGCGCCGGCGGCCACCCGCTGTTCCTCGTCGAGCTCGCGCGCAGCCGCGGCACCGACGACAACCTCGAGGTGCTGTGGGCGCGCCGGGTCGTCGCGCTGCCGCCTCCGGCGGTGGCGCTGCTGCAGGCGTGCGCGGTCGCCGGGCGCCCGCTGCCGGCCGAGGTCGCGGCGCGCGCCGCCGGGCTCGACGGGCTCGGCACCGAGCTCGGGCCGCTGCGCGGCGAGCACCTGATCCGGCTGCGCCGCACCGCCGACGACGCGACGTTCCTGGTCGAGACCTACCACGACCGCGTGCGCGACGTGGTCGTCGGCGCGCTGACCGAGCCCCAGCGCCGCGCGATCCACCGCGCGCTCGCCACCGCGTGGGCGGCGCAGCCGCCGGGGCGCCGCAGGCTCGACGCGATCGTCGATCACTGGCTCGCCGCGGGCGAGGCCGCGCGCGCCGCCGAGCTCGCGGTCGAGGCGGCGGCGGCGGCGACCGAGGCGCTGGCGTTCCGCCGCGCCGCCGACCTCTACCAGATCGCGCTCGAGCACGGCGGCGCCACCGGCGAGGCGCGGCGCGCGCTGTGGCAGCAGCGCGGCACCGCGCTGGTCGACGGCGGGCAGCTCGAGGCCGCGGC
Source organism: Myxococcales bacterium (assembly GCA_011526095.1). Taxonomy (GTDB): domain Bacteria; phylum Myxococcota_A; class Polyangia; order Haliangiales; family Haliangiaceae; genus WYBA01. Next base: position 6,036 of record WYBA01000481.1, on the reverse strand, counting down.
CGAGGCGTTCGCCGAGGCCGCGCGCGGCGCGCCGCCGGAGCAGCACCGCGAGCTGACGCGGCTGCACCTCGAGCAGCTGCTGCGGCGCGGCCGGCTCGACGAGGGGCTGGCGCTGGCGCGGACGATGCTCGCCGACCTCGGCTTGACGCTCCCGGCGACCCAGGGCGCCGTCGTGCGCACGCTGGTGGTGCAGCGGATCGCGCTGCGGCTGCGCGGCACGAGCTTCCGCGAGCGCGCCGAGGCCGACCTCGCGCCCGAGGCGCTGCGCCGGGTCGACATGCTGTTCAGCGTCGCGAGCGGCCTGGGGTTCGTCGATCCGTTCCTCGGCCGCGTCGCCCAGAACCTGTACCTGCGCGAGGCGCTGGCGCTGGGCGAGCCGTACCGCGCGTGCGCGGCGCTGTGCCTCGAGCTGGGCTTCCTCGGCAGCGCGGGCAACCGCCACCGCGCGCGCGCCGAGGCGCTGGCGGCGCGGCTCGCGGTGCTGTCGCGCCGGGTCGGCCACCCGTACGTGATCGGCCTCGGCGACGCCAGCGCCGGCCTCGCCGCGTTCCTCGTCGGGCGGTGGCGCGAGGCGCGCGACCTGATCGACAGCGGGCTGCGGGTGATGCGCGACCACGGCACCGGCGTGCGGTGGGAGATCGACCTCGCCGAGATGTTCTGGGTGTCGTCGCTGTACTACCTGGGCGAGACCCGCGAGCTGGTGCGGATCGTCCCGCGCCTGCTGCGCGAGGCGGTCGAGCGCGGCGACCTCTACGCCCAGCACGGGCTGCGCGGCTGGCGCAGCAACGTCGCGTGGCTGATCCGCGGCGAGCCGGGCGAGGCGCGCGCGCACGTGATCTCGGTCGCCGACGAGCGGCCGCCGCAGGAGGCGTACAACCTCCACCACTACTACGAGCTGCTCGCGCACACCCAGATCGACCTCTACCTCGGCGACGGCGAGGGCGCGTGGGCGCGCGTGTCGGCGGCGCGGCGGAGCCTGCAGCGCTCGCACCTGCTGCGCGTGCAGAGCGTGCGGGTCGAGCACGCGTTCCTCGCCGGGCGCGCCGCGCTCGCGGCGGCGGCGGCGGCGCCCTCCGCCGCGGCCGCGGCGCGATTGCTCGACGAGGCCCGGCGCGAGCAGCGCGTGCTCGCCGGCGAGAAGGTCGCGTGGGCGAGCGCGCTGGGCCGGATGCTCGCGGCCGGGATCGCGGCCGCGGCGGGCGATCCCGCGGGCGCCGCGACCGCGCTCGACGAGGCGTCCGCCGAGCTCGACGCGTGCGACATGGGCCTGTTCGCCCACGTCGTGCGCCTGCGCCGCGGGCTGGTCGACGGCGGGCCGCGCGGCACCGCCGCGGCGATCGCGGCGCGCGACTGGATGACCGAGCAGGAGGTCGCGGATCCGGACGCGATCGCGGCGATGCTGCTGCCGTGGCCGCGCCGCTGACCGAGACGCCGAGACGCCGAAACGGCGACGACGGCGCGTGCCGCGCACGCGCCGCCGTCGGGACCGCGCGTCGCGGTCAGCTCACGGGCAGCCGTCCCACGGCCCGGTCGGCGGGCCAGGCAGCGCCTGCTCGGCCTCGTCGGCGTCGATCGACAGCAGGAAGCTGATCAGGTCCGCCTTGCGCTGCGCCACCGCCGCGGTGTCGCCGGTCAGCCAGTTCGGGTTGCCGGCGGTCGCGTGCTGCGCCCACGCCGGGTCGTCGAACAGCTCCTGCAGGTCCGCCGCCTGGCCGTGGTGCAGGTACGGCGCGCCGAGCGCGAGGCCGTACAGCGACGGCACGTTGTAGCCGAGCCGGCCCTGGGCGCGCGCGCCGGGCGCGCCGTTGACGGCGAAGTTCTTCACCTCGACCGCGGCGCCGCCGAACGTCCCGACGTTGCGCAGCACGCACGCCACCTGCGGCGGCGCGATCGCGACGGCCTCGGGCTCGCCCGCGCCGAACACCGTCGTCGCCGGCTGGTTCGCGATCTGGACGGTGTGGAAGCTCCACGCGAACTGGGCGCTCGCCGGCCACGCCGCCGGCGGCGTGAACGTCGCGCCGGTCAGCTCGCCGTTGCCGGTCGCGCTCGGCGTGAAGTACAGGCGCGACGCGGTCCACCCGGCGCCGCCGTGGCACCGCACGCACCCGGCGCCGTCGCCGTCGTCCTCGCCGAACAGCGCGCGGCCGCGCGCCACCGCCGCGGCGTCGAGCCCGCGCAGCGCGCGCGGCGGACGGATCGTCCGGGCGAACGCCTCGATCTTGTCCCAGTCGGTGTTGCACGACTGGTCGCCCGCCACCGGGCGGCCCAGGCCGCCCGCCAGCCCGACCGGCGTCTCCGCCGCGAGCGTGCCGCAGCTGCCGGCCGCCGCCGTCGTCACCGCGCCGAGCCCGCCCGAGACGTCGCGGGTGTTGCGCTCGAAGTCGTGCATCTCGTCGAAGATCCCGGTCCAGTTGAAGATCCGCTGCTGCTGCGCGCCCGGGCCGTGCGAGTACGAGCCGTCCATCGACGTCGACTGGCGCGGGCCGGCGGCGAAGTGCCACGTGATGTTGTCCGACAGGCCGTCGGGGTGGCACGAGCCGCAGTCGCTCCACGCGTTGTTCGACCACCGGCCGCGCGCGGTGAAGTAGAAGTGCAGCCCGGCCTGGGCGTCGGCCTCGGCGACCGAGATCGGCGCGGCCTCGACGGTGGTCGCGAGCGCCTGGGTCGACAGGTCGACGACGCCGAGCTGGCGCGTGCCCCAGCAGTTGACGTAGGCGCGGTTGGTGTCGTGGCCGATCACGACGCCGGTGGGGTTCTGGCACCGCTGGGTCGCGCCCGCGGGCACGACGTTGAGATCGATCTGGAAGTTCTGGGTCGAGCCGAGCGTCGGCCCGCTGGTCGGGTCGAGCGCGACGCGCTGCAGGACGTCGGCGCCGCGCGACACCACGTACATCACGGCGTCGCCGACGAACGCCACGTCGACGATGTCGGCGAGGAAGAACCGCGTCGTGCCCTCGGGGATCTGGTCGCGCACCAGGCGCGCGAGGTTGACGGTGCCGGCCGGCCCGCGATCCTCGGTGCGCGTGGCGAGATCGCCGACGTAGACGACCGGCTGGACGTTGCTCTGGAAGCTGACCGGCGGCGCGGGCGACGCCGAGATCGACGGCACGTAGATCTTGGTACCGATCACCGTGGCGGTCCACAGCTGGTTCGGCATCGTCGGCACCGTCGTCGGATCCGTCGCGCCGGCCGGCGCGAACCCGGAGTCGAGCCCGGCCAGGACGATCGGATCGCCGGGGACGAGCGTCTCGGCGCTGTAGATCCGGACGCGCCCGGTGCGCGAGGTGTCGGTGCCCTCGGTGCCGGTCGGCTCGCCGTAGAACTCCGGGACGATGATCAGCTCGTCGTCGTCGTCCTGGTCGCCGTCGTTGGTGACGGCGACGCCGCGCGGGTTGCGCGGCGCGTCGATCGCCGCGGTCTCGGCCATCGCCTGGGTGTCGATCACCGCGACGCGGCCCTCGGCCCACTCCGCGACGTAGAGGCGCGCGCCGGTCGGCGACAGCGCCAGGCCGGTCGGCTCGCTGCCGACCTCGACCGAGCCGGCGAGCTGCGGCGTCGCCGTGTCGAGGCCGGTGACCTTGACCACCGTCGCGGTGCCGCGCAGCGCCACGAACGCGGTCGTGTCGTCGGGGTGGATCACGACGGCGCTCGGCTCGTCGCCGACCTGCACCACCGCCGCGCGCGTGTCGCTCTCGGTGTCGAACACCGACAGCGTGTCGGCCTCGGGGTTGACCATCAGCACGAACCGGTCGTCGCCGGTGATCGCGATCGTCCCCGACTTGGACGGACGGCGCAGCACGGCGACCTCCTCGTCGGGGGCGTCGGGGGCGACGACGTCGGCATCGGGCGAGTCGGGCGGATCGACCTCGCCGCCGCACGCGGCGAGCGTGGTGACGAGGCCGAGGCCGAGGGCAGCGGAAGCGGACAGGCGTCTCATCGAGTCTCCTCCAGGTGAGTGCGGCTGCCTTGAGCGAGCCGCGTGCCACCGCGCCTGCCCGAGCACATCCGCCGTGGTTGCGGGCGGTTGCGCGGCGGCCGCGACACGGACGTCGCGGGCCGGGCGCCGGACGTGGTGGCCGCGGCCTGGCCGGCCATCGGGCCGGCGGCCGCCCGGGGGCTGCCCGCGCCCCGGCGCGTCTGCGATAGTCGGCCGGTGCGGCACACCGCCCAGGACTCTGACGGCCTCGTCCGCGACGGCGACGCTCCCGTGCCCGGCGTGGTCGTCGTGTGGGCGGGCGACCGCCCGGCGCTGCGGCCGTTCCGGCTGCCCCCGGCGGGCCTCGCGCTCGGGCGCGAGCTGCTCGGCGACACCGACGACGACCGGATCTCGCGGCTGCACGCGCGCGTCCGCGCCGGCGCGCGCGGCTTCACGGTCACCGACCTCGGCTCGCGCAACGGCACGTTCGTCGATGGGCACCCGCTGATGGACGGCGAGGTCACCGCGGCCGCGGGCGCGGTGATCCGGTGCGGCCGGACGCTGGCGCTGCTCGTCGACGACGTCCGCGGGTTCGAGCCGGGGGAGGTGCTCGACGACGGCGAGGTCGTCGCCGGGCCGCGGCTGGTCGCGGCGTGGCGCGAGGCCGAGCGCGCCGCGCGCACCGGCGACACGCTGCTGGTCACCGGCGAGAGCGGCGCGGGCAAGGAGCTGGCGGCGCGCGCGTTCCACCGCGCCGCGGTCGCCGCCGGCGCGACCGGCCCGCTGGTCGCGGTCAACTGCGCCGCGATCCCCGCGAACCTGGCGGAGCGCCTGCTGTTCGGCGCGCGGCGCGGCGCCTACTCCGGCGCCGATCGCGACGCCGACGGCTACCTCGCGACCGCCGACGGCGGCACGCTGTTCCTCGACGAGATCGCCGAGCTCGACCTCGGCGTCCAGGCGAAGCTCTTGCGCGTGCTCGAGACCGGGGAGCTGCTGCCGCTCGGCGCGTCGCGCGCCACGCCGGTGCGGTTCAAGGTCGTCGCGGCGACGCTGCGCCCGCTGCGCGACGAGGTCGCGGCGCGGCGGTTCCGCGACGACCTCTACTACCGGATCGGCCGGCCCGAGGTGGCGGTCCCGCCGCTGCGCGCGCGCCGCGAGGAGATCCCGTGGCTGGTCGCGCGCGCGATCGCGGCGGCGCCGGGCGTGACGGCGCACCCGACGCTGGTCGAGGCGTGCCTGCTGCGGCCGTGGCCGGGCAACGTCCGCGAGCTGCTCGGCGAGGTCCGGCGCGCCGCGCTCGCCGCGCGCGAGGACGGCCGGTCGCTGCTGCGCGGCGAGGACCTGCCTGACGGCGCGGGCGCCGCGATCACGCCGGCCGCGGCGATCGGCGGCGCGGGCGCCGCGTCGTCGGATCCGCTCGCGGCGACCCGCGACCTCGAGCCCGAGGGCCGCCGCGCCGCGTCCCCGGCGCCGCTGCCCGACCTCGACGCGGTGAAGGCCGCGCTCGCCGCGCACGCCGGCAACGTGTCCGCCGCCGCGCGCGCGCTGGGGATCCATCGCAACCAGCTGCGTCGCCTGCTGACGCGCCACCCGGAGCTCGACGCAGCCGACGACGAGGCGTGAAGGAGACGGTGACGTTCTTCGACACGGGCCTCGCTGGCGCGCGGCCCTGCACCTGACGAACAGCGCCGCAAAGCTCGCGAGATCACGAGCGCGGGGTTCCTTTCATCCGTTCGCCCCGAGCCGGCGCGAGGCGCGAAGCGCCGAGCGCCGAGTCGAGGGGCCAGCCTGACAGAGCACCCACGGGCCGGGACGAGCGCGTGGAAGGCTGGCCCCTCGACTCGGGCCTCGCTGGCGCTCGGCCCGGCTCGGGGCGAACGGATCCAGGGAACCTGTTCGTCCAGCAGCGATCTCCAACGACGGCGGTGAGAGGCTCAGGACGAGCGGAGCGACGGAGGCGGAGGCGGAGGCGGAGGCGGAGGTCACGCGCCCAGCGCGAGCGCCTCGTCCATCGCGCGCGCGAGCGCCGCGGCGTCGCGGCCCGGCTCGAGGCGCGCGCGCGCCTCGTCGATCAGCTGGACCGCGCGGGCGGCGGCCGCGCGCGCCGCGGCCGCGTCGCC
>WYBA01000480.1 GCA_011526095.1 Myxococcales bacterium | reverse complement strand
GGCGAGGCGGTCCCACTGCTGCCGCGCGGGCCGCATCCCGAGGTCGCGGCCTACGTCAGGTCGCGAGCGCCGGGCGAGGTCGTCGCGGTGCTCGGCGACGACGCGCTCGCGTCCCGGCTGCGAGATCGCACCGGCGTTGCCCCGTTCGATCTCGCCCCTGTGTTGCATGCGCCTGACCCGCTCGCGCGTGCGCTCGCCTCGAACCCCGGGCTGCTCGACTGGCTCGCGGACGCGCTCGATCCGCTGGCGCTCCTCGACACGCTGAGCCAGCCGGGGATGGTCGAGGCCGGCGCGAAGGCGCTGGGGCGGCGCCGCGCGGTGATCGACCGCCTGCCGGTCGGGCAGGGCGCCGCTCCGCGCGTGCGCGAGGCGCTCGCGGCGCTCGCCGGGGCTGCGCGCGGCGACGTGGCCGAGGCGCTGCGCGACCGACTGGACCTCGCGGCCGAGGACGAGGAGCTCGAGGCTGCCGCGCAGGCGACCGTCGATCGCCGTGCGGCGCTGGACGGCCGGCTGTGGGACGTGCTCGCGACGCTGGCGCGCGACCCGGCCGCGACCGTGGCGGACGCGCGCGCCGAGTGCCTGCGGCTCGTCGCCGACGGCCCCGCGCTGGTGCGAGCCCACGACCACGTCTGGCTCGTGTCCTGGTTGCACGAGACGACGCAAGCGTCACCGCGCGTGGTGCTGCCGCTGGCGTCGCACGTCGACGTCCTGTCGACCCTGCGCGGCCGCGAGTGGCTGTTCGCGACCGAGCCCGGCGAGCTGCTGCTCGCGGAGGCCGGGCGGAACCCGGCCCTGTGCGCGCGCCTCGGCGAGCTGCTCGACGGCAACGACGCCGCGACGCACGCCTGGCTCGCCGGGCTGGGCGCCGGGAGCGCGCTGTCCGATGCCGAGCACGCGGCGGTGGCCACCTTGCGCGCGGCCACACGCGGCGCGCGGTCGGCCCGCGCGTTGTTCCGGCTGCGGTTCGGCGCCGACGTCACGTCGGGCTACTCGCGCCAGGAGACCGTGGCGCTCTGGGACATGCTGGAGCGGCTCCCGGACGCCCACGTCGACCAGGGCGCCGTCACCGCCTTCGCGGAGATGCCTCAGGACGGCGACCTCGACGGCATGTACAGCAACCGCAAGGTCTCGCTCGCGGACAACCTCGTCCAGCAAGGAGGCGCGGATCGATACGAGCAGCGGGGCTTGCTCACGCGCGAGCAGCTCCTGCGCGACTACCAGATGACCGAGCAGGAGCTCGAGGCGCGCGTCGAGCGAGGTGAGCTCGTCGCGCACCAGGCGGAGGGCAAGACCGTCTACGAGCGCGTGCCGGTGGCCTCCGAGCGGTTCGCGCACGCGGTGCTCCACGAGGTCGGGCACGCCGTCGACGACATGCTCGGCGGGCACACCGAGCTGGTGTTCGGGCTCGCCGGCTGGCGCCAGTTCGACGACGGTGATTTCGACGGCTGGGCGCGCGAGCTCGGCGGCTGGGACGCGATCCCGGCGCGCGACCAGGCGCGCATCCGCGAGGCGTGGCTGACGTGGCTCAGCTCCACCACGGCGTTCGATGGCGCAGGAGCGCCGGTGGACGCGCTGCTGCCGAGCTCGCACCCCGCGGTCGACGAACGCTACGCGTCGGCGGGCGTCGTCCAGCTCGCCCAGGACCGGATGCTGTGGAGCGCGCCGCCCGCCCGCGGCGGCCGGCGCTGGATGGTCAATCACCGCTATCAGGAGCTGTACAGCGTGCCCGAGCGTGCGGCGACGGTGGCGCCGTCGCACTACGCGCTGTCGGCCCCGGGTGAGTTCTTCGCCGAGTGCTACGCGGAGTACTACCGCGAGGTGGACGGCACCGACGCCACGCGCGAGCGCAAGGGAGGCCGGCTGCCCGGGTGGATCAAGGACTGGTTCGACGGCAACGTCGACCGGGTCGCGTTCAACCCGCAGCGTGTGAAGCGGTGAGAAGCTCGCGGGCGCCTGACCGCGCCTATTCGTCGGTCCGCGCCTTCTGGAACTCGCGCTCGGGCCGGGGGCCGTCCCAGCAGGCGCGGCGGATGCGCATCTCACCCGCGGCGACGATCTCGTCGAAGTGCTTGCACATCCGGTCATGCACGTTGCTGTTCCGCTCGCACGACGCGTACGCGACGTCGGCGAACACGCGGCCGACCGAGAACTCCTCGACGATCAGCGGCTCGCCGCCTTCCCACCAGACGGACTGCCCCCGGATGATCCCATCGTTCCAGCCCACGCCCAGCTCGATGATGGAGCGGCCTTCGCCGATCACGCCCGTCACGGGCACGTAGCACGGCGTCCGGCTGCAGAGGTCGTAGCCCCAGCAGCAGTTGGGGTTCTTCCGGTCCGGCTTGCGCGGATCGCAGGGCGGGTAGTCGCGGTTGCGCGAGAACTTGGCCGGGAACACCGGCCCGGCGTCGACGACCGTGACCTGGGCATCGTCCGCCGATGCGCCGGCGTCTCGCAGCGCTACACCCGCGGCGCCCGCGTCGGCCGGCTCGCGCTCTCCCCGTCCCCCCGCCCCGGGCGTGCCATGGCCACATGCGACAAGCCATCCAACCGCCGCGACCGTCGCGAGACGCTTCCGCACGGCACCCACTGTACTCGCCGGCTCGGGTCGAGTCATGGCTCGCGCAGGATGGCCTCGGCGTCCGCCGGGATGGCGTCGCGCGAGAGCCGGACGCTGCCCGAGCTCTGCGAGCGCCGCACGGTGTTGATCGTGAAGCCCGACCCCTCGACGCCGACGATCTCGCCCGTCCACCCTCGTTC
>WYBA01000479.1 GCA_011526095.1 Myxococcales bacterium | reverse complement strand
GGTGACAGTCGTGGCTCGCTGCGTCGCATGAAGGACTGTCAACACCCTTCGACCAGCGCCTCGCGGGCGCTCGGCGCAGCTCCGGGTGTGCGGAACATGGCTGTTCGTCTGACGGCAATTTCCGACGACGTCGGTGAGAGGCTCAGGACGAGCGGAGGGGGCTCGACTCTGAGCGGGGAATCGGAGACAGAGACGGAGACGGAGACGGAGGCGGAGGCGGAGGCGGAGGCGGAGGCGGAGGCGGAGGCGGAGGCGGAGGCGGAGGCGGAGGCGGAGGCGGAGGCGGAGACGGATGCGGAGACGAATGCGGAGACGGAGGCGGAGACGGAGACGGAGACGGAGACGGAGACGGAGGCGGGCGGCGTCGCGCGGGGATCACCCGCGCAGGGCGGCCCACGCCAGCATGCCCCACCCGACCATCATCAACGTGCCGCCGATCGGCGTGATCGCGCCGAGCACCTTCACGTCGGTGAGCGCGAGCGCATAGAGCGAGCCGGAGAACACGGCGATCCCGGCCTGCATCACCCAGCCGGCGCCGGTCGCCTTGACGCCCGCGGCGACGGCGAGCGCGCACAGCACCATGCCGAGCGCGTGGTACATGTGGTAGCGCGCGGCGGTCTCGAACACCTCGAGCGGCCGAGGCTCGAGCCGCGTGCGGAGCGCGTGCGCGCCGAACGCCCCGGCGGCGATCGAGACGATCGCGTTGATGGCGCCGGCGGCGAGCAGGGTGCGGTCGGGGGAGGGCACGGCGGCACTCTACAACCCGGCCCGCGGTCGTGGTACCGAGGAGCATGGCAGCCGGCGAGCGTGCCCCGGGCGAGCGTGCGCGGTGGATCGTGCTCGCCGTCGCGGCCGTGGCGCTGTCGGTCTGGGTGCTCGGATTCGCGACGCGCGGCCTCCTCTCGGGGGACTCCGGCGTCAAGCTCGCGCAGAGCCACGCGCTGTGGGAGTCGGGGTTCGGCTCGCGCGCGCTGCCCTACGACCGCGCGATGGACCCGAAGGTGCGGTTCGCGCCCTACGGCGACTTCATCCGCAAGGTCCACGGCGAGCGCCAGGGGATCTACTCGCTGTCGTTCACCGCGCTCGCGGCGCCGCTCGTCGGCACGATGGGCATGACCGGCGCGCTGCTGCTGCCGCTCGTCGGCGCGCTGGCGATCCTGCTCGGCGTCGACCTGCTGCTGGGGAGGATGGGCGCCTCACCCTGGGCGCGCGCCGCGGGCGCCGTCGTCACCGTCGGGCTCACGCCGCTGCTCCTGTACAGCGCGCAGTTCGCGGAGCACACGCCCGGCGTCGGGCTGACCCTGATCGCGCTCGTGCTCGTGATCCCGCGCGACGTCGAGGCGGCAGGGCTGGGCCGGTGGCGGCCGGCCGTCGCCGGCGCGCTCGTCGCGTTCGCCGCGACGATGCGCCCCGAGTGCTACCTCACCGTCGCCACCGTCGGGCTCGCGATGAGCGCGCGCCCCGGCCGGTGGGACCGCGAGGGGCTGAAGGTGCGCGCGCTCGAGGCCGCCTGGTACATCGGCGCCGCGCTCGTCGTGCTCGGCGTGTGGTGGGTGACGAACCTGTGGCTGTCGAGCACGTGGGACCCGCTGGTCACGTTCCAGAAGGCCGCGCCCGACCGCTGGGCGAACGTGCAGAAGTTCCTGATCGGCGAGGTCAAGCGCGACCCCGGGCCGTGGATCCTCCTGCCGTCGCTCGCGGCCGCCGCGGCGCTGGTGCCGCACCGCGTGCTGCGCGGCTGGCCGGCGCTGGCGCTGCGCGTCGGCCTCGGCGTCGCGCTGCTGTGGCTGGCGTGGCGGATCCGCGTCGAGATCAAGGGCCGCACGTGGATCGGCCTGTTCAGCGTCACGCCGATCGCGCTGTACGGCCTGCTCGCATCGCCGTGGCAGCCGCGGTGGCGCCAGGCGTGGCTGTTCGCGCTGCTCACGACGATCGCGATCGTCGGGCTCAACCGCAGCAACGACGCCGGCGGGCTGCAGCTCGGGGCGCGCCTGCTGCTGCCCGCGCTGCCGGTGCTGATCGCGCTCGCCGCGGCCTCGCTCGACGACGACGTCCGCGCGCGGCGGTGGATTGGCGCGCGCCTTCTGCCGCTGTTCGCGCCGACCGCGCTGCTCGTCGGGACGATCTTCATGATGGCGCGCGGCGTGCCGCCGGCCTACGCGATCGCCGCCAACGGCGAGCGCGCGGCCGACGCCGTGGCCGCGGCGCCCGGGCGCGCCGTCGTCACGCGGGTGTGGTGGGAGTCGCAGGTGCTGACCCCCGCGCTGTTCGACGGCAAGGAGATCTACCTCGTCGGCCGCGACCCGAAGCCCGTGCTCGAGGCGCTCGCGGCGCGCGGCGACACCGAGGTCGTGGTGATCAACAAGGGCGAGCTGAACGTTCCGCTCGCGAACGGTCGGGTCGCGCGCACGCGGACCGTGTGGAAGGCGTGGATGGAGATCCACGACGTGGTGATCGAGGTCGCGCCCGAGGCGCCGACTCCGCCTCCGCCTCCGTCTCCGCGTCCGCCTCCGTCTCCGCCTCCGTCTCCGCCTCCGTCTCCGTCTCCGCCTCCGCCTCCGTCTCCGTCTCCCGCTCCCTCTCCGTCTACTCCTTCCGTCACCCCACCGTGACGATCACGCCGCCGTCGGCCGGCTCGACCGCGATCGGCACGTCGAGGAACAGGCCGATCGTGTCGATGTTGGTCGTCGAGTGCAGCGACAGCGGCAGCGTCCGGTAGCGGCCTCCCGCCCCGATCGCCAGCGGCAGCATGAGCTGATCCGCCAGGTGCTCGCCCACCGGCACGTCGGCGTCGAGCACGGCGCGCGCCTCGGCGCACGCGCGGTCCGCGACGAGCTCGGCGCGCACGCCCTTCTCGCCGAACCCGGTCACGACCTCGGTCGCCCCGTCCGCGCGCTCGACCTCGAGCACCAGCGCGTTGCCCGGCCCGCCGGCCTGCACGACCTCCGTCTCTCCCCCCTCCCAGCCGAGCCGCTCGCGCACCACGCCCAGCTCGCGCCCGCCGATCGTCGGGTCGAGCCGCGCCACCAGCGCCCGCGCCGCGCGCCGGACCACCGGCGCGGCATCGACGCGCTCCAGCCGCCGCAGCGGCGCGGGCTCGATCGTCGCGACGATCCGCCCGCCGCCGGCCGGCACGAACCCGTGGCGCTCGATCGTCACCTCGACCCGCGCGCCGATCGCGCGCAGCGCCGGCACGAACGCGCGCGCCAGGAAGTCGAACGGCGGCCCGCCGGGGTTGTGTGTCCCGCCCTCGATCACGACGCGCGACGGCCCATCCGCCAGCAGCAGCGGCGGCAGCACCGTCTGCAGCACCAGCCCCGTGCTCCCCGCGGTGCCGATCGTGAAGGTGTACTCGCCGGCGCGCACCGGCCCGGGCGTGAAGTCGACGCGCTGGCTGCGCAGCTCCGCGCCTCGCAGTTGCCCGCCGCAGATCTCGGCCGCGGCGAGCGCGCACGTCAGGTGCTGGCGCGCCAGCCCCGGCTTCGGCCGCCCGGCGCGGATCCGCTGCAGCCGCACCGGTCGCCCGGTGATCACCGCGAGCGCCAGCGAGCTGCGCAGGATCTGCCCGCCGCCCTCGCCCCTCGCCCCGTCGATCAGCAAGAGGCTCATCCCTTCACGCACACGACCTGGCGCAGCGTGTGGACGATCTCCACCAGGTCCTCCTGCGCCGCCATCACCGCGTCGATCGGCTTGTACGCCATCGGCGTCTCGTCGATCACGTCCCTGTCCTTGCGGCACTCGATGCCCTCGGTCGCCTTGGCGTGATCCTCGACGGTGAACCGCCGCTTGGCCTCGCCGCGCGACATCGCGCGCCCGGCGCCGTGGCTGCACGAGCAGAAGCTCTCGGCGTTGCCCTTGCCGCGAACGATGTAGCTGCGCGCGCCCATGCTGCCCGGGATGATCCCCAGATCGCCCAGGCGTGCGCGCACCGCGCCCTTGCGCGTCACGAACGGCTCCTTGCCGTAGTGGCGCTCGCGCTCGACGTAGTTGTGGTGGCAGTTGACCGCGGTCGCGCCGAGCTCGAACGGCCCCAGCTCGGCGCGCGCCGCCGCGATCACCGCGTCCATCATCACGCGGCGGTTGGTCATCGCGTAGCGCTGCGCCCACCCGACCGCCTCGACGTAGTCGTCGAAGTGCTCGGCGCCCTCCTCGAAGTACGCCAGGTCCTTGTCCGGCAGCTGCCCCAGGACGCGCTTGCAGTCGTGCTTGGCCAGCTCGATGAAGTACGTGCCGATCCGGTTGCCGACGCCGCGCGAGCCCGAGTGCAGCATGAACCACACCCGGCCCGCCTCGTCGAGGCACACCTCGATGAAGTGGTTGCCGGTGCCGAGCGTGCCGAGGTGGTTGAGGTCGTTGCCCTGGCCGAGCTTCTTGTGCTTCTTCGTGATCCGCTCGTAGTCGCGCGACAGGTCCTTCCACGCCTGCTGCGGCGCGGCGGGGATGTGGTGCCACGCGCCGCGGTCGCCCTTGCCGCCGTTGGCGGTGCGGCCGTGCGGCACGGCCGCCTCGATCCGCGTGCGCAGCGCGTGCAGGTTGTCCGGCAGGTGCTCGGCGCGCAGCGTCGTCTCGACCGCCATCATGCCGCAGCCGATGTCGACGCCGACCGCGGCCGGGATGATCGCGCCCAGCGTCGGGATGACGCTGCCGACGGTGGCGCCGAGGCCCCAGTGGACGTCCGGCATCGCCGCGACGTGGCGGAACACGAACGGCAGCCGCGCGACGTTGAGCAGCTGCTTGCGCGCCGGCTCCTCGAGCGCCACCCCGCGGATCCACGCGCGGATGGGGACGCCGTCGGTCTCGATCAGCTCGTGCCCGGACATGAGGGCGACGAGTGTGACCGAAACCGGCGCGCCGTCCAGCCGTCCGAGCGGAGCGTCGACCGGGGCGTCGACCATCCACTATGATGCCCGTGTGCGCGCCCTCGCTCTCTACCGGCCCGGGCTCCTCGTGGCCGCGGCGGCCACCCTCGCCGCGTCGGCGCCAGCGCGCGCCGAGGACTGCGCCGAGCCGGCGATGAGGTGGCGTGTCCTCGGCGGGACGCTCGTGGCGGACGCGACGTGCGCGGGCGTGATCCTCACCGCCGACGGCGACGGGCGCACCGAGGCGACGGCGCAGCTCGTCCCGGAGCTCGCCGGCGACGGCGCGTTCGCGCTCACCTGGCAGCGGCTGTCCGCCGATCGCGGCACGCTGCAGGCGCGGTTTCCCGGCGGCACGCTGCTGGTGCGCGACGGAGAGCTCGGGCTCTACGTCGACGAGGCGTCGTGGCAGGCCCGCGGGTTCCAGCCGCTGCCGGCCGCGCTGGCAGGGCGGCGAGAGGTCGACGAGGTCGCCGTGCAGATCGCGCTGGTCGGCGACGACGTCACGGTGAGCCTCGACGGCGTGGTCGCCCTGCGCGAGACGATCCCGGGGCGGCCGCGGGCTGGCGCGCTCGTGCTCGCCGTCGGCGGCCCGGCCGGGACGCGCAGCCGGCTTCGCGTCGTCGGCGCCCGCGCCGAGGCCGCTACGGACACAGCCCGGGCGGCGTCGGGCGGCGGTGCTCGCGCAGCGTCGCGCACGCGCGGCGGCGCGCGGCGCGCGGGCGCGCCGACCACG